>JAQVBD010000017.1:23934-26287 GCA_028690485.1 Endomicrobiaceae bacterium
GAAAAACAAGACAAGAAGGAAAAACCTATTGGTGATTTCCAACTTATGAAAGAAATGGGTGTAAACACTTTAAGATTATATCATTATCCTAACTTTAATAAAGATTTACTTAAAGCTGCTTATGAAGATTATGGCTTTATGTATATGATTGGAGCTTTTATAGGAATGTACTGTACTGATTCCGGAGCTGAATGGTTTGAAGGGACAGACTATACAAACCCTGAACAATGTAAAAAAATGCTCGCAAGTGTTGAGAAAATGGTAGAAGAATACAAAGATGAACCTTATGTTTTAATGTGGGTTCTAGGAAACGAAAATAATTACGGATCTGTAGGTGTAGTTGGTGTTGCCGCAGGCACAGGTTGTAATATAAGAAAAGATATCCCTGCTTACTATAAATTTGTAAATGAATGCGCAAAAAGAATTAAAGAGTTAGATCCTCAGCAAAGACCTGTTGCAATATGTAATGGAGATTTGTTGTTTATGGATATATGTGCACAAAATGCACCGGAACTTGATATATATGGAGCAAACGCATATAGAGGTAAAGAAGGTTTTGGTTCTTTATGGAGAGATGTTTCCAGAGTATATGAAAGACCTGTAGTTATAACTGAATACGGTTGCCCAGCTTTAAGTAAAATGTACGATCAAGAAAGAAATGAAGAAGAACAAGCAAAATATCATGAAGGTAGTTGGAAAAGCATGGAAGAAAATTTTGCCGGTTACGGTTCCGGAAATGCTTTAGGTGGGACTGTTTTTGAGTTTACAGACGAATGGTGGAAAGCAGGTCCTCCTCCTGAATTTGATCCTTTTGTACATGATGAAACCGGACAATGGATGGGCCCTTTCATTGATGGCTGGGGATATGAAGAATGGTTTGGATTATGTTCTATAGGTGACGGAAAAGATTCACCTTTTAAAAGACAATTAAGAAAATCATATTTTACATATAAAAAACTTTGGGAAAAATATAAAACTAAATAAATGTTAAAAAAAATAATTCTGCTACAAATTATATTTGCATCAATATATTGTTCTTTTATTACTGATAATGCTTTTTCAGATGTTCATACAGTACAAGATGAAAATGGTGTTTGGCGCTTGATTGTAAACAATACAAATTATTTTATTAAAGGATTAGAATATTCTCCTGATGTTGTTGGAATTAGTAACCCTGCACCAAACGAATGGATGAATAAAGATTTAAATGGCAATGAAAAAGCCGATGGCCCTTATGATGCTTGGGTAGATTTAAATAGAAATGATTTCCAAGACAGTGACGAAAATGCTGTTGGGGATTTTGCACTTATAAAAGCTATGGGATGCAATACTATCAGAATATATCATTGTGAAAATATAAATAAGGAAGTTTTAAGAGATTTATACAGCAGATTTGGAATCAGAGTTATTATGGGCAATTACTTAGGTGCTTACACCAAAGGAAGTAATGCTGATTGGAATAGCGGAACAGATTATTCAGATAAGAAACACAGACAGAATATGAAAGACAATATCGAAAAGATGGTAATGGAATTTAAAGATGAGCCTTACATATTGATGTGGATGCTTGGGAATGAAAATGATTCATCCGGTATGGATTCTAATTCAACAACAACAAAAACAAATGCTTGTAAAGATCCTAAAGCATTTGCTGAATTTGTTGAAGAAATATGTCATATGATAAAAAATATAGATAAAACCCATCCAATAGGTATATGTAATGCTACAACAAAATTCCTTAAAGTATATGCAAAATATGCTCCAAGTATAGATATTCTGGGCTTTAACCAGTATTCCGGTCCTTATGGTTTAGGGTCTTTTTGGAATAGAGTTAAACAAGATTTTGACAGACCAGTTTTAATTACAGAATTTGGATGTGATGTATATAATAGTAAAAAAAATACTACCGATGAAGCTTATCAAGTAAAATATCATAGAAATGTATGGAAAGATATAGAAAAAAACAGTTATTGGGATGATAGCGGAGCAGGTAATTCAATAGGCGGAGTCGTTTACTGCTGGCTTGATAAATGGTGGCTGGCAGGTTCTGCAAAAATACATGACACAACTTTAGGGGCTTGGGCAGGGCCAACAATTGATGGTCTTTTTAATGATGAATGGTTAGGTATTTGCGGACAAGGAAACGGTAGAAAAAGCCCTTTTCAAAGAGTATTAAGGTCAGTATATTTTTTATACCAAGAAGAACTTTGGAATTGGGATCCAGCAACATTCTAAGAAATTAAAATAGATTTTAAATTTTATAATACTCAAAAAAAACAGGTAGAGAAAAGTCTCTCTACCTGTTTTAAATATTTATTATTTAATTTATTTTACTAAATTATTAGAACTTCCA
>JAQVBD010000066.1 GCA_028690485.1 Endomicrobiaceae bacterium
TGTTGGTTTTGATTGTTTAAAGTACTTTATATTTGTATATTTTTCTGACCATTGCAGGCAAGTTATTTCTGTATTATCTGTTGAACAGTTATCTGATATAACAATTTCAACTTTATCTCCAAAACCGTCACTATTAACAATCGATTGTATTGATTGATTTAAATAATCTGCTCTATTATATGTTGGTATACAAATTGATAATAATGGATTATTCATTTTCTAATTTTAAACTCTCTATTGAAAATAGACAACAGTATATATTTCTTTTCAACATGTTTTTTAAATTTCATAAAATTAAAGTCAATAACAATATAATCGTCCTCTATATATTTTTTTATTTTAAATTTAATTTTGAACAACAGCAATCTTATAACAAAATGGTCATTTTCCGTGCAAGCACCAACAAAATGTCTTCTAAAAAGAGAAAAGAATAATCTTATTTTACTTATTAAATCCAATTGTGAAGAAACATCAATTATTTGAAACCAGTTTTTCTTTTCAAAATATAAAGCGTGCATATTTTTGCAAAATTTTGCAAAATTTCCGTGTATAAAATTTATTGCGCATAGCATTGATTTATGTTTTAATTTTTCATTTTGTATCATAGAACATACGTTTGCATATCCTGTTATCCATGTCATTGTCCTTGTTCTTTGGCAGAGATCGTTTGATTGTACTCCACGGATGTAACTGCAATCAGTATTTTTAAAGTTCATACCATTATTTACGATGGCTTTGGTTACAACATATATTGTCGTATTTTTGTTTATACAAGATACAACCGGAAACAAATGAGGGAAAAGGGTAAATATATTATCAAAAGAATTTCTCATATTTGTGTCATTAAAAACAGATGTTTTTATTATAATAGCCGGTACAAAAGTTAATTGCAGTAATTGGTATTCAGGCTGATTAATGTTTGTTTCAGGAATAGCGTATCTTGCGGCGCAGATAATTTCGGTGTTATTTTCAATTGCTTTTTCTATTTCGTCCCAATTAGACCAATCATATATATCGTCATCACAAATTATCCACAAATATTCTTTATCCGCAGTTTCCATTGCTTTTGCTATATTTCCGGATATTCCCAAATTATATTTGTTTTTTGAGTATTTAACGTTTGAATGATAAGTCATTATCTGTGTAATATAATTTTTTGTATTATCTGTAGAATTATTGTCCAAAACTAAAATATCAAAATTTTTAATAGGCGAATTGTCCGCTAAAATAAATTGTTCAAAAGTTTTTTTAACATGGTGGAATCTGTTATATGTAATTAATATTATTTGTAATTTATCTTTTATAGACATTTAAAGTAGTCCTTATGTGTTGAGAATATTATACATAATTTAAATAATAATTTAGCACAAAGTATTATTTATAATCATTTATTATCTTTTTGATTTAAAAATTTTATAAGACTTATAAGGCAGTATCCAAGCACTTGTAAAAATAAAAGACAAAATTAACCCTAGTATTATGCCGTTTATACCGTATTTCAACGACAGGAAATATTGTGCTGTAATGCTTATTGCCGCTTGAATAGGCGTGTATATCCAAAAAATTTTTAACACATTAATGCTTTGCAAAAACATTGCATAAGTGTCGCTGATTACACGCAGTGTATAATATAAAGAGAATAAAATAAAGAAAGATAAATTCAAGCTAAAAAACATGTCAGGAGCCAAAATTTTAACTATAAAATCTTTAAAAATATAGACGAATATTATGCATAGAAACATAAAAAATATTCCTATATAAGTATAACTTTTTAGTAATTTTTTTAATTTAACGCAATTGTTATTGTTAAATAATTCAGAACTTACTGGCCAAAAAGCAGATAAAAGAGATGAATATATAAAAAAAGCAAACATAAAAACTTTATTAAATATATTGTAACTTGTAATAGATGTAGGATCTATTGTTCTTGCCATTATAAAGTAATCTATTTGTAAAACTGCTAAAGCCATGAATGCAAAGCCTCCAAACTTTACAGCCCGTATAACAAAATCCTTAAAAATCGGCAAGTCTACCGTAGTAATGCTTTTAATTGAATTCTTGAATATTTTAATAAAAGGTATTGCCATAATTAAAATTTGAGGTAGAGAAAAACACAGTAGTGCAATTGTTATGCTGCATGTGTCTGCAAAAAATTTATTTAACGTTATAATAAAAACTGCAGAGATAATATAGGATATCATTTGTAAAATATTCGGTATCACTCCTTTTTGCATGGCATATAAAATTTTAATTGAAATATTTACAAAAGATAATATTATATACATAAAACAAATTATAAGTATTATATTTATATTTTGAATTTCATTGATATAAAAGTAGTGTTTTAACAGGAAATTTTGTAAATAATTGGAGAATAATATAAGTATCGGTATTAAAATAAAAAATATAAGGGATATTATTTGAAAGCAAGTTTTTATATAAATATTATAATCTTTACCTTTAACTCTTGATTCTGAAATGTAATTTTGTAAAGCAGTTCCTATTCCAAAATCTGCTAAGTTGCACCAAGGCAGCAACGAATAAATAATGATGTAAACGGCATATTTATCTTGCCCTAAATAAAGGAATAATGTTCTTATTGTGAATATTTGTATTACAGCAATGCTTATTCTTGATATCCAAGCGCTTGCCGTAACAAAATAATGATTAGGAATATGTATTGATTTCTTAAAATATGTTAGATTCATTATGTTTAGTGTTATTTTTAATATGTTTTTCTGTTATATTATCTGTCATACATAGCAACAATCCAAAAGATATGTAAAAAGATAAGAATGCTTCTGTCGTAAGCATTGCGACCATTTGAGTTGTAACGATTATTAATATACATATATATTTTCTGTTTTTTAATAGATAACGATTATTTATAATTTTATAAATAATATATACAACAGGTAATAAAAAGATAAATAACCCTGACAATCCCGATGATGAAAAGATATTGATGTAGTGATTGAGAGGCGGCAAATCTGTTTTAAAAATATTTTTGCCTGCCAGTAATATTTTTTCTTTAATACTTGGCAGATTACATGCGTTTTGAGATAATTTTTTGATAACATATGAGTCTGTCATTTTTATTCCTACACCAAATATTGGGTGTTCCAATCCTACCTTTAAGTGAGCAGTCATTAATGCTAATCTTTCAGGGTTTGACCTTTCTTTTTTTGAATATATTGAAGAGATATTTTTGTTTATATAAAAGTTAACAGGTTGGAGTAAGTTTGTCTGATTATCTTTGAATTCGGGATTTGATATTTTTAATGTGATAAAACATAAAATAAAAGCAAAGAGAGAACATGAAATGATAATAAGCAAAGGTTTTATTATCGTTTTTCTGATAAATAAAATAAATGACACTAAAAACGCTGTTTCAAAGGCATACAAAAAGATTGCAGTTCTTGACTGCGTTAAAAAAATCATGTAAATAAAGAACCCATAAATTAAAATATATATTGGTTTTACTTTAGTTGAAAGTAAATGAAGAAAAACAAAAGGCAGACAAAAAGATGAAAATATTCCGAAGAATGACGGTTCTGTACAAAAAGAACGCAGTTGTGTTGTGCTCCATAGCATTGGCGGATACCAATAATTGTCGATTAATGGAGAATAAAGAAAAGAATTAATTTTGATTAAGATATTTTTTGCAACAACAAAATCATTAAAATATAATATTTCAATGATAGAATATACTATAAAAAGATATAATAAAAACATTGCCGATTTTTTTATTAATGAAAAACCTTCTTTCCAATTTTTATGAAAGAGATAATATATATAAAAAGATATTAAATATCCAATAAATATATTGTTTATCAAGATGTCTTTTAAAAATTTTACTATAACATAAAATTTTATACAAATATCAGAGTTTATTAATATATTGTGCGCCCTGCAAAAATCATTTAATAAAGTTAAATAATATATTTTGTTGATTAACAGCAAGTTCCAAGAATCATAATAAATCAATCCGAGTACAAATGTGATTAATTGGGAAAAAATAAAAATAAAAAAATATATTTTGTATTGGTTTTTTACAAATAAAGCATTATTGTTCTTGTAAGCATCATAAAGCCACAGAAGTATTCCGAATAATAAAAAATAAAAAGAAAGCCGCCTGTCTAAATAGAAGAATTTGGAAACTCTTGGTAAGTTAGTTACAGGTAAGGTTATAATTGCAAAAGATAATAGAAACTTTTGTATATTTTTAATTGTTTGTGTCATAAAAATACTTCCTTGTTATTAAAATTTTAATTACAGCTTTTTACAGGATTTTGAATTTATGATCCAATCTATAGTTTTTTTAATTCCTTCTTTGCTGCTGACTGCAGGTTCCCAGTTTAATATCTCTTTTGCTTTCAAAATATCTGCAACAAATATTTTTTGGTCGCTTTCTCTAGAAGGGAGTTTTGTATATTTTAGATTTATGTTTAATTCTTCTTCAAGTATTGCAAATAATTCAAGTAAAGACAGGCTGTTTTTCATGCCTCCGCCGATATTAAAAACTTGTCCTTTTGCTTTTCCCATATGTTTCGGCGCATTAATATAAAGATTTATCATGTCTTCCGAATACAGGACATCTCTGACTTGTTTCCCGTTTCCTGATATTGTAAAGGTTGTATTTGAATCATTTTTTGTTTCGACTGCTTTTTGGCAAAACCAGCTTATCCAGCCTTGGTCAAATGTTCCGAACTGCCTTGATCCGTACATTGACGAATGTCTGAAAACAATAGTATTTAATTTAAAAATTCTTGCATAATCAAGCATATACTGATCTGCAGAACCTTTTGAACATCCGTAAGGAGAATGAAATTCTAAATTTATTTTTTCGTCAAATCCGTCAGGATATGCTTTGCATATGTATCTGGTATCGGATTCTTCATAATTTAAGAATTCAAGGTCTCCATAAACTTTATTGGTTGAAGAATATAATATGCATGTTTCAGGCGAATGCATTCTTACAGCTTCCAATATATTAAAACTGCCTAAAACGTTAGTTTCAAAATCTAATCTTGGATTTGATATTGAAGTTGTCATTGCGACCTGACCGGCAAGATGATATATTATATCAGGATGCTCTTTTTCTATAATTAAAGCAATATTTTTAAAATCAGACACATTTGTTTTAAAAAACTTGAAAGTTCCTTGTTCTTGTAACCACTTGAGATTTATTTCAGAACCTGTTCGCGATAAATTATCACAAATAATTAGATTTTCTTTATTTTTTAAAATTTTTGATGCAATATTTGACCCTAAAAATCCACATCCGCCTGTAATTAAATATTTCATAGATTATTCCTTTCGGCATTTATTGTTT
>JAQVBD010000067.1 GCA_028690485.1 Endomicrobiaceae bacterium
ATTTAATTTGTAATAAAAGGCCTAATAAAATTGTGTATATTAGTTGTAATAATGCAACTCTTGCTAGAGATATACAGCTATTAAAAGAAAATTATGAATTAATAGAATGTAAATTAGTAGATATGTTTCCACATACTAGCCACGTGGAGTGCGTATGTGTTTTAGAATTTAAGAAAAGCTAGTAATATCAATGCTTTAAGACCTGTAGACTAATATACAAAAAAGGTATAAAAAACCATTAAAAAATGATAAAATTTATAGAAAATAATAAAAAATAACTAAAACCTGGTAGAGCAGAAACATATCTTCGCAAACAGAAAAATAAAAGAAAAAAGATATACATTTTATCCAAAAAATAAATTTAGTAAATAAATTTTCTGTAAGGGGGTATGGACAAAAATGTCTATAGGGGCCTAGACAAAAATGTCTAGTATAATAATATAAATAATAATAATATAACACACACTACTTTTGAAAAAATATGTAGTTTGTGATAATGATATAAATAATATAAAGTAAGTAAAAAAAGAGAAAATTAGAAATATGATAATACTTTTATATTTCTTCAAAAGTAAATTTAAAAATAGAAGAATAGTAAAAAGAGAGAATGTTTGCGAAAAACATTCTATTTTTTATGAAATTCTTGCGAAAAAACACAATATTTTCTTAAAATGTGGTATTTTTTGTTATGATGTGATATAATACTTATAGTTTTTACGGAATTTATACTTACATTTTAGAAAGTGAGGAATTATGGAAGATTATAGTGCTAAATTAACTGCTGAACCATTTTTATATAATGAAACAAAAATAATTGCCACATATTTATTGAATGGAGAAGATGAAGAACTTTTAAAAAAGAAAAATGTTGAAGAAAACCTTATAAAATATAAATCATTAAAAAGTGTAACGAGAGTAAATTCTCCGATATTTAGAAGAATCAATATTATGGATAGAGAAATGTTAGAGGATTTTATATATTCAGATATTGAAAATAGTAAATTTATACTTTTATACGCAATAATGAAAACAGATAAGTTAGTTAGAGATTTTGTATTAGAGATATATAAAGATAAATTATTAATGAGAAAAGAGTATATTGAAAAATTTGATATCGATAATTGGTATGAAGAAAAATGTATTTTAAGTAATACTTTAAAAGAAAGAACTGAATCAACAGCTAATAAATTAAAACAAGTTATAATGAAAATATTATTGGACTCTGGACTTGTTGAAAAAGATAAAAAAAGATTTAAAATAATAAAACCTTTATTAAAAGAAAAATATATTAGAATGCTTGATAAAAATGGAGATATTGAATTTGCAAAAGCAATAGGAGGTCTTTTATGAAAAAAACAATAAATGATAGATTACAAGAGTTAACAAAAAAGTTAAGTGATAAAGAACTTCTTGAATCAAACAGTCTAGGAAATGAAATTAATTTTCACGTCTTTGATTATGATCCAGAAGATGAATATATTGTAAGAGAACATATTGAAAATTATTTACTTACAAAAACAAAATTAAATATTAAAGTTTTTGATATATATGACATTATTATAGAGATTCTAAATGAAAAAGGATTTTTAGAAAAGGTGTTTGAATATGAAAAAACAAAAGGTGCTAAATATGTAAATAACGTCATTTCAAAAACATTAGGAATCAGTACAAATAGTGATTTAATTATGCAGAAGATAAAAAAAGAAGTAGAACCTAATCAAATAATATTTATTACAGGAATCGGTAAGTGCTATGAAATAGTGAGAGGCCATACGATTTTAAATAATCTACATAGTGTCATAACAAGTAATCCAGTGATAATGTTTTATCCAGGAAGTTATAATGGACAAAGTTTTAAATTATTTAATAAATTAGAAAACGATAATTATTATAGAGCATTCCAATTTGTAGGAAGAAAATAAGGAGGATTCAAAATGGAAAATTTAAAGAAAATTTATTCGAAACCAATTGATAGAGAAATTCAAGGTGTAATCAAAGTTGATGATGAGAGTTTTATAGGACAAGAACTTGATGAATATGTAGTAACTGAAGAATTATTAAAACATTTTAATAGTTTCTTTAATGCATATAATACAGGAATAAATTCTACTACTGAAAAAATGGGGGTATGGATTTCTGGATTTTTTGGAAGTGGTAAATCTCATTTCTTAAAAATAATTTCATATTTATTAGAAAATAAAGTAGTTGCTGGTAAGACAGCAGTAGATTATTTTGATTCTAAAATTGAAGATAAAATGTTACTTGCAGATATAAAAAGAGCAGGAAACATTCCTACTGACGTAATATTATTTAATATCGATTCTAAATCTTCACAAACTGTTGGAGATTCAAAAGATAAAATATTAGCAGTTTTTGAAAAAGTATTTAATGAAAAAATGGGATTATCAACAATTCCTCATGTAGCAGAATTAGAAAGATTTTTAATTAAGCAAAATAAATATGAAGAATTTAAACATAATTTTAAAGAAGAATGTGGAGAAGAATGGAATGTTGCTAGAAATGACTTCTATTTTAGACGTGATGAAATAGTAAATGCTTATTCAAAAGCAATGAATAAATCAAAAGAAGAAGCAGAAAATTGGTTTGATAAAGCAGAAGAAAGATATGAATTATCAATAGAAAAGTTCTCTGAAAGAGTAAGAGATTATATTGAATCAAATGGAGATAATCATCACGTTGTATTTTTAGTTGATGAAATTGGACAATATATTGGTAGTGATACTGCATTAATGCTAAGTCTTCAAACAATAGTTGAAGATTTAGGGATTGAATGTGGTGGTAAGGCTTGGGTTATTGTTACAAGTCAAAGAGCAATAGACAATTATGTAAAAGTTGCAGGAAATGACTTTTCAAAAATACAAGGTAGATTTGATACAAAGTTATCTTTATCATCATCAGATGTTGATGAAGTAATTAAAAAAAGAATACTTGATAAAACACCAGAAGCAAAAGAAAGTTTGAAATTAATATATGATAAGGAAGAATCAGTAATTAAAAACTTATTAAGTTTTACACAGAATACTGCCTATCAAAAATTATATGAAGATAATGAAGATTTTGCTGATACATATCCATTTATTCCTTATCAATTTAAATTATTGCAAGATGTATTCACAGGTATAAGAAAAAGTGGGTTTGCAGGAATGCATATGTCAAATGGAGAAAGATCTTTGATTAATGCTTTCCAAGAAACTGCAAAGAAATTTGCAAATGATGAAATTGGAACTTTAATTCCATTTTACGAATTTTATGATACAATTGAAAGCTTTATGGAACCTCAAATAACAAAAGTAATAAACAATGCTATTGATACTGTTAAAGCAGGTGTTTTACAAGAAATAGATGTAAAAGTATTAAAAATGTTATTCTTACTTAAAAATATAAAAGAAGTACCATCAAATATAGATAATTTATCTACTTTATTTGTATCTAACATAAAAGATGATAAGATTACAATTAAAAAAGATATTACAGATTCTTTAAGACGACTTGAAGGACAAATATTAGTTCAAAGAAATAATGAAGAATATAAGTTTTTAACTGATGAAGAACAAGAAATAAATAGAGAAATAAAATCTATAACAGTTGATGGAATAAAAGTTAATGATTATTTAAAGAAAATAGTATTTGACTATATTCTTACAGATAGTAAATATACATATAAAAACAGAAATTTCCCTTTAACTAAATATATTGATAATATTAAATATTCACAAGAATATGAAATTGGAATTAAGATAATAACATCTTCTCCAGATAGAGATGATACTGAAATGATTATGCAATCAGCAAGGGAAAACAAATACGTATTTGTTAAATTAGAAGTATCAACATTAATTTATGAAGAAATAGAAAATTATTTAAAAGTTGAAGAATATAGAAGAAGTAAAAGCACTGCTTCCCAAACACAACAAGTTGAAGATATTATAAGAGCAAAACAAAGAGAGGTAGAAGAATCTGAAACTAGAATTAGAGAAAATATCAAAGAACAATTAAATGTTGCTGAAATTATAATTGCTGGAGATAGACAAAATATTAATTCAAAAGAAGCAAAAGCAAGAATATATGAATCATTAGAAATATTAATTAATAATATTTATACGAAATTTAACTATATTGAAAAGAATTTTAGTACACAAGATATTAGAAATTTATTCCACGAAAATATAAATAATCTTTTTGGAAATGAAGTTAAAATGATAAATAGTAAAGCATACGAAGCAATGAAAGATTATTGCGAAGAAAAGAATGCTTTCAGTTTTCCAATTACAATTAGAACTTTATTACAAGACTTTAGTACAGCACCTTATGGATTTTTAGATGAAGATATTTTATATATTTTAACTAGATTATTAAAAGATGAAGTAATAACACTTATATACAATAATGAAGTACAAAATGTTACATCTGAAGATACTTTAACAAAGATTTTAAAAAGAGAATATTATGATAGAACAATTATAAAAATTAGACAAAAAATATCATTAGAATTAATTAATGATTTAAAATCAGTTGCAAGAAATGCTTTCAATGTTATCAATTTAAGAGAAGATGAAGATGGTATGGTAGCAGATTTTAAAGATGATTGCTTAACTGTAACACTAAATAAAATTAAAAATGTTTTAGCAAATTATAGTTATAATATGTCTTATCCATATCCAGGTAAAAATATAGTTGATAAAGTATTAACTATATTTAAAAATCTATTAGAAATAAGAGATATATCTGATTTCTTTAAAGAAGTATCAACTATGAAAGATGAATTAATTGACCTTTCAGAAAAATACGAACCATTACTAGATTTCTTTAATGGTAATCAAAAAGAACAATTTGATAAAGCAAGGGAAACATTATTAATATATGATAATAATAAAGATTATGCTGATAATACAGAAGAATTATCAAATGTTGTTAACAAATTAGTTGAAATATTAACAAAACAAGAACCTTATAGTGATATCCCAGAATTACCAACATTAAGACAAGAACTTATAAATATTCTAGGAGAAATGTATAATAAAAAATCAGAACCTATTATTGAAATCATTAATAATACAATTTCATTTATAAATAATGAAGTTAAAAATGCAGGAATAGATGAATCATTTGCTAAATCGTATGTAGATACTTGTAAATCAATTATAACTACATTAGAACATTCTAATGAATTAAAAGATATATACGCTCAACAAACAAGAGTTGATCAATTAAAAGATAGATTTATTAGTGCATTAGAATATGAAAA
>JAQVBD010000068.1 GCA_028690485.1 Endomicrobiaceae bacterium
TATGGTGTAAAAATTAAGATAGAAGAAAGATCTGCTGATGAAGTACTAAAAATAAATGGTAAAAATATTGCTCCTAAAGGAACACAGGTAAGACATCCAAGTTTTGATATAACTCCTGCAAGTAATATTACTATGATAATCACTGAAAAAGGTGTTTATAAACCAAATAAAATATCAACTTTAAAGAAGGTCAAGTAAAAAAAATGGAAAACGAAAAAAAAGATTATTCAAAAACTGTTAATCTTCCAAAAACAGATTTTCAGATGAAAGCAAATCTTGCTCAAAGAGAACCATCTTTTATTAAAGACTGGCAGGATGGTGAAATATATAAAAAGATGAGAGAAAAAAATAAAGGTAAAAGAAAATTTATCTTGCATGATGGTCCTCCATATGCGAATGGGCATTTACATACAGGTCATACTTTAAATAAAATTTTAAAAGATGTCATAGTTAAGTATAAAAATATGTCAGGTTTTGATACACCTTTTACTCCGGGATGGGATTGTCATGGACTTCCAATAGAAACACAATGTTTAAAAGAAC
Source organism: Endomicrobiaceae bacterium (assembly GCA_028690485.1). GTDB lineage: Bacteria > Elusimicrobiota > Endomicrobiia > Endomicrobiales > Endomicrobiaceae > Praeruminimicrobium. The sequence continues at coordinate 544 of JAQVBD010000068.1, forward strand.
TAAAAACTGATAAAAATAAAGTTGACAGATTAGTCTTTAGAAAACAAGCTAGTGAGTTTGCAAAGAAATTTGTTTCTATACAAAGAGAAGAATTTAAAAGATGTGGAATTTTTGCAGATTGGGAGAATCCATATTTAACTTTAGATCCAAGATATGAATCATCAATTGTTAAAGTTTTTGGTGAATTAGCAGAAAAAGGTTATTTGTTTAGAAAGAAAAAACCTGTGTATTGGTGTTCTTCTTGTGAAACGGCACTTGCAGATGCAGAAGTTGAATACGCTGATCATAATTCAGATTCAATTTTTGTAAAGTTTGCAGTTGTAGAACTTTGCGAGCAATTAAAAAACAAATCAATATTAAAAGATTATTCAGTTTTAATATGGACAACTACTCCTTGGACTTTGCCATCGAATGTTGCATTAGCTTTTTCGCCTACAGCAAAATATATTGCTTGTGAATTTGTTATAGATAATAAAATTGAAAAATTAATAGTAGCAAAAGATTTAGTTGAAAATGTAAAATCAAAAATAAATGCTGCCTCTTTTGAAATAAAAGATGAGTTTAATGGTAGTGATTTAGAATATATAAAATGTAAAAATCCAATTGTAGATAGACAATCAGTTGGAATTATTGCTGACTTTGTTAGTATGGAAGATGGAACAGGTATAGTCCATATTGCTCCGGGACACGGGCAAGAAGATTATCAAGCAGGTTTGGCTTATAAATTAGAAATAGTTTCTCCATTAAATGACAGAGGACAATTTACTAATCAAGTGCCGGAATTTGAAGGAATGAATGTTTTTAAAGCAAATCCTTTAATAATAGAAAAATTAAAAGCTGAAGGTAAAGTATTGGCAAGTTTAAGTATAAGTCATTCATATCCACATTGTTGGAGATGTAAGAAGCCTGTTATATTCAGAGCAACGCCTCAATGGTTTATGGGTGTTGACCTTCATGACTTAAGAAATAGATTGCTTGCAGAAATTAAGAATGTTACTTGGTTGCCAAAATATGGTGAAAATAGAATTACATCAATGATAGAAACAAGACCTGATTGGTGTTTAAGCAGACAAAGATTGTGGGGAGTTCCTCTTCCAATATTTTATTGTAAAGAATGCGGAGAGGCAATAGTTGATAAAAAAATAATAGATAAAATTGCAGAGCTTTTTAAAGAAAAAGGTGCTGATATTTGGTTTGAAAAAACAGCAGAAGAACTATTAGAAGGTTTTGATGTCAAATGTCCATCTTGCGGAAAAACAGATTTTAAAAAAGAAGAAGATATTTTGGATGTTTGGTTTGATTCAGGAGTTTCATCAGAGGCTGTTTTATCTAGCGGTAATTATGATAGTTTAGAGTTTCCTGCAGATTTGTATTTGGAAGGTAGTGATCAGCATAGAGGTTGGTTTCAGACATCATTACTTCCGGCAGTTGCATTAAAAAACAGAGCTCCATATAAAGCAGTTTTGACTCATGGCTTTCTTGTTGATGGTGAAGGTAAAAAAATGTCGAAATCTTTAAACAATGGTTTAGATCCACAACAAATTATTAATAAGTATGGTGCAGATGTCTTGAGACTTTGGGTTGCTTCTTGTGATTATAGAGAAGATGTTAGGTTATCTGATGAAATTATCAAAGGGCATACTGATTCATATAGAAAGATAAGAAATACAATTAGATTTATGTTAGGCAATATTAGTGATATGAAAGAAGAAAATATCATTAAATATGATGATATGAATGAAATTGATAAATATGCTTTATATTGTTTTAATGATGTTATTAGCCAAGCTACTGTAGGTTATGAAAATTATGAATTCCATAAAATTGTCAATACAATTAATAATTTCTGTACAGTCTTTTTAAGTGGTTTTTATTTAGATGCATTGAAAGATATATTATATTGTGAAAAAATTGATAGTAAAGACAGAAGAAGTGCTCAGTCTGCAATGCTTGAAATAACAACAATATTGTTGCAATTAATGTCGCCAATTTTATCGTTTACAATGCAAGAAGGATGGAATGAAATTATAAAAATAAAATCCGGGTTACCAAAATTTGTGACTTTAGCTGATTTTCCAAAGGAAAATTTAAAATATAAACTTGATAAAGAAGTTTTAGATAAATGGGAAACTCTCGTTAGAATAAAACAACAAGTTCTTGTTGAATATGAAAAATTAAGACAACAAAAAATAATTGGTTCTAATTTAGAAGCAAGTTTAATTATTAAATATGGTTCTAAATATTCAGAGATTTTAAAAGATAAAGATTTAATAACTATTGTTTTTGGTAGCTGGGATATATCTTTTGAACTTTCTGAACAATCTGATGAAATAATTGTTGTTGCTGATAAATCAAAATTTGGAAAATGTGAAAGATGTTGGAGACATATAGATGGTATTAATGAAAATGGATTATGCCCAAGATGTAGTGAAGCTATAAAATGAATATAAAATATTTTTCATTAGTTTTATTTTATGTACTGTTAGATCAAATAACAAAGTTTTTAATTGTTAACAATATTGCATATAATTCATTTATAAAAATTAATGATTATATCAATATTGTTAATGTTTCAAATACAGGTGTTGCATTTAGCATGTTTCAAGGTCAAAACATATTTTTTATAATACTTACAACTGTAGTTATCATTACTATTGTATCTTTTATTAAAAAGAATAAATCTGAATTTACAATATTACAGCTACATTCATTATTACTTATTATTTCCGGTGGTATAGGTAATTTAATAGATAGACTTTTTAGAGGAGCTGTTGTTGATTTTATAGATATTGGTTTTAAAGATGTTTATAGATGGCCTTCTTTTAATGTTGCTGATTCATGTGTCTGCATTGGTGTTACACTGTTTCTTTTTTCAATGTTGTTCCTTAATAAATGTAGTAAATGTAAAATAATGTAATATTGGTATCTTCATATGATGTTAATCTTAATTATATTATCTATTGTATGTTTGTCACTTCTTTGTGAAATATATAAGAAAAAATTTAAAATAATATTAGTATTGTCAATTTTATCAGTATTGTGTTTTTATTTTTTTCTTGTCAACAATATGTATTATCCACAATTTTTTACTCCAAAATCAAAAATTGTAATGGCTGTCCCAATGTTTAATTATTATAATTTATTAGTACATTCCTTATGTCAAAATAAATTATATATAGCTACAGATGAAAATTATCCTTTATTAAAGCATACAAATTTTAAAGAATGTATTATAAAAACAGAAAATACTAAATATTGGTATTTATTGGATACTAGTTATTATAAAGGTAAAATATATATGTATTTTGGAATAACTCCTATTTTATTGTTTTATTTACCATATAACTTTCTTACTAATACTTATATAACAGATGGTATAGTTGTTTTTATTTGTTGTTCTTTAATATTTTTATTATCATTATTTATAATTAAAAGATTATCATATAGAATACTTAATGAAGAAATTCCTTTTTTTATACAAGTATTATCTGTCTTTCTTATAGGCTTGTGTAATTATTCTTTAATATTATTAGTAAGGCCATCAACTTATGAAGTTGCAATAGTAGTTGGAATGGTATTAATTCTATTTTCCATATATTTTTTTATAAATTACTGTTTTAATATAAAATATAAAAAAGATATTGTCATTTGTTTAATTGCTTTTTTAAGCTCTTTAGCAGTTGGTTGCCGACCTCATTATGTTTTTTTTATACCAATAATATTTATATCTATATTAGCTGTTGATATAGTTGATAATATAAAAAAACAAACAAAATTCTATCATTTTCTGTTATTCTTTGTTCCTTGTATGTTCTATGGATTTATTTTAGGCTTATATAATTATTTAAGATTTGATTCTATTTTTGAATTTGGGTTTAAATATCAACTAAATGATAAAAATTTAATGAAATGGTTTTTTGAATTTAAAGAGTTGTTTATGGGATTAAAATATAATCTATTTCAATTTCCAGTACTTCATAAAATATTTCCAATATTTTCAACAGTTCAAATTAGTGATTTAAAAATAGGGAATGAATTTGCTATAGGAGCTATATATATTTTCCCGTTTATATTGGTTACATTGTTTATCCCAAAGATAATTAAATATTTTTTGAAAATAAATAAATATATTTCTATTATCTTTTTATTGATTAGTTCTATGTTTATAATTAATTTACTTGTTGTATCAAGTATTGGGGTAGTGCAGAGATTTGTGTTTGAATATATGTCAATTGCAGTTATTATATCATTACTGAGTTTTTATTTTATATATGAACAAAATAAAAAACAGATGAAAAAAATATTAAATGTTGCTTTTATTTTTATTTTTATTTTTGCTATTTACATAAATATTTCGTTAATTTTTGACGAAAATAATAGCAGTTTTTATTCTTTTTCAAATCCAAATATGTATAATAATATAGTTTCATTTTTAAAATAATCATTGTATTATCGACATACAAACCTAAATTATAATTAAAATTTAAAGAGCTATTCCCATTCAATTGTTGAAGGTGGTTTTTGAGATATATCATAAACAACTCTATTTGCACCTCTAACTTCATTTATAATTCTACT
>JAQVBD010000069.1 GCA_028690485.1 Endomicrobiaceae bacterium
CAACATCCTGAGCGAAAGATTCCATTGTGTAAACCGTTCTTTCATTTCCTGATTTGCCGTGACCGGCTAATTCTAAAGTTACTACACGATATTTTTTTGAAAAATAAGGAACCTGGTTTTTCCATACGGAACTGTTGCAACTCCAGCCCGGTATAAAAACTAAGGCAACATCACCTTTACCGTAAACTGAAAAAGAAATAGGAACTCCGTCTTTTGAAATTGCAGTTTGTGTTTTTGCATAGGACAGATCTGTAAATAAAATACATACGGATAAAAACAAAATAATAAATGATAAAAATTTTTTCATGACAAACGCTCCTGAAATTTTATTTATTGCGCGGTCTTTTTTGAACATTTCGCGCATATTCCGTTAATTTGAAAAAAGTGGCTTACGACTTTATAACCGTTTATTTTTTTGATGTCTTTTAAGACACAGTTTTTTATTTTATCAACTTTTCCGCATTTAACGCATGTAATATGGTGGTGATGCTCATTATGCAAGGCTGAGCAAAGCCCGTAATGTCTTTTGCGGTCAAAACTGTAAATTCTGGCCAATATTTCACATTCTGCAAGGCTTTCAAGATTTCTGTATATGCCGGGCACTCCGCAGCGGATGAATTTCTTTTTAAGTTTTTCAAAAACTTCTTCAGGCGTCATGTGGTTTTTGCATTCAAAAAAAAGTTTTATAATAGCCTGTCTGCGCGGAGTAAGTTTTAATCCTTTGTTTTTTAATTTCTCAATATATTTTTCCAATATTTTTCTCCATAATGCTTTTATTGTCTTTTTAAACTGCCTAACATAAAAGACGCAATAAAAAAAATAAAGTTTACCATTACTATTGTGGCACCCGAAGGATAATTAAGAATATATGAAATAAATATCCCTATAATTACGGATATGACTGCAAATAATCCCGAAAGCACTATTGCCATTTTAAAACTGCGTACAATCTGCAGCGCCGATACAGCCGGCAGAATAATAAGGCTTGATACGAGCATTGTTCCTACTATTTTTATACCTAATACCACAATCAATGAAGTAAGAAGAATTAAAATTTTATTAACAATTTTAACTTTAATTCCTGACACATGCGCATAATCTTCGTCAAAAGTTATTGCAAAAAGATCATGATAAAAAAGTATTGTTATAAACACTACCAAAAGCGATATCAAAATTGTAATCCATACTTCAGCCGAACTTACCGAAAGAATATTGCCGAAAAGATAGCTGAAAAGATCAACGTTAAATCCACCTGCTGTTGAAGCTATAATTACGCCCAGCGCAATTCCGAAAGATGAAACAAGCCCTATAGCCGCATCGCCGTAAACCTTTGCTTTTTCGGATAAACTTAATATAACAAGAGATGCTATTGCCACAAGAGGTATAGAAATAATTATAGGCTGAGCGTGTAAAACAAGGGCTATTGCCACAGTCGCAAAACTGACATGCGCAAGACCGTCTCCTATTAAAGAAAATCTTTTTAACACAAGAAAAATCCCCAGAAAAGAACAGCCCAAAGCCATAAAACAGCCCGCTATTACGGCGCGTTGGACAAAAGCAAAACTCAGTGCTTCTTGAAATTCAAAAAATATTTCCATAAAATGCGTTCTGACTCCTTAAATAAATCAATGTCTGTGGCATATAATATGCTGGTTGTCTCCGAAGTAATTTGTCATCTGCGGAGATTTGCAAAAATCTTCAAATGTACCGTAAAAAATAATTTTCCCGTCAAGATACAGCAGTTTTGACGCATATTTGCCCATCGAACCTGCATCATGCGATACAAGTAAAACCGTTACGCCCAGTTCTCGGTTTAATTTTTGTACGGTTAAAGAAAAAGTTTCTCTTGATTGCGGGTCAAGAGCTACCGTAGGCTCGTCTAAAATTAAAATCTGAGGCGAGACAATTAATGCTCTTGCAAGCAGAATACGCTGCTGCTGCCCGCCTGAAAGCTTGCCTATGGAACGGGTTGCAAGATCGCTTATTGCCAGCGTCTGCATTATTTTTTTTGCAGAGCTGTAATCGTCGCCTGTAATGCGTTTCGGAAATTTTTTTTGGCAGTATAAACCCGAGACTACAATTTCTATTGCAGTTGCCGGAAATCTCTGGTCAATAAAAGACATTTTTTGCGGGAGATAACCCACATTTTTTTTGAGCATAAATTCGGATAAGCTTTCTCCGTGAAAAAGTATTTCACCTTCAAACGGGATAAGTCCCAAAATGGATTTTATAAGAGTTGATTTGCCCGAACCGTTGGGGCCTACAATGCCTACATAATCTCCTGAGTCAATTTTAAAAGAAACTTTTGAAAGAGCTTCTATTTCTCCGTATTTTACGCTGAGATTTTTAGCTTCTATAATTGTTGACGGCACTCTAGACCTTCCTTTAATTTTTCAAGATTTGACTGCATAATATTAATAAAAGTTATTCCTTTTTTAATGTCGGATTTGCTTATGTTGTGAGCTGCGTGCAGCAGTTCGAGTTTTGCGCCCGTTGCCTGTGAAATTGTGCGGGCTACTTTAGGATCAATAAGTTCTTCGTAATAAATATATTTTATTTCTGATGCTTTAAGTTTTTTAATCAGCTCGCCTATTGCTTTTGGACTTGGTTCTGCATTAGGAGAAAAGCCGTTATACGGAGATTCGTATTTGAGCCCGTAACGTTTTGTAAAATATCCGAAAGCAAAATGTCCGCCGTAAATAATTGTTTTATGTTTTGCCGTCGCAAGAGTTTGTTTAAAACTTTTGTCCAAATCAGCAAGTTTGTTTTTGTATTGTAAGGCATTTTTTAAATAAAAATCTTTGTTTTGAGGATCTTTTTCAACAAGAGCATTAGCTATAGTGTCAACCATAATCTGCGCATTTGCAAAATCAAGCCATATGTGGGGATCTTTTTGTCCGTGATGCTGATGTGTGTCATGGTTTTTGTGGTCGCCATCATCTTTAGCTGAAGTTAAAAGTTTAATTCCGAAACTTGCATCAACAACTTTAAGGTTTTTATTTGGAATGCCTTTGAGCAAATTTTCAACCCACGGCTCCATATATTTTCCCGTATAAATAAAGATATCGGACTTGTTTATTTTTACGATATCACGAGATTTAGGTTCAAAAGTATGCGGTTCCATGCCGGCAGGCAGAATCAGATAAACGTTAGCTTTATTGCCGCCTATTTGTACGGCAAAATCATATGTCGGAAATAAAGTTGCAATTATCTCAAGTTTGCCGTCTGAGTTTTTTGCACAAACAAAACCAGCAGCTGTCAAAATAAGCGCAAATATTAAAGTTGCTTTTTTAAACATTTTTATATCCCTGCAATATTAATATTGCTGTTAATTAAATAGAAATTATTTCTATTTATACCATTAAAATTTTTTTAAGTCAAACTTTCTTTCATGCATAAAATATTTTAAAATATCTTATTAAATTAACTTAAAATTTTTTGAGTGGAGATTATTTTTTGGAGTTTGGTGATATCATCATCATTGGCAAGAACGAGCAAAATATCGGCTTGTTCAATTACCGTTGAGCCGGACGGCACTATAAACTGGCCCTGGCGTGAAATTAAAACTATAAGCAGTTTTTTAGGAACACCGAGTTCGGCGATTGTTTTGCCTACCGCAGGTGATTCGTAAGGAACCGGAACATCGGTAAGTTCAGCATCCATTCCGTCTGTTTTTTCAAACTGTATAGGATAATTTATTTTTTTGTTCATCGGAGCGTCAAGTCTGAGAAGTTTTGAAACTATAGGTATTGAAGTTCCCTGTATAAATACTGAAATCGCAACGACGAAAAACACAATATTAAAAATAACATTTGCCTGATCAATTCCGGCAGTTAAGGGAAATGTCGCAAGAATAATAGGCACGGAACCTCTTAATCCCACCCAAGAAATCATAATTTTTTTTGCAAAATTCATTTTAAAAGGAATAAGGCTTATTAAAACTCCCAAGGGTCTTGCCACAACCATAAGCAAAACTGTTATAAGAAGCCCTTTCCATATATAAGGAAGCACGTGAGACGGAAAAACTAAAAGGCCGAGCGTAACAAACATAACAATTTGCATAAGCCATGCTATACCGTCGTGAAATTTTTTAATCATTCTCTTATTCTGAAACTCAACTCTGCTAAGCATAAGTCCGGCTACATAAACAGCCAAAAAACCGTTGCCCTTAAAAAACAATGCAATGGTATATGTCAGCATTACAATTGAAATCATTATGACAGGATATAACCCTTCGTATTCAAGATTAAGCCTTTTAATCAGAAATAAACTAAACTTAGCCATCAGATAACCTACGGCAAATCCCATACCCATGTCAATAAAAAAGTTCGGAACAAGCGAAATAAGTTTTGTTTCCTGAAAGGTGATAAGACTTATTACTCCAAGCGTTAAGAACACAGCCATAGGGTCATTGCTGCCGGATTCAAATTCAAGAAGAGGTTTGAGAGGTTTTTTAAGACTTATTTTTTTTGACCTTAACGTTGTAAAAACAGCTGCCGCATCTGTTGAAGAAACAATAGAACCAAGCAGCATGCCTTCAAGAAGTGAAAAATTTAAAATATACATCGCAAAAAATCCCGTCACAACTGCTGTAATCAAAACGCCGAAAGTCGATAATGCTATTCCCGGAACAATAACCGGTTTGGTGTCATGCCAGTCTGTATCAAGACCGCCTGAAAAAATAATAAAAATAAGAGCGGCCGTTCCGAGATATTTTGCAAATACGACATTGTCAAAATAAATGTGTCCTATTCCTTCCGAGCCGGCAAGAATCCCTATGCCTAAAAAAACCAGAAGCACAGGAACGGCAAACCTGTCCAGAACTTTACTGGAAATTACGCTTACAAATATAAGAAGAGATATCCAAAATAAAAACATTTCGAAAGTCATAAATTTTCTCTTTTGATTTTTTCTTTATTTTAACATTTTTTTTCTGTTTTGGCATTGCATATTTTATTTATTCAATTTTTTTATTAATATATAAGAAATATTAAAAAGGGGTATATAAAATGAAAACTCTTTTGTACGTTAAGGCAAATCCTAAATCAAA
>JAQVBD010000070.1 GCA_028690485.1 Endomicrobiaceae bacterium
AATACAGCTTCTATTGCTGTAAAAGCAGAAGTTAAAAATCCAACTTATTCCAGAGACCTTACACCGGGACAATTTGTAAGAGTTAAAATTGTAGGTGTAACTTTCAAAGACGCTGTGATTATTCCTCAAAGCGCTTTAGTAACAGCTCCTAACGGATATATAGTTTATGTTGTAAATACAAGCAGCAATAATGTTGTAGAGGCAAAACCTGTTACAGCCGATATTAGAGATTCTATTGCAATAGTTGCTTCAGGATTAGAAGGCGGAGAAACAGTAGTCAGCGCAGGCACTCTGAAAATCAGACCGGGTATGAGCGTAAATCCTGACATTAAAGATTTTGTTTTACCTGAAAATTATCAAGCTGCTTATAATCAAAAATATGGAGTTGCAGCATCAACTTCAACTGTAAGTTCATCTTCAGCAGCAGTTTCTAAGTAATATACATTAGATTCTGTAAATGAAAGATATAAAAACATAAGTACAGGATAAAATCAATGTTTTCAAAGTTCTTTATTGACAGACCGATTTTTGCCATGGTAATTTCAATATTGATAGTACTTGCAGGTGTTGTATCAATTCTCAATTTGCCAATCGCGCAATATCCGGAACTTACACCTCCGTCTATTTCAGTTTCAGCGCAGTATCCGGGCGCCAGTGCCGAAGTAGTTTCAGAAACAGTTGCAGCGCCGTTGGAACAGAAAATAAACGGTGTAGAAAATATGTTGTATATGAATTCCGTATCTACAAGCAACGGTGATATGACATTAACAGTTTATTTTGAAATCGGTTCTGATGCAGATAAAGCGCTTATTGATGTAAACAATAAAGTTCAGGTTGCACAATCTGTTTTACCTGAAGATGTCCGCCGTTACGGACTTGAAGTTGAAAAAAAATCCTCAACAATTTTAAAACTTATTTCCATTGTTTCAAAAGATTCTTCATTAGATACAACTTATATGGGGAACTATGCATTAGTTAATGTTCTTGATGACTTAAAAAGAATTGAAGGTGTCGGCGATGCAAATATTCTTACGGCAACAGATTACTCAATAAGAATTTGGTTAAAGCCTGACATAATGTCAAAAGCAAATATTACTCCGTCAGATGTTATGAGAGCTGTTCAGGAACAAAATGCGCAAAGAGCAGCAGGCAAGATAGGACAAAGCCCTGCTCCTGCAGGTGTTGAAAGATCATATTCTGTTATTGCACCGGGAAGATTAAAAACTCCTGAAGAATTTAAACAAATAATATTAAGATCCGGTTCAGATGGAAGCACATTAAAACTTATGGATGTTGCAGATGTAGAGTTAGGAGCGCAGACTTATGAACTCGCAGCAAATAATAATTCATTTCCGGCAGTTCCTATCGGTATATATTTATCACCTGGTGCAAATGCTGTTTCAACTGCAGAAGCTGTTGATAAAAAGATGAAAGAGTTGTCAGTAAAATTTCCTGATGGTATGGACTATACAGTTTCTTATGATACCACAAAATTTATCAATGCATCTATTGAAGAAGTTGTACATACATTGTTTGAAGCAATGGCATTAGTATTTTTAGTTGTGTTTATATTCTTAAAAAATTGGCGCGCAACTGTTATACCTTGTTTAGCTGTTCCTGTATCTATTATCGGTGCGTTTGCAGGTATGCTGGCATTAGGTTTTTCTATTAATACATTAACTCTGTTTGGAGTTGTGCTGGCGATAGGTATAGTTGTTGATGACGCTATTATCGTTATTGAAAATGTTGAAAGAATTATGGAAGAAGAAAAACTTTGTGTAAGAGATGCAACTATAAAAGCTATGGAACAGGTTTCAGGTCCTGTTGTAGCAATTGTTTTAGTATTGTGTTCAGTATTTGTACCGGTAGCATTTATGGGCGGTTTTACAGGCATTATGTATCAGCAGTTTGCTATTACAATTGCTGTTTCTGTTGTTATATCAGGGTTGGTAGCATTAACACTTACGCCTGCTTTATGTGTTTTACTTTTAGGCAAAAAACAAAAACATTCAAAATTGAGTTTCTTCTTTGACTGGTTTGACAGAATGTTCGCAGTAGTAACAAATTTTTATGTTGGCAAAGTCAGATTATTTATTACAAAAATGCCGATAGCTTTTGCAGTTTTAGGATGTATTCTTTTTACAACAGTACTTTTATTTAAAATAGTTCCTTCAAGTATGTTGCCTGAAGAAGACCAGGGTGTTATTATGGGCGCTTTGATGTTAGATCCGGCAGCTTCTCTTGAACAAACGGAAATTGCTACAAAAAAAGTTGAAGATATACTTTTAAAGCATGCAACCATATCACAGGAAATGTCTATTGCAGGTTTTGATATGTTAAGCGGTACGGCAAAAAACAATTCCGGCGCATTCTTTATTATGTTAAAAGATTGGAAAGAAAGACCAACAGCTCAGGATTCTTCAGTAGGTATAATAAAACAGATTTCTTTGGAAGTAACACAAAATGTTTCAGAAGCTTTTGTTATGATGTTTAATCCTCCTGCAATTATGGGTATGTCAACAACAGGCGGCATTGAAGGTTATATACAAAACAGAGGTGAAGGAACAAGCAAAAATTTAGAAGCTAAAGTTAAAGAATTTATTGCTACAGCCGCAAAAAGACCTGAACTTACAGGTACAACAACTACATTCAGCGCTTCTACTCCTCAATATAAAATGGATGTAGATGATCTTAAAGCAAAATCAATGGGAGTTTCCTTAAACGACCTTTACCAGACTATACAGGCAACATTTGGAACAGCTTATGTTAATGACTTTAATAAATTCGGAAGAAGCTTTAAAGTTATTATGCAGGCAAGAGGAGAATTCAGAGCTCAGGCAAGCGACATTGGCGGTATATATGTAAAATCAAGTAAAGGTGATATGGTTTCATTACAGTCTTTAGTAACGATGACTCAAATCACAGGACCGGATACAGTTGAAAGATTTAATGTGTTTCCTGCTGCAAAAATTTTAACAAATCCTGCAAAAGGTTACAGTACAGGTCAGGCAATAGCAGCTGTTGAACAAACAGCAAATCAGGTTTTAGGCGATGACTATTCTTTTGCATGGACAGGAACAGCCTATCAGGAAAAATTAGTTTCATCATCTTCAACAACAACATTGCTGCTTGGTTTGTTAATTGTATTTTTAATTCTTTCAGCTCAATATGAAAGATGGAGTCTTCCGTTTGCTGTTGTATTGGCAGTACCATTTGCTGTTTTTGGCGCTTTAGTCGGTGTATATTTCAGAGGACTTTCAAATGATATATATTTTCAGATAGCGCTTGTAACACTTATAGGTCTTTCTGCAAAAAATGCAATTTTAATTGTAGAGTTTGCGGTTTTGTTAAGAGAACAAGGCAAATCTTTAGCAGATGCTGCGATTGAAGCTGCTAAGATGAGATTCAGACCGGTTATTATGACATCTATGGCATTTATTTTTGGTTGTATACCTCTTGCTATCAGTACAGGCGCAGGCGCAGCCAGCAGACATTCAATAGGAACAGCAGTTGTTGTCGGTATGTTGGGCGCAACAATTTTCGCACCGTTATTTATACCGTTATTTTTCGTTATAATTTCAAGAATAAGCGAAAAATTTGATAAACCAAAAATTCAATTAACAGAAGAAGAGGTAAAGAAATGAAAAAAGTAATACTTCCATTAATGGCAATATGTTTATCATTTTCTGCTTGTATGGGGAAAAGTTATAAAAGACCGATTATAGATTTACCGGCTAATACTGTAACCGGTGATAATACAGTTAATAAAGATATAGCTTCTTTTGAAAATGTAAAATGGTGGAACATATTTCAGGATATAGTTCTTGATAAAATGGAAGATGAAGCTTTAAAATATAACCAGGATTTAAAAATGGCTATGGCAAGAGTTGCAGAATCTAAAGCTAAACTCAGTGTCACAAGAGCAAGCTTATATCCTACACTTGATTTAACAGGAAATGCAGGTGATTCAAAATCAATCCAGAATTTGAAAGACAACGGATTTTTATCTTCCAGATATACAGTAGGACTGGCAGTATCTTACGAAGTAGATTTGTGGGGAAAATATATAAGAGCAAGTGAATCTGCTAAATCAGATTTTTTATCAAGCCAGTCTGACAGAGATGCAGTCAAACTTACTTTAACAGCAGATGTAGCAAAAACATATTTCCAGCTTAAAGCGCTTGATTCACAATTAGCTATCGCTCAAACAACATTAAGTTCAAGAGAAGAAAGTTACAATGTTTATAATAACAGATTTCAGAAAGGCATTATAAGCGAACTTGATTTAAGAAGAGTTGAAGCTGAAATGGAATCAGTCAGAGCTCAGGTTTATACAGTAGAAAATTATGTAAAAATAGCAGAAACATCTTTAAGCATTTTAATCGGCAGAAATCCGAGAGCTATCATTGAAGAAGGTGTGGAAAGAGGAAATAAAATAGAAGATATTATAGTTATACCTCAAATACCGACGGCTGTTCCTTCAGATTTAATAGCCAGAAGACCTGATATTAAAAAAATGGAATGGACGCTTAAGTCTGCAAATGCTCAAATCGGTTCAGCTAAAGCAGCTTTGTTTCCGTCAATATCATTAACAGGTTTTGGCGGTGTGGCAAGTTATGAACTTGAAGATTTATTTAAAGATGATAAAGATACCTGGTCATATTCAGGCGATATAGTTATTCCTATATTTCACGGCGGAAAAATATTTAAAAATTATGAAGCAACAAAAGCTCAATATGAACAAATGTTAGCCTCATACCAAAAGACAATACAAGTCGCATTTAAAGAAGTTTTAGATGCAATAAATACATATCAATTAGGTCAGAAAACATTAGCAGCAAGAGAAAAACAAACATTAGCTTTAAAGAAAAGTTATGAACTTTCTGTTAAAAGAGAAAAGTCCGGTCTTGCAGATTTGCTTGATGTTTTAGATGTTGAAAGAATGTTGTTGCAGGC
>JAQVBD010000001.1 GCA_028690485.1 Endomicrobiaceae bacterium
TGTTTTTTCAAGCTTTTCTGCATCTAAAATATTACCAAATACATTTTGAATTTTATTGTCTATTTTTAATTCATAAAACATAGAAGGATTAGTATCAGGCTTTAAAGAATAACCTAAAACATTTGCACCTAAAGAATTTAGCCATAATGATAGCCACGAACCTTTAAAACCGCTTACACCAGTTATAAAAACTTTTTTATTTTCATATATATTGTTAAACATTGGATTTCTCATTTGTTGTCCAAATTGCCCATGGGGCTTGATTCTTTAACCACATATCTGTTAAATCTTTTTTATCTTTTAAGGTGTCCATTGCATGCCAGAATCCGGTGTGCTTGAATGCATTTAGTTGGTTGTCTTTTGCTATTGTTTCTAATGGACTTTTTTCGAAAATTACATTATCATTGTCATCTATATAATCAAACATTTTTGGTTCACATACAAAAAAACCGCCATTTATCCATGATTCTTCGCCTTTTGGTTTTTCCATAAATGATGTTATTACATTGTTATCTTTTATTATTAAAGCACCAAATCTGCCTGACAATTGGACTGCTGTCATTGTTACTAATTTTTTAGAATTATTATGTGATTTTATTAATTCATTTATATTAACATCTGCAACTCCATCTCCATAAGTTAACATAAATTTTTCATTACCAATATATTCCTGTGCTTTTTTTATTCTTCCGCCGGTCATAGTATCCTGACCGGTATATAATACAGTAACTTTCCAAGGTTCATGTCTTGTTTTATGAATTTCCAATGTGTTTTTAGACATATCAACAGTAATATCTGAATATCTGTTGTAATAATTAATAAAATAATCTTTTATAATATGTGATTTATATCCGGATAAAATAATGAAATCATTAAACCCATAATGAGAATAAATTTTCATTATATGCCACAAAATCGGTCTTCCTGCGATTTCAACCATAGGCTTTGGTTTTAACTCAGTTTCTTCAGATAATCTTGTTCCAAGTCCGCCTGCCAAGATAACAACTTTCATTTATTTATCCTTGAATTAAAATTTATTATTACTATAAAATAAAATTATACTTAAAAAGTAGAGATATATCAATATAATAAATGCAATTTTAAAATTTTTTCGCTCAAAAATTATATATTTATTTGCTATAATAAAAAAATGTTATTATCTTTCGAAGAGATTAAGAATAATAAAGAGGTAAATACTTATTTGCAATATGCAGATCAAGTATTTGCTTCAATTGGTTATAAAGAACATGGTTTAAATCATGCTATCCATACTGCTAATAGAGCTTATTATGTATTAGAACAGTTAGGGTATGATAAAAGAACTCAAGAATTAGCAAAAGTTGCAGGATATATGCATGATATTGGTAATATTGTTTCAAAGAAAGATCATGCTCAAAGTGGTGCAATCATAGCACTGCATATTTTAAAACAAGAATATTGGAAAGATGAAAAATATAACAGTGATATTTTTGAAGTTTTTGGTGCTATTGGCAGTCATGAAGATAAAAATATGCAGCCGCCTACAGAAATAGCTGCTTCTGTGGTTTTAGGTGATAAGACTGATGTTCATCATGAAAGGTTAAGATCTGAAGAACAAAGATTGAATGATACGCATTCTAAAGTTATTGCTGCATGTGAACAAACTGAAATAGAAGTCTCAAGAAGAAGAAAAGAAATCATTTTAAAACTTGATATTGATACAAACATTTGTTCTATTATGGAATATTTTGAAATTTTTACTTCAAGAACAATTTTCTGTAGAAAAGCTTGTAATGTTCTTGACTGTGAATTTGGACTTTATATAAATGGAGATAAGTTTCTATAATGCAATGCGGTTCTTTTGAATTATTAAAAAAATCTACCCAATGTAGTGCAAGATTAGGAAAATTACATACAACCAGAGGTGTTATTGATACTCCTGTGTTTATGCCTGTTGGTACACAAGGGTCAGTTAAATCAGTTTCAACAGAACAAATCAAAGAAACAAAAGCCCAAATAATATTAGCAAATTCATATCATCTATATTTAAGACCTGGAATTGAAATAATCAAAAAAGCAGGCGGAATACAAAAGTTTAATTCTTGGAATGGTCCAATGCTTACAGATTCCGGCGGATTCCAAATATTTAGTTTAAATAATTTTAGAAAAATTAAATCCGATGGAGTTGAATTTAGATCTCACATCGATGGTTCAAAACATTTCCTTTCTCCTGAAATATCAATGCAGATACAAAAAACAATAGGTGCAGATATCATCATGTGTTTTGATGAATGTACTCCATATCCGTCTACTTTTGAATATGCAAAAAATTCCATGCTTTTAAGTATTGATTGGGCTAAAAGATGTAAGGATGAATTTTATAAAGATGATTCAAAAGATACGCAAGCACTTTTTGGTATTATACAAGGTTCTGTTTTTAAAGATTTAAGGAAAGAAAGTGCTTTGAGAATGCAAGATATAGATTTTATCGGCTATGCCATAGGCGGAGTTTCTGTTGGCGAATCAAAAGAAGAAATGTTAGAAGTTATAGATTCAACTGTACCATATCTTCCGGAAGAGAAAGCAAGATATTTGATGGGTGTAGGTATGCCGGAAGATATATGGAATGCTGTAGAACGCGGAATAGATATGTTTGATTGTGTTATTCCAACAAGAAATGGCAGAAATGGGCAGGCATTTACAAGTCATGGAAAAATTAATATTAAAAATGGTGAATATAAAGAAAAATTTGAGCCTTTAGATCCGGAATGTGATTGTCAGGCCTGTAAAGGTTATACTAAAGCATATTTGAATCATTTATTCCGTTCGCAAGAAATTTTGGCATTGACATTGTTATCTTTACATAATATTCATTTTATGATAAAATTGACGGACAAAATTAAAAAAGCATTGGAAAGTAATACATTTTTCGAAGCAAAGAAAGAATTTTTTGAAAAGTATTATTCTAATAAAAAGTCCAAAAGCTAGAGGTGAGGTTATTATGAGTAAAATGTTATCAAAATTTATGTTTTTGTTTATGGTTGTTACACTTTTGAGTTCAAATGTTTTTGCTGAGGCAGCAGGAGCAGGTAGTGCATTTGGCGGTTTGATGCCATTAATAATCATTTTTGTTTTCTTTTATTTGTTTCTTATCAGACCACAACAAAAACAAAGAAAAGAACACCAGAAAATGTTAGAAGCTCTTCAAAAAGATGATAAAATAATAACTTCAGGCGGGTTATATGCAACAGTTGTTTCTGTTAAAGGTGATGTTGTAGAAGCTAAAATTGCAGATAATGTTAAAGTTCAGATTGTAAAATCAACTATAACAACTGTAATAGTTCCAACAAGTGAAGTTGCAGTTACACCTGAAATTATAAAATAAAATGAATATAAAAGAACTTGAATTATCAAATGTAATGCTTGAAGATGTAAAGTCAAATGAAATAGTTGACAGTTTTATTCAAGCTGCAAATGATTATTTAGGTGCTATCGGATATACAGAACACGGGTTCAGACATGTTAGTCTTGTTTCTTCAGTTGCAGAAAATATTCTTGCAACTCTGGAATATCCAAAAAGATTGCAAGAACTTGCTGCAATAGCAGGTTATTTGCATGATATAGGAAATGTTGTAAACAGACAAGACCATGGGCAGTCAGCTAGTTTAATAGCTATGGATATTTTAAAACATATTGGTGTTACACCTGACGAAATAGCTTTAATAATTTCTGCAATAGGTAATCATGAAGAAGAAGTAGGAGACCCTGTAAATCCGGTTGCAGCAGCCTTAATTTTAGCAGATAAATCAGATGTGCATAAAACAAGAGTTAGAAATCCCAGCATGATTTCTGTTGATATTCATGACAGAGTTAATTATGCCGTAGACAGGGCTTTTTTAAATGTAAATAAAACTGATAGGTTGATATCTTTAAATTTGAATGTTGACACAAAAATATCGCAGGTTATAGAATATTTTGAAATATTTATGTCAAGAATGACAATGTGCAGACGAGCAGCAAAATTTTTAGATTGTAAGTTTGAATTAATAATAAATGAAAGGAAGTTACTCTAATGAACAAACTAGGTTTTAGAACAGTTGTGACAGCATTATTGGTCATACTTTCAGGATATTTTTTATATCCTACATTTGAATGGTCAAGAATGACTGAAGATGAAAAGGCATTAGCAGAGAAAACAAAGGACCCAATTTTAGGGAAAGCTTTAAAATTAGGACTGGATCTTAAGGGTGGAACTCATCTTCTATTAGAAGTTGATGCCAGCAAGCTGGATGAAAAAGTTAGTATAAAAGATGCTGTTGACAGAGCAGTTGAAGTTATGAGAAATCGTATAGATCAATTTGGAGTTTCAGAACCATTGATTACAAAACAAGGTGATAAATGGATAGTTATTCAACTTCCTGGTATAAAAGATCCTGCAAGGGCAAAAGAACTTATCGGTAAAACAGCATTATTAGAGTTTTGCTTAGTTGATAGTAATAACGAAAATTTGGTTGCTATATCTGAAAAAATCAGAGAGAAAAATTTAACACCTGTACAAGCTATGCAGGATCCGGAAATATCAAAATTAGTTCCGGAAGATTGTTTTATAGCTGAAAGTAAAGAAGATGGTAATTACTATATATTAAAAAATGCATCTTTAACCGGTGCATATTTGGTTAATGCTAAAGTTGAACTTACAACCGGACAATTTGGCTATCCGCATGTATCATTAGAATTTAATAAAGAGGGTGCTAAATTATTTGCAGATATTACCGGTTCAAATATAGATAGAAATTTAGCCATTGTTTTAGATGGTGTTGTTCAGTCAGCACCTGTTATTCGTTCAAGAATACCGGATGGCAAAGCAATTATTGAAGGTAACTTTAATGCTGATGATGCAAAATTACTTGCAACAGTTTTAAGAGCCGGTGCTTTACCTGCTCCGGTAAGAATTATAGAGGAAAGAACTGTTGGTCCAAGTCTTGGTGATGATTCTATAAAAAAAGGCTTTACATCTGCTGTTTTAGGTGTTTCTTTAGTGATTTTATTTATGCTTATATATTATGGTTTTTCTGGTTTTATTGCAGATATAGCATTGTTACTTAATTTTTTCTTACTTGCGGCAATAATGTCTTATTTTCAATTTACTTTAACTTTACCTGGTATTGCAGGTATAGCACTTACACTTGCTATGGCTGTTGATGCTAATGTACTTATACTTGAAAGAATAAGAGAAGAACTTGCTATTGGTAAAACTGCAAGGGTGGCAGTTGACGCAGGCTATCAAAAGGCTTTTTCTGCAATTTTTGATTCAAACTTAACAACACTTATAGCAGCATTATTCTTGTTCCAGTTTGGAACAGGTCCTATTAAAGGTTTTGCTGTAACTTTGACTATAGGGTTATGTATTAGTATGTTTACTGCAATAGTAGTTACAAAATTAATTTACGATTTTCTTTTTAAAGAAAATTTTATTAGTAAAATTAAAATATAAGAACTGGGGGATAACGTGAAGTTTTTTAAAACACCAAACATAGATTTTATTGGCAAGAGATATATAGCTTTTGCATTTTCAATAATATTAATAGTTTCTAGTATAATAGCAATTGCTGTTAAGGGACCGAATTACGGTATAGATTTTACCGGTGGCATCTTAATGCAAATTTCTTTTGATAAAGAAATTAAACTTGATGATGTTAGAAATGGGCTTAAAGATGCTGGTAATTTATCTTTTGAATTACAATCTATAGGTGATGAAGGTATTATTATAAGAGTTAAAAAAACAGATAAATCTCAAGATGAAATGTCACAAAGCATACTATCATTATTGCAGACTAGATTTCCAGACAACAATATTGTTGTTGATAGAACAGAATATGTTGGTCCATCCGTAGGGAAACATTTGGCAAAACAAGCAACTTATGCATTCATATTTGTGTTTTTAGGTATCATTGTCTATGTCGCATTCAGATTTAAATCTGGTTTATGGGGTTTTACAGGAGTTTTAGCTCTTGTACATGATGTTTTTGGAACATTTGGTTTGATGGTCATTCTTGGTAAAGAAATAGACTTAACAATGATAGCTGCTTTTTTAACAATCGCCGGTTTTTCTATTAACGATACAATTGTTTTATATGACAGAATAAGAGAAAATCTCAGACTTCTTGCAAAAGACAATTTTGGTTCAATAATAAATAAAAGTATCAATGATGTTTTATCAAGAACAATTATAACATCTTTAACAGTTTTTTCAGTTTCAATGATATTGTTTTTTATGGGTGGGGAAGTTATTCATGATTTTGCATTATCAATGGTAATAGGAACAACTCTTGGAGTATATTCAAGTGTATTTATTTGTGCACCTTTAACTTTTGAATGGGAACAAAAAAAGAGAGATAGATTTAAAAAAAGTCTTAAGAAATAAAGATTTGATATGCCTGAATGAATTTAAAATTAATTCTTCAGGCATATGTCTTATATAAAATAATATGAGAAAAATTAAGAATTTTAAAATTAGTATTAGACCTAGAGAAATATCAAGAATATTAAGAAAACTTCTGAATGTTCCAGAACTTAGTATAGATATAGAAGAATCTGTTCAAAGAGCTTGTTTTTTTTATGGTAAGTGTATAAAACCTGCTGTTGTTTATGATATCTTTTCAAAAGAATCAATGATATGTTCATTTGACATAGAAACACCAAATAAATGGATAGCGGTTAGTCCTTATATTCTCACAATAGGCAATTCTTTAAAAGAAGAGTTTGATAATAAACAGGATATTTTTGGAGAATATACAACTCAAATAGTGTCAGCTATTTCAGCCGATACACTTGAACAGTCTAAAAACTTTGTACAAAAACTTATTGTATCAGAAGCTAGTGATGAAAATTGTGAATTATCAAGACATGTTGAACTCCCAAATAATTTATACCAAGATATATGCAAAGTACTTCCAATAGAAAAGATAAATGTTACATTATCTGAAGATGAAAAATTCGAGCCTACTTATTCTACAGCCGGCTTATTTTATTGGATTCCTCTCAAAAAACGATCAAAAAAATAAAATCTATTATTTTTCTATAATTCTAACAGGTTGTGTTCACAATTAATAGAATATTTAAGTATTTCATATTGCCTAAGAAGTATAAACTTGCTATAATTGAAAAAATTGATATATATATGTAATTCATATTGGAGATATAATGGAAAATCTAAGAGAAACACTAATGTTACTGAGTGATTTACAAGAAAAAGATATTAAAATTGAAGAATTAAAAAATAAGATTGAGGAATTGCCAAAAGCTATTGAACAAAAAAAACAAGAACTTTCAAATGTGAAAATTGAATTTGGGAATAAAAAAGCAGAATATGTGAGGCTTAATTCTTTAAAAAATGAAAAGGAAACCTTATTATCTGCTAAAGAATCTATAATTGTAAAACATACCGGTGATTTGAATAATGTTAAATCGAATGACGTTTACAAAACTTGTCTTTTAGAAATTGAAAAGGCGAAAGCTGATAAGAGTGTAATAGAAGATGAAATTCTACAATTAATGGAAGACATAGATAAAGAAGTTGTTATTTTAAAACAACATGAAATTACTTTGAAAAACTCAGAAGTTGATATAAATAATGATATAAAAAATATGGAATCTTCTATTGGAAAAATGAAAGAAGAACTTTCTAATATGAAAAATGACAGAGAATCTTTTTCAAAGAATATAAATGCAAATATTCTATCGCAATATGAAAGAATCAGAGAAAATAGAAAAGGGTTGGGTTTATCTTTAGTTGATGGAGATAGCTGCGGTGGATGTAATATGGTTATTAGACCACAATTAATTAATCAAGCTACAAAATGCCAAGAATTAGTATATTGTGATAATTGTTCTAGAATATTGTTTAATAAAAAAGATGTTATATAAATATGTAGATGTTGTACGGTCGCTTTACATTTTTTTGTAAAGAGGAAAGTCCGAACTTTATTCTCTTAATTGAGAAAACGGTAGTGGGTAATCCCCATCGTCCGCAAGGATAGAGGTGCGAACAGTGACGCTTTCTTTTGAAAAGAAGAAAGGTTCCTTGAAAAAGGAATAAATCTTACTATAAGTTTAACAAAGGTAAGATGTGAAACGGCTAAATCCTTACTGGAAAGCAAGATAGAAGTTTTATCGCTTGACTGTATAAAGTAATTTATACAGCAGAGAAATGACCGTAGTGTTTGTTATGCAAACATACAGAATTCGGTGTATAGACATCTATATATTTATTAGGAAGTTGAAAATGTATATTAATTCTATAGTTTACTGTATTTTTATAGGTTTATGTACATACTCATTAAGTGATTTAGTTGGTATCGGTGGAGGGATTGTTATGGTTCTGCTGATGCTTCTTTTATTTCCTAGTATAAAACTCAATACCGAAGCCATAACATTAGCTGTGTAGTGTTCCTGTTTATGTTTTAAGAATTTTTTTACAATATGTATATGTTTTTAATATCTATAAAATTATTTTTTTAAAATAATTGGTAAGAGTATATAATGGATAATATTTTTTATCATCAACCTGTTATGGTAAATGAAGTTTCTAATTACTTAATAACAGAAAAAGACGGTTATTACATAGATTGTACATTCGGTGGTGGCGGGCATAGTCTTTATTTGTTAGAAAAATATAAAAATATTAAAATCATTGCTTTTGATCAAGATGGTGATTCTTTTAATCGTTTCAATTCAAATAACAATTTACAAAAGTTTAAAGATAAAATAATATTTTGTAAAGATAATTTCCGAAACATTTTAAAAATTTTATCCAATATAAAAATAGATAAAGTAAATGGCTTATTTGCTGATTTGGGAGTATCTTCAAAACAATTAGATGATATGGCAAGAGGCTTTTCTTTTAAGTCTGATGAAATATTAGATATGAGAATGGACCAATCACAAAAAATAACAGCTTATGATATCGTAAATACTTTCAGTAAGGAAAAACTACAAGATATATTTTTTAAATATGGGGAAGAGCCTTTTGCAAGACAAATAGCAGATAAAATTGTTGATTATAGAATAAAAGGGAGTATAAAGACTTGTAATCAATTAAGTGATATTGTTTGCAGTGTTAAATGGGTAAAAGGGAAAATAAATCCATCTACAAAAATTTTTCAAGCATTAAGAATTTATGTTAATGATGAATTGGCAAGTTTACAAGAAATGTTAGATTCTATTCCTAAAATTTTGTCAAAGAACGCTAGAGCTGTAATTTTAACATATCATTCTTTAGAAGATAGAATCGTTAAACAAAGTTTTAAATCGTTTCAAATTCAAGGTTTTAAAATTATAAACAAAAAGATTATTACTGCAGGTGAAGATGAAATAAAAAATAACCCAAGAAGCAGAAGTGCAAAAATGAGGGTTGTGGAACAACAAAAATGAGTAAAAATTCTGGTGAATTTTTTGTCAAAAAACTTATTGTAACAGTATTGCTTGCTATATTGGGTTTTTCAATAGCAGCATTAGAAAGAAATAGGCTTGTTATAATGGATGCAAAAATCAGTAATTTGAAAATAGAATATGATAGAATTAAAAGTGAAAATGATTCTATCATGTATAAAATTAATTCTATACTAGCTTTAGAAAAATTAGATAAAATTGCACAAGAAAAAAATTTTTCTGTACCAACAGAAGATGCAATTATAAATATTAAAGAATGAAAACAAAGAAGAGAAGTGTCTATCTAAGGCAAAATTTTGTTGTAGGTTTTTTATTTTTATTATTTTTATTAATAGTGATAAAACTTTTTTATCTTCAATTTATAAAACATTCCGATACAGATAAATATGTAGATAATATTGTTAATAAAGAACTTACAGAAAAACCAAAAAGAGCATCAATTTTGGATAGAAATGGCAATATTTTGGCAATGAGTGTTAAAAAATATACATTATTTTTAGATGCTAAAATGATTAAAAATTTATCTGAGATTGAACAAGTTTTAAAATCATTCAATATAGAAATATCACAAAAACAATACAAATCCATAGAAGAAAAAAAATCATATATTCCTATAGCATACAATATAGATGAATATATCACATTACAAATAAAATCAAAAAAATTAGCAGGTTTGGGATTAGAAAGTAAATATATACGACAATACCCGGAAGGAAGAATGGCAGCTCAAACAATAGGTATTGTTGGCTCTCATGGGAATGGATTAGAAGGAATTGAAAAATTTTGTAATAAACATTTAATAGGTGAAGAAATTAAATATAAACAATATCAAATTGGTTCAAAAAAAATATTTGCTGATAAAATTATAGAGGATAAAAAATTTGAAGGAAGTGATGTTTATTTGACTATAGATAGAAGACTTCAATTTATAGCAGAACAAGCTTTAGAGGAAGGCTTTATATCAAGTAAATCTAAAAAAGCCGTAGCCATTATTCAAAATCCATATACCGGTGAGATTTTAGCTATGGCATCTCTTCCAAATTATAATCCCGGAGAAAAAATATCTGATATATCTTTGTTGAGAAATGGAGCAATAAGTTCCGTAGCAGAACCTGGTTCAACATTTAAAGTTGTAGTTCTTGCAGGAATACTAGAAGAAAAAATATTTAAATCAACAGATAAAATAAATTGTGAAAATGGTAAATTAGAAGTAGCCGGGCAAATTATTAAGGACCATGAAAAACAGAAAATAATTACTGTTAGTCAAGTGATAGAATATTCTTCAAATATAGGGACCGCAAAACTTGCATTAGCTTTAGGAGCTGATAACTTTTACAAATATATAAAAATGTTTGGATTTAATAGTATGACAGGTATAGATTTAAATGGTGAAGAAAAGGGTCTTTTAAAACCTACATCACAATGGAGCAAAAGAAGTTTACACACAATATCATTTGGACAAGAAATAGCTACTACACCGTTACAAACAATCAATGCATTTTCTGCTATTGCAAACGGTGGTGTTTTACTAAAACCTAAAATTATTAAATCTATTGGTGATAAAGATTATCAATCTAAAGAGGTTATCAGAAGAGTTATATCTGAAGATACTGCATATAAAGTAAGAGGAATTCTAAAAAATGTTGTAGAAAATGGAACTGGTAAAATAGCTAAAATAAAAGGATATACAGTAGGCGGGAAAACAGGTACAGCACAGAAAATAGATAGAAAAACAGGAAAATATTCTACAAAACATTATGTAGCATCTTTTTGTGGTATGGTCCCTGCTATTAATCCGAAAATAGTAATACTTGTGATATTTGATGAACCACAGGGAGAATATTATGCAGCTTCTGTTGCAGCACCAGTATTTGCTAAAATAGCAGAACAAGCAATGTTATATTTAAACATTGAAAAAGATGATGAAGTTATAGGTAAGTCAAAAAGTTAGGGGATAGAATATGATTTTAAAGCAATTGTTTTCTGAAGTGCAAGCTGAAATAATAGGCGATGACAGTATAGATATAAAAGGATTGTCTTATGATTCAAGAAATGTTTCAGATGGATATTTATTTTTTGCATTAGATGGAACTCATACAAGCGGTAAAAATTTTGTTAGTCAAGCAATTTTAAATGGGGCACTCTGTATCGTCTCGAATAAAAAAATTGATAATATAGATTGTACGAATATTATAGTTGCTGATATTTCAAAAGTTATGTCAGAAATAAGTGCAAAATTTTATGATTATCCAGATAAAAAAATGACAATTATAGGTGTAACAGGCACAAATGGAAAAACTTCAATAACTTATATGACTGAATCAATATTTAAATCATTAAATATTGATATTGGTGTGATTGGAACAATAAATTACAGATATGCTGATAAAATTATAGAAGCACCAAATACAACACCACAATCGTTAGATTTATATAAAATGATATTTGATATGGTTAAATCCAACATTAAATATCTTGTTATGGAGGTTTCATCTCACTCATTAGTTTTGGGACGAGTTAACGGGATAGAATTTGATATTGTTGCTTTTACGAATTTAACACAAGATCATCTTGATTTTCATAAAGATATGCAAAGTTATTTTGAAGCAAAGAAAATGTTGTTTTCTTCTCTTAAATCAAATGTGAAAAATAATAAAAAGTTTGCTATAATCAACTCCGATGATATATATGGCAAAAAACTCTTAGAAAGTGAAATATGTGCAGAAAAAATATCGTATTCAATAAATGATAATACTTCTAAATGCAGGGCATGTGATGTTGTTTTAAATAAAGATAATAGTTCTTTTAATTTAAAATCTATTTTTGGTAATGCAATAATAAGTATAAAACATATTGGATTGCATAATATTTATAATGTTTTATCAGTATTAAGTATCTGCATAGTAGCAGGATTAAAATTTACAGATGTTGTATCTAATATAAAAAATATATCAGGAGCACCAGGAAGATTGGAAAGAGTTAATTCTCAAGCAGATTTTACAGTTATAGTTGATTATGCCCATACACATGATGCTTTGCAAAATGTTCTTTCATCAATACAAAATTTACAACCATCAAAAATTATTACAGTTTTTGGTTGTGGAGGAAATAGAGATAAAACAAAAAGACCTTTAATGGCACAGACAGCATGCAAAATGAGTGATTTTGTATTTATAACATCTGATAATCCTAGAGATGAAAAACCAGAATTAATTGCTGAAGATGTAGAAAATGGAGCAAAGTCAATAAATAAAAATAATTATAAAGTTATAATTGATAGAAAACAAGCAATAGAAGAAGCAATAAAGATGGCTAAAAAAGATGATATCGTTCTTATAGCTGGCAAAGGGCATGAGACTTATCAGATTATAGGTGAAAACAAAATTCATTTTGATGATAGAGAAGTTGCTTCTGATATATTAAAAAATTTAATGCAGTAATAGGTTACAAAAAATGGAAAATTTTTATTTGATGGATTTAATCAATGCAGTAAAAGGTTCTTTTATTATAGGCAACCCTCATTTACAGATAGAAGATGTTGCCATAGACACAAGAACATTGAAACAAGGTTCATTGTTCTTTGCCATACAAGGTAAAAATTTTGATGGTCATGATTTTATTAGAAGTGCTATTGAAAAACAAGTTGCTGCAATTGTTTATTCAAGAGAAGATATAAATTTAAAATATTTTTTTCCAAATTTGCCTTCTTTAGTGAAAGTTAAAAATACATCATTAGCATTAGAACAGCTTGCAATCGCATACAGGAAAAGACATACTGCTCTTAAATCAATTGCGATTACAGGTTCAAATGGGAAAACAACGACAAAAGAGATGTTGTCTTCCATATTAAAACGTAAATATAAGACATTAAGCAATAAAGGAAATTATAATAATAGAATAGGTGTTCCATTAACAGTATTTGATCTTACAAGTGATACAAGATATGCTGTATTTGAACTGGGGACATCTGAATTTGGTGAAATTGAGGCTTTAACGAACATAGTTTTGCCGGATTGTGGGATTATTACAAATATTGGTTCTTCTCATCTTCAATATTTTAAAACACCTGAAAATGTGCTGCAAGAAAAGAAGAATTTAATAGAAGGGATTAAAAAAGATGGGTTTATTGCTATCAATAATGATAATCAATATTTAAAAACATATTTACCACAAATTTCTAAAAAAGTTATAACTTTTGGGTTATATAGTGGAGCAGATATTTATGCAAAAAATATTAAATTATGGTTGGATAAACCAGTCTTTGATATGTACATAGATGGTAAAAGTGAAACGATTGAATTGCCAATAAAAGGCAAGTTTAATATTTTTAATGCTTTGGGAGCAGCAGCAGTAGCTTATGGATTAGGATTTTCATTTAGTGAAATAAAGGAAGGTCTAGCTAATTTTACACCACCTAATATGAGAATGCAATCGTATAAATTATCAAATGAAGCAATAATTATAAATGATGCATATAATGCAAATCCTTCATCTATGAGAGAATCAATTTCAAGTTTGTCTCAATCATATCCGGATAAAGAGGTTATTCTTATTCTTGGAGATATGTTAGAGCTTGGTGAAAATGCAGCTGAATATCATTCTGAAATAGGTAAATTTATTAATACTTTACCATATGTAAAAATGGTTTGCTTATTTGGAGATTTAGTCGGACATATTAAAAATGAAATTAAAGATAAAAAAATTAAATATTTTATGAGTAAGAGAATACTTTTAGAAGAATTAGAAAAAGAATTAAATGCCAATACTCTTGTTTTTATTAAAGCTTCAAGAGGAATGAAACTTGATGTAATATATGATGAAATGATATTAAGAGATAAAATTAAGGGGAAATAATGTTTTACCACATATTGTATTCTTTGAGTGAAGTTTTTACACCTTTAAATGTTTTTCAATATATAACATTTAGAGCAGGTGGAGCTATCTTAACGAGTTTAATAATCACTTTTTTAATAGCGCCATATATAATTAGGACTTTAAAAAAGTATAAAATATCACAAACAGTAAGAGATGACGGACCTTCTACCCATAAATTAAAATCAGGTACAACAACAATGGGTGGAATAATAATTATTATATCATTACTTATATCAACTCTTTTATGGGCAAGACTTGATAATATATTTATTATCTGGCTAATACTTGCGACTGTGTTTTTTGGCTTTATTGGTTTTGCTGATGATTATTTAAAACTTATAAAGAAAAATCCAAAAGGTTTATCTGCCAGAAAGAAACTAGTTTTTCAATCAATATTTGCTATATTTGTTATTGTTTATCTTTTCTTTTATCCAACGAATATCCAATTTGCAACAATTATAGATATACCGTATTTAAAAGATATTTTTATTGAAATGTCGTATTTTTATTTTATTATAGTTTTTTTTGTTATAGTTGGCAGTTCAAATGCAGTTAATTTAACAGACGGGCAAGATGGACTTGCAATAGGTAATATAATTATTGTTGCTATGGCATTAGCACTTTTTGCATATTTAATAGGGAATGTAAATATTGCAACTTATTTAAAAGTACCTTATATTAATGGAGCAGGAGAAATATCTGTTTTCTTGATGGCATTATTTGGTGCAGGTCTTGGCTTTTTGTGGTATAACTCATATCCGGCAGAAATATTTATGGGAGATACCGGTAGTCTTTGTTTAGGTGCAGTATTAGGATTATCAGCAGTATTTATTAAACAAGAATTAATATTAGTTATATTAGGCGGAGTATTTGTTGCAGAAGCATTATCTGTAATGATACAAGTATCTGTATTTAAAAGAACTAAAAAAAGATTTTTTAAAATGGCACCTTTGCATCATCACTTTGAGCTTGGTGGAATATCAGAAATAAAAGTTACTATAAGATTTTGGATAGTTGGTATTGTGCTTGCTATTTTAGCAGTTTCTTCTTTAAAATTAAGGTAATTATATATGAAAAATATTAAAATAAACATAGCTGTTATTGGCTTAGGAAAATCTGGGATTGCATGTTCTAATCTAGCATGTAGCAAAGGATATAATGTTTTTGCAAGTGATAGTGGAAACTTCAAAACACATTCATCAATGAAATTAAATAAAAAAGTTTCTGCTGAATTTGGGAAACATTCAGAAAAAATTCTTGATAGTGATATCATTATTAAAAGTCCGGGGATAAATGCAGATTTGCCAATTTTCAAATTAGCAGAAAAAAGGAATATTCCTGTAATTAGTGAATTTGATTTTGCATTGAATTTTATAAAGCCTAAAAAAATTATAGCAATAACAGGAACAAATGGTAAAACAACTACAACTACTCTTATTTACAAAATAATAAAAAAAGCATATAAAAATACAGTAGTTGCCGGTAATATAGGATATCCTTTATCATCAGTTGTAAAAAAAATAAATAATGAAACAATATTAGTATTAGAAATGTCGTCATATCAGCTTGAAGATTCTCCAAATTTTAGACCGGATATAAGTGTCAGTTTAAATATTACTCCAGACCATCTTAAGCATCATAAGACTATGAAAAATTATATAAAAGCAAAGTCAAATGTTTTTGTAAATCAAACTAGTAAGAATTTTGCAATTTATAATTATCAAGATAAAATTTTAAGAAATATTACATCAAATATAAAAGCTGTTACATTTTCTTTTAATACAAATTTAAAAAAGACAAATACTATTTATTATGATAACGGTAGTATTTATATAAAATATAAAAATAAACAAATAATATTTTCCCCAAAGATTAGAATACCAGGTAAACATAATATAGATAATATATTATCATCAATAGCAGCAGCATATTTGTTGGGTATAAAAAAAGATATTGTTGAAAGAGTAATTTCTTCTTTTAAAGGTGTTGAACATAGAATAGAATTTGTCAGAAGTATAAATAATGTATCATATTATAATGATTCAAAAGCAACAAATGTTGACTCAACAAAAGTTGCTTTAGAATCGTTTGATAATAATATACAATTAATATTGGGAGGACAAGACAAAGGCAGTTCATACAAACCAATATATAATTTAATTAAGAAAAAAGTTAAAAATATATTTTTAATAGGAGAAGCAACTCCTATTATAAAAAAAGAACTTGATGGTTCAGCAACAATTTATGAGTGTAAAACATTACTAAATGCAGTTAAACAGATTAGAACACTTGTAAAAGAAAAAGATATAGTTTTGTTTTCTCCGGCCTGTGCTTCTTTTGACCAATTTGAAAACTTTGAACATAGAGGTCAAGAATTTAAGAATATAGTTTTATCTTTAAAGTAATATGGCAAAGTTATTCACATCAATTAAAAAATATATAGACAAACCTATTAAAAAAAATAGAAATGGTAAACAATATCACATATTTTTATTAATAATAATTATATCGTTGGTATTAATTGGGATACATTTTATTTTATCTGTTACACCAGTTATGGCTCAAATGAGATTTTCAAATGAGTACATGTTTATAATAAGACATTTGTTATATGTTAGTATTGGAATTTGTTTATTTTTTATTACAGGATTTATGATTGATTATAAAAAATATCAAAAATGGAGTAAATATATTTATATACTAGCTATATTTCTGTTAATATTAGTTATTTTTTTAGGACAAGCTAGAAAAGGTGCTGCAAGATGGATAAATTTAGGTTTTATTACTTTCCAGCCGTCTGAATTTGCAAAAATTGCACTCGCAATAGTTATGTCTGATTTTTTAGCTAGAAAACAAAGATTAATAAATTTATGGGAAAATAATATAAAAGCAATAGCTTATTTAGCTAGTTTTATAGTATTGATAATAATGCAAAAAGATTTCGGAACAAGTTTTCTTTTAGCATCTGTATGGTTAGCAATGATGTTTATTGCCGGTGTTGGACAAAAAAGATTTTGGATAACTTTAGGATGTATGGTTTGTGTCTTTTCTGTATTTATACTGATGCAACAATATCGAGTTAAAAGATTTTTGGATTATATAAATTCATTTTTTGATATTTCTTTAGCGCAATATAATATAAAGCATGCTTTAATTGCTTTTGGTTCTGGTGGATGTTTTGGAAAAGGGCCAGGACAAAGTGAGATGAAATTATTGCATTTACCGGAAATGCATACTGACTTTATTTTTGCGATTATTGGTGAAGAATATGGTTTTATAGGTGTAGCTTTTATTATTTGTTTATTTATATGTTTTTTATCGTTAGGTATTTTTATAAGTCGTAACAGTGAAAATGATTTTGGTAAATATTTGGCTTTTTCTTTAACATTAATGTTTACAATACAAGCACTTGTAAATATGGCAACTACGACAGGAGTTTTTCCTGCAAAAGGTATGCCTTTACCGTTTATATCTTATGGTGGAACTTCTATGCTTGTGAGTATGTTAATGGCAGGAATATTGTTTAATATAGCAAGGAATGGTAAAAGATAATTATGACAAATATAATGATTGTAGTAAGCGGTACAGGGGGACATGTATATCCTGGTATAGCTCTTGCTCATGAATTAAAACAAATTGGTTTTGAACCTGTTTTTGTAGTTAATAATAATGTTAATGCTGTATCTGTGAAAATTGTTACAAATTCCGGATTTAATTATGAACTTTTAAATTTTTCCGCTCCATCTAGAAAAATATCTTTGAACTTGTTTTTATTTCCTTTTACATTATTAAAAAGTTTATTTTTATCAAATAGACTTCTTAATAAAATATCTCCGAAAGTTGTTGTTGGTATGGGAGCCTACTTATCATTTCCTGTATTATTTGTTGCAAAATTAAAAAATATTCCGACTTTGATACATGAACAAAATTCTTTTCCGGGTCTTGCAAATAGAATTTTATCTAAATTTGTTGATAAGGTTGCCATAAGTTTTATTGAATCATTAAAATATTTCAATAAATCAAAAGTAATAGATACATCAAATCCAGTTAGAAAAGATATTTTTAATATATCAAGGCAGGATGCTAGTGAAAAATTAAACTTAGATAGTGAAGTTTTTACAGTATTTGTTTTTGGTGGAAGTTTAGGGGCTACAAAACTAAATAATATTATGATTGATGTTGCAGATAAACTATATCAAAAGTATCAAAACAAAATACAGTTTATTCATATAGTAGGTAATAAAGATTTTGACAATATAAATCGGAAATATAAGAATATCAAATATAAAAAATATATAGCTGAATATATGAATGATATAGGTAATGCTTATGCTTGTTCAGATATTCTTGTATGCAGGGCAGGTGCAGGAACAGTAAAAGAAGTTGAGATGTATGGCTTATCAGCTATTTTTATACCATATCCTTATGCCACAGATAATCATCAATATTTTAATGCAAAAAGTATAGAAGAAAAAGGTTTTAGAGAGATTATAGAAGAAAAAGATTTAACTGAAAAAACAATTATAGAGTTTATTGAAAAGAATATAAATAATACAATAATAGATAAAAAGAGAGTAATATTGCCACAAGTCTATCCTCAAGAAAAACTTGCTCAAGAGGTTATAAAATTAATTAAATGAAAAAAATGAATATTCTAATATCAAATGATGATGGTATTTATGGTGCAGGACTTAAGCCTTTAGTAAATGAAATGTCAAAGTTGGGTAAAGTTTATGTCATAGTTCCGGAACAAGAAATGTCAGGAACTAGTCAGTCAATAACTTTAAATGAATATAAACAGATAATAAAATACAAAAATAATGTCTATACTCTTGTAGGTGGAACTCCAACCGATTGTATTAAATATGGATTATATTCATTTTTAAAAAACAAAATAGATTTAGTCGTTTCCGGTATAAATACGTGTTCAAATTTAGGGCAAGATGTGGTTTACTCGGGAACAGTTGCTTGTGCAAGAGAAGGAGCATATCTCGGTATTCCTTCAATGGCAGTTTCTGCTACAGATTGTAAAGAACCTTGCTATGAAAATGCTGCTAAGATTGCAGTTCAGATAGCTAAGAAATTTCTTGATAAAACATCTAAAAATAGACCCGCATTATGTTTAAATATTAACATTCCTAAAAAACCTAAAGGAATAAAAATAGTTCCATTAGGTATTAGATGTTATGATGAAAATATCGTTAAAAAGAAGACTTCCGAGGGAACATTTTATAAACTTGCAGGAAGATCTGTTTCAGGTAAGAAAAATAAAAAATCAGATATAGATGCAGTGGAACAATCGTATGTTTCCATTACTCCTCTTCAATTAAATCAAACACATTTTGATGATATAACAAAATATAAATTTATGGAAGAAAAATTTGAGCCAAAATAAATTTGAACTTGTATCACAATTTAAACCGGCAGGTGAACAACCACAGGCAATAGAACAATTGTATACAAACTTATCAAATGGTCAAAATTCACAAGTTTTGCTTGGAGTTACCGGTTCAGGTAAGACTTTTGTGATGGCAAATGTAATTGAAAAAATACAAAAGCCTGTACTGATAATATCACCAAATAAAATTTTAGCAGCACAATTATATGCTGAATTTAAAACTTTTTTTCCAAAAAATGCAGTAGAATATTTTATTTCGTATTATGATTATTATCAGCCTGAAGCATATATACCATCAACAGATACATATATAGAAAAAGACTCATCAGTAAATGATCATATAGATAGATTACGGCTTAAAGCAACTACATCATTACTCGAAAGAAAAGATGTTATAGTTGTTGCTTCTGTTTCTAGTATTTATAATTTAGGTGCTCCTGAAGATTATCAAAATATGTGTGTTAAAATTATTGTAGGAGAAAAAATTAGCAGAGAAAAACTTATTAAAAATTTAATATCAATTCATTATGAAAGAAATGAAATAGATTTTTTTAGAGGTAAATTTAGAGTTAAAGGTGATACTGTAGAAATTTTCCCTGCCTATCTTGAAACAGCATTAAGAGTAGAATTTTTTGGTAATGAAATAGATAATATAAAAGAGTTTAATCCATTAACCGGACAGATATTAAATAAGAAAGAAAAAACATATATTTATCCTGCTAAACATTTTGTTACAACAACAGACAAGATAGAACAATCGTTGAAATCGATAGAAACAGAGTTAAATGAAAGAGTTTCTGCTTTAAAATCAGAAGGAAAAATCCTTGAAGCTCAAAGATTGTTACAAAGAACTAAATACGATATGGAAATGTTGAAAGAAACTGGTTTTTGTAGTGGAGTTGAAAATTATTCCAGACATTTATCACAGAGATCTAGCGGTTCAAGACCAACAACATTGATAGATTATTTTTTATCTAATAATTTAACATCTGATTTTCTTTTAATTGTTGATGAATCTCATATTACATTACCTCAAATAAGAGGAATGTACGAAGGAGACAGAAGCAGAAAACAGACTTTAGTAGATTTTGGTTTCAGACTTCCGTCAGCATTAGATAACAGACCATTAAAATTTAATGAATTTGAATCTATAATAAAACAAAATGTTATGGTATCAGCGACCCCTGGAAAATATGAGTTGGAAAAATCAAAAAACAATATAGTTGAACTAGTTATAAGACCTACAGGCCTTATTGATCCTGAAATTATTATTAAGCCAATAGATGGACAGATTCAGGATATGATGAAGGAAATACAAAAAACTATTGATAAAAAAGAAAGGGTTCTTATTACAACTTTAACAAAAAGAATGTCTGAAGATTTAACAATATATCTAAAAGAAAAAGGTTTTCTTGTAGAATATATGCATTCTGAAATTGATTCTTTAAAAAGAATTGAAATTATTAGAGATTTAAGATTAGGGAAATTTGATATCTTAGTAGGTATTAATCTTTTAAGAGAAGGATTAGATTTACCTGAAGTAGCATTAGTCGTTATACTTGATGCTGATAAAGAAGGATTTTTAAGATCAGAGCAGACGCTTATCCAAACTTGTGGCAGAACAGCAAGAAATGTCGATGGTAGAGTAATCTTTTATGCAGATAAAATGACAGGTTCAATGTCTCGTGCAATAAACGAGATGGAAAGAAGAAGAAAAAAACAAATTGCATATAATAAAAAGCATAAAATAACACCAAAAACAATAATAAAAGCAGTTAGCCGGTTGGATGAATTCCAAGTCAAAGCAAAAAATGATAGTTTAAGTTTATTTACGGCAGAATTAAATGAAGATTATATTTCATCAAAAAATATTAATGATGTAATCAAATCTCTTGAAAAACAAATGAAAGCATCAGCAGATAATTTAGATTTTGAAACAGCTGTAATATTGAGAGATAAAATAAAAGAAATAAAAGATATGTCGTCACAGAAAAGCAAAAGAAAAAAAATCTAATAATAAAAGGAGTTGTTTATGCATGAACATGGAATAGGCAGAGAATTGTGGAAAGTTATTGAAGAACAAGCAAAACAAAATAATTTAATGAAGATTACTAAAATAAGTATTGTAGTAGGTAAAGCAAGCGGAATAGAAAAAGAATTATTAGTTCATACAATGAAAGATCATATAATTCCCGGTACTTTTGCAAGTTATGCTGAATTAGAATTTATAAATGAAGATTTAACTGCACAATGTAATGCTTGTAAAAAAAATATTGATGTGTCTAAAATGGAAACAATGTTTTGCCCTGAATGTGGTTCCAGTGATATTGTTATATTATCTGGCAATGATTGTTTTGTTAAATCTATAGAAGGTGAATAATATTAAATTCCAGGACTATTTCTTTGAATATAAATAAATCAGCCTTAATTTTAGAAATATATGGTACTGTACAGGGAGTTGGTTTTAGACCATATGTATTTATCCTTGCGAAAAAATATCAATTGAATGGTTTTGTTGCTAATACTAGTTATGGCGTAGAAATTTTAGTTGAAGGAATGTTGGACAATATTAATAAGTTTATTTCTGATATAAAAAAGAACACAACCCAAATTATATCTGTTTCACATATAAAAAAAATTAAAAAAACACTATCAAATTATACAGATTTTACTATAAAACAAAGTTCTAAAAAATCTCAAATTGTATCTGATTTTCCATCTGATATTGCAATATGTGGTAATTGTAAAAAAGAACTTTTATCTTGTAATGATAGACGATATCATTATCCATTTACAAATTGTACTCAATGTGGACCTAGATACTCTATCGTAAAAAAATTACCTTATGATAGAGAAAACACAACGATGAAAACATTTAAAATGTGTTTTGATTGTGGAAAAGAATATAATCAAATTGAAAACAGAAGATTTCATGCACAACCAAATGCTTGTCATATGTGTGGACCTAAAGTAGAACTTTATATTAATAGTAAACCTTTAAGCAGTAGTAAATTAGCTTTGTCAAAGACAGCACAAATGTTAGATGCAGGCAAAATTATTGCTATAAAAAGTATAGGCGGATATCATTTAGCTTGTGATGCTTATAATGAAAAAGCAGTTTTAAAACTTAGAAAAATTAAATCAAGGGAAAAGAAACCTTTTGCAATCATGGTAAAAAATATTAGTATAGCAAAGGCTTTAACTCATATCAGTTCTTATGAAAAAAAAGAACTTTTATCACCTGTTTCTCCAATAGTATTATTAAATAAGAAAGATGATATAAATAAAAATTTTAATGATATTATTGCAAAAAATAACAGATATCTTGGTGTAATGTTACCATATACACCAATACATTATATTTTATTTGATTTGTTAAAAACTAATACTTTAATAATGACATCTGCTAATAAAAATGATGAACCAATAATATATACTGAAACAGATATTTTTAAAGAATTTTCTTCTAAAATAGATGGGATATTAACGAATAACAGAGAAATATATAATCCGGTAGATGATTCAATCGTTTTGTGTATTAATAAAATAAATAAAAAAATAGTTTTAAGACGAAGCAGAGGTTATGTGCCAAATGTTGTAAATACAAATGTAAAAGAAAATATTTTAGCAATCGGGGCAGATATAAAAAATTCTTTTTGTATTACAAGAAAAAAAGCAGCATATTTATCTGCTTATTGTGGAGATATGTTTAATTATAATAATTTATCTTTCTTAGATAAATCAATTAGAAAATATATGAAATTTTTAGATGTTATTCCTAAAAATATAGTTTACGATTTACATCCACAATATAATACATCAAATTATGTTAAAGAAAAATTTAGGAATAAGTCTTTAATTTTAAATCCGGTACAACATCATTATGCACATGTTGCATCAGTAATTGCTGAACATAATGTAAAAGGTGATGTAATTGGTTTTGCCTATGACGGTACCGGGTTCGGATATGACAGCAAAATATGGGGGAGTGAGTGTTTATTGTTTACTGAAAAAAATATAAGCAGATTAGCACATTTTGAGTATTTTAATTTAGTTGGTGGGGATATTGCAATTAAAGAAATATGGCGGATATCATTATCTATAATGCATAAATATAATAGAGTAAAAAATATACCAAAACATATAAAGCAAGAGAAATTTTACAAAAATGTTTTATCGTTATTGCAAAACAAAAATAATGATATACAAACTTGTAGTGTTGGTAGGTTCTTAGATGCTATAACATCTCTTATTGGTCTTACTAATTATGTTGAATATGAAGGACAGGGTGCAATACATTTGGAATCTATTTTAAAAAATAAAACATATAAACCATATAAGTTTGATTTAGAATTTAATGAAGATAAACCGGCAATTATAAAATTAAATCAAATTATTGAAGGTGTAATAAAAGATTTAAAAAATAAGATTGACGTATCTGTTATTAGTGGAAAAATTCATGAAACAATATGCCAATTAATTTGTTATCAGTCAAAAATATATTCAAAAATATACAAAACTGATAAAATAGCTCTTAGTGGCGGAGTTTTTCAAAATAAATATATTTTATCAAGAAGTATTAATCTTTTAGAAAAATCACAGTTCAAAGTTTATTTCAATTCTTTGGTTCCTGTCAACGACGGCGGTATTTCTCTCGGTCAATCGTATATTTGTTCTAATTATAAAAAATTATTTGTATAACATTTGCAAAAATTTATCAGCTTTTACTAAAGCAGTATTTAAATTAACACAAATGTTTTCTCTCCCTAATTCAGAGATAAAATCATATTTTATTAATAAATTTAATGGTTGTTTTTCAAGATCACAAAGCATAAGTCTTGTATTCGTTTTTAGACATCTTTTGTGTATTTTGTATAGTGCATGATAAGCTGTTGCATCCATTACAGGAACTTTTCTCATTCTTATAATCATTATCTTACATTTTTTCATATTTTCCATATATTCAACAAATGTGTTTGCTGCACCAAAAAAGAATGCTCCTGTAATTTCATGTACAATAATATCTTTCATTAAAGTTTTCTTATCAATGCCATCAACATCATCAATTTCATCTTCTAATTCACTATTTTGGTCCATAACAGATATATTTGTCATGTCAGACATTCTTTTCATAAATAACAAAGAGGCTAAAATAATACCAACTTCAATAGCATAAATTAAGTTTACAAATATAGTTAAAAAGAAAGTTATAAGTAAAACTAAACTATCGCTTTTAGGAGCTTTTGTTATTTCAGAAAAAGCTTTTGTATCTAACATTTTATAAGCAACTGTAAATAAAATTGTAGCTAAAACTACCATTGGTATCAGCTGAACATATTTCATAAAAAGCATCATAGCAATAAAAATAAAAACAGCATTTGCTATACCTGTAATAGGTGTTCTTGCTCCGTTACTTATACCGGCTGAAGTTCTTGCAATTGCTCCTGTAGCGGGTATTCCACCAAAAATAGATGAACCGAAATTGGCAATTCCTTGAGCAATAATCTCTGTGTTTGATCTGTGTTTTTTTTCTATCATACCATCTGCAACAACAGCAGAAAGTAAAGATTCTATAGCAGCAAGAAAAGCTATTGTACAAGCAGCAGGCAGTAAATCAAATATCATATTCATGTTAGTAGAAGGTATTTTTGGCATAAAAGATGCAGTTTTTGAGATATCCCCAAAATGAGTATATATGGTATCAACATTCAAATTTAAAACTTTAACCAAAATAGTAGACAAAAAGATTATAGCTAGAGTACCCGGAAAAAATTTGAATTTTTTTGGATAAAATATAATAAATAATAATGAAAAAATTCCTAATCCTAATGTCTGAAAATTTATATTCGCAAAATTTGATATATACAATTTCCATTGAGGAAGAAAACTACTTGGAATATTTGTTAGACCAAGCCCAAAAAAATCATTTATTTGGGTTGAAAATAATACGATAGCAATACCGCTTGTAAAGCCGATAATTAATGGATCTGGAATATATTTTAAAACACTTCCAAATTTTAAAAACCCCATAACTATTAATATAACACCTGCCATAGCTGTAGCTACAATGAGTCCATCTACACCAAATTTTTGAACGATACCGTATACAATAACAACAAAAGCACCTGTAGGTCCGCCAATCTGTACTCTGCTTCCACCAAATATAGATACTAGAAGACCTGCTATTACCCCTGTTATAAGACCTTTTTCAAGACTTACACCTGATGCTATTGCTAAAGCAATAGATAATGGGATTGATATGAAAGATACTATAAGTCCAACAAGAATTTCTTTTGTTATATTATGAAAAGTAAATTCTTCAGGTCTGTTTTTTAATAGTGTAAATAATTTTGGTCTAAACATTTTTCTATGATCCTTTTTATTCTAAATATCTTAATTTTATAAAATTTTATATATGTTCAAAAACAATAAACCTGATAATAAAAAAAACCCCCATACAATATAAGAGGCTTTTTTATTATCAAGTCTGATTTTAGTATAGAATAAAGAAATTATAATGTCAATAATTAGTTTGACTAGCTTTTGTTCATTTGGTAAAATATAAAAAGTGAAAAGTTTTAAGTGTAATTATTTATGCAAAATATAACATCAAATACTAGAATTATTCCTATTTTTGGAAATCCTATCAAACATTCATTATCACCAATAATGCAAAATGCTTGGTTAATAGAAAACAAATTAGATTTTATCTATTTAGCATTTGAGATAAAAACGAAAGATCTAGGACAAGCAGTACAATCAATTAAAATTTTAAATATGGTTGGTGCAAATATAACTGTACCACATAAAAATGATGTTATTAAATATCTGGATTCTGTTGATAAATCTGCAAAAATTATAGGCAGTGTTAATACAATCGTTAATAAAAAAGGTAAATTAATTGGTTATAACACCGATGGTAATGGTCTTATCTCTGATTTAAATTCAAAAAAAATAGAGTTAAAAAATAAAATAGTTCTTGTTGTTGGAGCAGGTGGGGCATCAAAAGCCGTATTATTTGCATTAAATAAATTAAAAGTTAAGAAAATATATTTAACTTCAAGAACATATACAACTGCTAAAAATATTTCTAAATTATATAGAAATATTAATCCAATAGAAATTAATAAAATTTCAGGTGATTTACTTCAACAAGTAGATTGTATTATAAATTCTTCAACATGTGGAATGAATTTAAATGATAAATTGCCATTTGAAATAAAAAAATATAAAAACAATATTATTTTGTATGATTTAATTTATAATAAATTAACACCATTTAAAAAATTTGCAGTCAAACATAATTTAAAATATTTTTCCGGTGAGGGAATGTTGATACATCAAGGATCTATTGCTTTTGAAATGTGGACAAACATAAAACCAAATACAAAAAAAACTTTGACATTACTTAAAAATTTTATGAGGTAAAATAGTTGTTAAGAATTTATATAAAAATATTTTTGTTTATTTTTTATCCATTAGTAACTTATTTTTTAATCATTAGAAATATTACTTCTGTTGTTATAGGGTTAAGCCTATCTGTTTTTACAATTTTTATCATTTATTGCATTGAAAAAAAACAAAAATCACAAGTAGCAATTCTTGATATTAGCTCTATTTCCGATGAAAGAATAACAGATTTTATAAATTACAGCTTTTTCCCAAAAATTATTTTACCTAAATTCATTATTGATGAGTCTGAAAAACTTTTAAAAACTGGTAATAATAGAAGTTTAGATAATAATATAAAAAAATTAAAAGAAAACAATAAAGTTATAATATCTTATAAAAATTATATAGATATCAAAGAACCTGATTTTAAAATAATTAGATTAGCTAGAAGTTTAAAAGCTAAAATTATAACTACGGATTTTAATTTAAAAAAGATTGCAACTATACATGGCATAAAAGTTGTCAATATAAATGATTTATATGAATGTTTAAAACCAATAATTTTACCCGGGTATAAAATTTCTGTTTTTTTAGCAAAAGAAGGTAAAGAAAAAAATCAAGCTGTTGGTTTTTTTGATGATGGTACAACTGTAGTTGCTGAAAATGGCAGAACTTTTATTGGTAAAAAGGTTAATTTGACAATAACATCTATATTACAAACATCTTCCAATAAAATGTTATTTGGACAGATTTCACAAGATGATTTTATAGAGGATAATATAAAAAAATGAATTTAGCTGCTATAATTGTTGCCGGTGGTTCAGGGAAAAGATTTGGTTCAAAACAACCAAAGCAATTTTTATTTTTAAATAAAAAACCTATGTTTTTGTGGAGTATTTTAGCTTTTAAAAAAGCTAAAGGATGTAAACAAATTATTTTAGTAGTTCCAAAAGATAAAATTTCAGAAATAACAAAGTATAATAAATTATACAACATAGATATTGTTTGTGGCGGTAAAGAAAGATTTAATTCTGTTAAAAATGGATTAGATATTGTTAGAGATGATATAGATATCGTTGCTGTACATGATGCGGCAAGACCTTTGATTACAGAAAAAATAATAAATGAAGTTATGTTGGCTGCTGAAAAAAGCGGTGGAGCTATTGCCGCAACAAATTCAAAAGATTCTGTGAAATTATCTAAAAATGGCAAAACTATAACTACTTCTATAGACAGAAAAAATATTTGGCAGGCTCAAACTCCACAAATATTTAAAAAAGATATATTGAAAAAAGTGTATTCTAAAAAGATTTCATTGTATACTACAGATGATTCTCAGTTAGTTGAAAAAATTGGTAAAAAAATTGCTTTAGTTAGCAGTAGTTATGAAAATTTTAAAGTAACAGAACCTTTAGATTTTAAATTAGCAGAATTTATTTTAAAAAAGAGGAATACAAAATGTTTGTAGGTTTTGGATATGATGTTCACAGATTTAAAAAATCAAGAAAGTTGTTTTTGGGTGGAGTAGAAATCTCATCTAAAAATGGTTTAGACGGGCATAGTGATGCTGATGTTTTGATTCATGCATTGATGGATGCTTTACTTGGTGCCAGCGGACAAAACGATATTGGACATTTGTTCCCAAATACTGATGATAAATATAAAAATATACCAAGTGTTGAATTATTAAAAATAGTGGTTAATACATTGAAAGAAAAAAAATGTAAATTGATAAATACAGATATGACAATAGTTGCTGAGAAACCTAAAATTTATCCATATATAGATGAAATGAAAAATATTTTATCAAAAATTTTAGGAATTAAAAGAGATTATATTGCTATAAAAGCGACAACAAATGAAAAGATGGGTTTTATTGGCAGAGCAGAAGGAATAGCTGCTATGGCTGTAGTATCTTTAGAAAGGAAAATAAGAAAATGACTATAAAATTTCATAATACATTAACTAATAAAGTAGAAGAATTTGTACCAATAGAAAAAAATAAGATTTCTATGTATATTTGTGGAGTGACACCTTATGATGTTGTTCATTTA
The DNA here is from genome assembly GCA_028690485.1 of Endomicrobiaceae bacterium. Taxonomy (GTDB): domain Bacteria; phylum Elusimicrobiota; class Endomicrobiia; order Endomicrobiales; family Endomicrobiaceae; genus Praeruminimicrobium. The sequence continues at coordinate 29,149 of JAQVBD010000001.1, forward strand.
GGACATGCTAGAGCTTATGTAACTTTTGATGTTATTAAAAGACATTTTATAAGAAGCGGTTATATAGTTAATCATGTTCAAAATTTTACAGATGTTGATGACAAAATTATAAACAGATCAATTGAAAAACAAATTTCTCCGTTAGAACTTGCTAAAACTTATATAGATGATTATTTCGTGCAAATGGACAAATTGAATGTTTTAAAAGCAAATATATATCCTCAGGTTACAGCAATGATTCCTCAAATTATTTCATTTATAGAAAAACTTGTGGAAAAAGGATTTGCTTATGATGTTGATGGCGATGTTTATTTTTCAGTTGATAAATTTGCTCAATATGGGAAACTTTCAAAAAGAAAACTTGAAGATATGAGAATCGGCGCAAGAGTAGATGCAGATTCAAAAAAGAAAAATCCTTATGATTTTATACTTTGGAAAAAGACAAAAGAGAATGAACCTAAAAGTGTATCATGGACTAGTAAATGGGCAAATGGAAGACCTGGTTGGCATATAGAATGTTCTGTTATGGCAACTACATTATTAGGGGATACCATTGATATACATGGTGGTGGGCAAGATTTAATTTTTCCTCATCATGAAAATGAAATAGCTCAAAGTGAAGCTTGCACAGGTAAAGATTTTGCTAAATATTGGATACATAATGGTTTTGTGACTGTTAATAAAGAAAAAATGTCGAAGTCTCTTGGTAATTTTTTTACACTTAAAGATATTTTTAATACTTATGACCCTAGAGTAGTAAGATATTATTTGCTTACCCAACATTACAGAACGCCATTAGATTTTTCTAATGATAATCTTACTGCTGCTCAAAAAACTTTGCAAGGACTTGATGAAGCATACTCAAGGTTGGTTTCAATTACTTCTGAAAGTGACAGTAAATTAACAAACGAAGACTTAATAAAAATTCAACAACTTGTAAAAGAATCTTTGGATGATGATTTTAATTTTGAAAAAGCTTTATCATATTTGCATGAATTAAAAAACATAATTCTAAACAATCTTTTTGCAAATAAGATAGATTATCTTAGGCAAGCTAAATGGCTTTTTGAAGATATTTTAGAAGGTGATTTAGGGATAAAATTATTAAAAAATGAATTAGATAATGAGCTTTTAGAATTATTAGAAAAAAGAAATTCAGCTAGAAAAAACAAAGATTGGAAACAAGCAGATTTGTTCAGAGATGAGATAACAAAAAGAGGATATAAAATTAATGATAATCCGGATGGGACATCTTCTCTAACTAAAAAAATATAAGTGACCTAAGAGGTGAAATGAGCGACAAAATTTACGGCAGAAATGCAGTGCTAGAAGCAATTAAATCTGGAAATAGAACAATTAATAAAATATTTATTTCAAAAACAGCACATGGCAGCAATATTGCTGAGATTATAAAACTCGCTAAAACTAACGGAATACTTACTAACAGTGTTCCACCTGAAAAATTAGACAAATTTGAAGAAGAAAATACTCAGGGTGTAGTTGCTGAAGTTTCTGCAACTGAATATGTAGAATTAGAAACATTAATAGAACAATTAAAAGACAAGAAAGATACTTTACTATTACTTCTTGATTCAATAGAAGATCCTCATAATATGGGAGCGATTATCAGAAATGCCGTAGCTTTTGGTGTTGATGGCGTTATTATTCCTAAGTGGAGATCTGCAACTGTTAATGAAACTGTTTTTAGAACTTCCGCAGGGGCTATAGAACACATAAAAATAGCAAGAGTAACAAATACGTCTCAAGCTATATTAGAATTGAAGAAACATAATTTTTGGGTACTTGGAGCAGAAAATGGTAATGAAAGTATAGCAGAAGCAAAAATACCTTTTCCTGCAGTTTTAATAGTTGGGAGTGAAGGGTTTGGAATTCATCAAAAAATTAAAGAAAAATGTGACTTAATAATTACTGTTCCACAAAAGAATCTAATTTCATCATTAAATGTTTCATGTGCAAGTGCTATCATTTTGTATGAAATATTTAAGCAACGAATACAAGCTTAATTGTTATGTTGACACATAAGTTCCATTTTTGATATGATTTTCAGACGATATACTGGGGGGTAAATGAGTATTAAATATATAAACAATGAACTATTTGTTGAGAATATATCTGTATCAAAATTAGCTGACAAGTATGGAACACCGATATACATATATTCCAGAAAAATATTAGAATCGAATTTTAATTCATATAAGAAGGGTTTTAGCGATATTAATAGCATTATTTGCTATGCTGCTAAAGCAAATTCTAATCAAAATATTATGAGACTTCTTGCAAAATTAGGATCTGGTGCAGATATCGTTTCCGGTGGAGAATTATACAGATCTTTACTTGCAGGAATAAAACCAAATAGAATTGTTTATTCCGGTGTTGGAAAAACTGTTGAAGAAATAAAATATGCCCTTAAAAGTGATATTTTAATGTTTAATGTTGAATCTTTTGAAGAGCTTCAACAGATAAATATTATTGCAAAAAAACTTCATAAAAAAGCTAGGATATCTTTTAGAGTAAATCCGGATGTAGATCCTCATACGCATAAACATATTACTACAGGCAAACATGGCAGTAAGTTCGGTATTATGTATGAAGATGCATTAGAATTATATATTACAGCATCAAAAATGAGTAATATAGAAATAGTTGGTATTGACAGTCATATTGGTTCACAGATTTTAGAAGTAATTCCGTATAAATTAGCAGCAGTGAAGCTTTCTAAATTAATAGATAATTTGGAAAAAGCAAAAATATTTATTAAATATATAGATATTGGTGGCGGGCTTGGTGTTAAATATCAAAAAACAGATAGACCTCCTACTCCAGAAGATTTAAAAAAAGAAGTAATGTCTGTATATTCAAAATATAAAGATAAAACTATTATTGTTGAACCTGGAAGATCCATAGTTGCGAATGCAGGCATAATGGTAGGTAAAATTTTATATAGAAAAATTACAGGTAATAAAAAATTTATTATTGTTGATATTGGAATGAATGACTTAATAAGACCTACTTTATATGATGCATATCATAATATTATCCCTGTTAAAAAAACTACAAAAAAGCCAACAATTGTAGATATCGTTGGTCCTATTTGTGAAACAGGTGATTTTCTTGCAAAAGATAGAAGGTTTCCTATGTTATTGCAAGGAGAGCTTATAGCTGTTGAATGTATTGGTGCTTATGGTTCTGCTATGGCATCTCAATACAATTCAAGACTTAGAGCACAAGGAATCGTAGTTGATGGTAATAAAGTAACAGGCATAAGAAAAAGGGAAGAACTAAAAGATTTGATAGCAAAAGAAATATAATTAAGGAATACCAAAATATGTCACAAAATAATATACATTTTTATAAATTAACAGCAGCAGGAAACGATTTTGTATTGATAGATAACAGAGAAAATATAATATCTGAAAATAATCATTCATCTTTGGCAGCAAAACTTTGTGATAGAAGATATTCAATCGGTGGTGATGGATTAATACTTCTTGAGAAAAGTGATAAAGCAGATTTTAGAATGAGATATTATAATTCAGATGGTTCTCATGCAAGTATGTGCGGAAATGGAGGCAGATCAATAGCAAAATTTGCTTATGAGCTTGGTGTAGTTAAAAAAAATATGAAATTTGAAACAGATGCAGGTTTAATAACTGCAGAGATAAAATCGGATACAGTTGTTAATTTGGCTTTATATGCTCCAAAAGATTTGAAACTTGATGTACAGCTCAAAATTGATGACATAATATTTGAAGTTTCTTGTTTAAATACGGGTGTTCCTCATGCTGTGATTTTTGTTGAAGATATTGAAAAAATTGATGTCGTAAAATATGGAAGACTTATAAGATTTCATAAAGAGTTTTTACCAAACGGTACAAATGTTAATTTTGTACAAGTTGCAGAAGACAATACAATACTTGTAAGAACTTATGAAAGAGGTGTAGAAAATGAAACTTTAGCATGTGGAACTGGTGTTACTGCTTCATCAATAATATCTGTAATTAAGAAAAAAGTTGTTTCGCCGGTGCATATTGTCACTAGAGGAAAAGACAATCTTTTTGTTTCATGTTCATTAGATAATTTAAAAATATCAGATGTTTATTTAGAAGGACCAGCGATAGTATCATTTGTAGGGGAAGTAAAAGTAGGATAAAAAAAGAATAGGAGAATTTATGTTTTCAGGTTCGTATACAGCAATTGTAACACCATTTAAGAACGGAAAAGTTGATTTTGATACTTTTGGAAAACTTATTGAACTACAATATGAAGCTGGTATTACAGGGATAGTTCCTTGTGGAACAACAGGTGAATCAGCAACTTTATCACATAAAGAACATGATGAAGTTATTGAATCAGCAGTAAAATTTTCAAATGGTAGAATAAAAGTTTTTGCAGGAACAGGTTCTAATTCAACAGTTGAGGCAATAAGACTTTCAAAACATGCGGAAGAAGTTGGATGCGATGGCGTTTTATTGGTATCTCCATATTATAATAAACCAACTCAACAAGGACTATATTTACACTATAAAGAAATTGCAAATTCTATTAAAATACCAGTTATTTTATATAATATACAGGGGAGAACTTCTGTTAATATAGAGCCTAAAACGATTGCAAGGCTTACAAAAGATTGCAAAAATATTATGTCAGTAAAAGAGGCATCAGGTTCATTAGATCAAATGTCTCAAATAAAACTTTTATCACCGGATATTTATTTATTATCAGGAGATGATACTCTTACTGTGCCGGTAATGTCAATTGGTGGATGTGGAGTTATATCTGTATTGTCAAATATATTGCCAAAAGAAGTTGCAGAACTTGTTAATTCATTTTTGAAAGGTGATTTGAAAAAGGCTATACAGATGCATTATAAATTACTTCCTTTAGTTAAAGCAATGTTTATAGAAACAAATCCTATACCTGTAAAAACTGCTATGGAAATGATGGGATTATGTTCGGGAGAGTTAAGACTCCCAATGTGTGAAATGACGAATGAAAATAAAGAAATTTTAAGAAAAGCTTTACAGAATTATGGGTTGATAAAGTAGAAAGGAGCTTGTATGGCGAATATAATTGTTTGTGGTGCTGATGGAAGAATGGGAAGAACAATAATACAATTAGCAAATGCAGATTCTGACATCAATGTTGTTGGTGCTGTTGAAATTGATTCTAGTCCTGCAATTGGCATGGGAAAACCTATAATAACAAAATCATCTGAAATGGAAAGAATTGTAAATAAGGGCGATATTATCGTTGATTTTACTGTAGCTTCAAATACTATTAAGAATTTAGAAATAGCAGTAAAAAAAGGTGCCTTGATGGTAATAGGGACAACCGGTTTAAATAATGAACATAAAGATATTTTACAAAATGCTTCTAAAAAAATTCCTATAGTTACATCTCCAAATATGTCAATAGGAATTAATATTTTAATTGATTTAGTAGAAAATCTCGCAAAAAAAATGTCTGGGTATGATGTTGAGATAGTAGAATTACATCATAATAAAAAGAAAGATGCTCCTTCCGGTACTGCTATTCGTTTGGCAGAAGCAGCTGCCAAAGGTATGGAAAAGGATTTAAAAAAAGATGGAGTTTACGGAAGACATGGGACCGATGCTCTTAGAACTCCTGGGGAAATAGGAGTTCATGCTGTTAGAGGTGGAGATATTGTTGGCGAACATACCATTTATTTCATAGGTATTGGTGAGAGAATAGAAATTTCGCATAAGGCAAGTTCAAGAGAAAATCTTGCTTCTGGAGCATTGAAAGCTTCAAAATGGATAGCCGATAAACCAGCAGGTTTATATGACATGAGAGATGTTTTAGGCTTGAAATAGAAATCAAACAAAAATCCTAATCCTTAAAAAATTTAAATTTAGGTTTATTATGCCTGAGCACACATTTCAAAGAATTTTAAAATCTTGTATATTTTCATTAATATGTACATCATTAATCCTATTATGGGAAATTATAACAATAGGATACTGTTTTACAATTTCTTCTTTTTGTTATACCTTAAATTATTTAATTTCCTCTAATATAGGTTTAATCTTTATATGTATTTTTATTTTGAACAGTCTATTTATATATATTTATCTTAAAAATATTTCTGTAATTAATAAATTTATATATTTAAATAGATGGTATATAGCAATATTTATTCTGTTTTTATGTATAACATTTAAAATATCAGGTTCTTCATTAGGCAGTTGGAAATACCTTTGTCAAAATGGAATAGATAGTGGACTTATTATCGGAGTTAATAAATCTGTACATGCAGATGAATATTGTGTTTATACTCCAATGTTGATTTCTCAGTTTTATAATAAAATAAGTTTTTTGCCGTATTTTGGTGATGTTTTGAGAGGAACATTTACAGATATGTTTATTGTTTATGGCCAACCAGTAAACGATATTGCGGCTATTTTCCGTCCATTTCAATTAGGCTATTTGTTTTTAGGTTTAGAAAGAGGTTTATCTTTTTTTTGGTGTTCACGTTTAATATTATTGTTTATGTTAACATTTGAATTTGCAATGATTTTTACAAAGAAAAATAAAATTTTATCATTAGCTTGTTCTTTGTTAATTACTTTTTCTCCAGTTGTTCAATGGTGGTTTTCAATTAATTCTTTAATAGAAATGTTGATATTTGGGGAATTGTTAGTGTTGATGACAATGTGTTATCTGAAAAGTACAAGTTATTTTAAAAAAATAATATTAGCCTTTTTTATGAGTATATGTACATGTGGCTATATTTTTACATTTTATCCTGCATGGCAAATACCATTAGCTTATATGTTTGTCACAATTATAATATGCTTGATTATTGATAATAGAGCAGATATTCATTTTAATTTTAAAAAAGATTTTTTTGTATTATGTTTTTATTTCATTTGTGTACTTACCTTTTTATCATATATTTATTTAAAATCAGAAAACGCTATTTTAAGTCTAATTAATACAATATATCCTGGACATCGTTTCTCAAATGGAGGGGGAAGTTGCTTGGATTTATTCCACTATCCATTTACACTAATTTTAGGCTTAACTGATATTGGCATTAAAATGAAAATTAATTTATGGTCTATTTTTACTTCTATTTTTGATTTTTTCCCTATAGGATTTCTTATGTTATTCGTTTTAATATTTAAAGAAAAAAAACGAAATGCATTTTTAATCGGATTACTTGTTGTTTGGGCTTTTATATTTTTTTATTGTAGTATCGGGTTTACACCTTTATTATCAAAAATAACATTAATGAACCATGTTATTTCAAACAGAGCTTTTATTGTAATTGGAATTGTTAATGTTATTTTATTAATTTATTCAATGTCTTTTATTAAAACTAAATTTAATTTATCTTTATCAATAATTATATCTACAGCTTTTACTTATATTTTAACTATTCTTTCAGCTAATAAAAATATTGATTACTATAATCATTACATGCTTTTAATTATTGTTCCTATTCTGTTTCTTTCATTTTTCATGATTTTACGAAATATGCAAATTCATTTCACAATATTATGTGTTGTGATTTCTTTTTTTACAGGAGTTTTAGCGAATCCTATTAGAATCGGTGCAGATGTAATTTTAAAAAATAAACTTATAGTTGCCATTAATGACATTGCCAAAAATAATGAAGGGTCATGGTTTGTAGAAGGACTTCTTTTTCCTATGAATAACATACCGATAATGGCTGGAGCTCCAACAATTAATTCAACTAATGTGTATCCTAATTTGAAATTATGGGAAAAGATAGATCCTGAAAAAAAACATGATAATATTTATAACAGATATGGCAGTTTTGCAATTTTAATAACAAATGACAATACTAACTATGCTGTTTTAAATCAAGATTATTTTGTTGTATATTTAAATAAAAATGATGTAAAAAAACTTGGTGCAAAATATATTCTATCATCAAGAGATTTATCTCAGTTCAATGATAGCTCTATTAATTTTAAAATTGTAAATAAAATTGATGAATATAAAATTTTTGAAATAATACAAATATAACAATTTTATTTTTTTTAATATATAATATAAAGCTAAATATTAATGTTTATATAAACAAAAAGGAGTTTCTATGCAAATTAAATACAATGATAAATTAGGTAAATTACCTCCATATCTTTTTATTGAAATAGATAGAAAGAAAAAAGAGGCAATAAAAAGAGGTGCAGACATAATATCTTTAGGTGTTGGTGATCCTGATATGCCTACTCCAGATCATATAATAAAAGCCGGACAACAAGCTCTTGCTAAACATGCAAATCATCAGTATCCTTTTGGTGCAGGTATGATTTCTTTTAGAAAAGCAGTTTCTGATTGGTATAAAGCAAGATTTAATGTCGATTTGAATGCAGAAGATGAAGTTTGTGCTTTAATAGGTTCTAAAGAAGGGATAGGTCATATGCACTTGGCATTTATAAATCCAGGAGATGTTGTTTTAATTCCAGAACCAGGATATCCAGTGTATAATACAGGTACAATATTTACAGATGGTCAGCCATATTTTATGCCATTGTTAGAAAAGAATGGATTTCTGCCGGATTTGGATGCTATTCCATCAGATATTTTGAAAAAATCAAAAATTATATTTATTAATTATCCGAATAATCCTACAGCAGCTGTTGCTCCTAAAGAATTTTATGTGAAGCTTGTAGAATTTGCGAAAAAAAATAACATTATTGTTGCACATGACAGTGCATATTCTGAAATTTATTATGATGAAAATGAAAAGCCTATGAGTTTTCTTGAAGTTGAAGGGGCAAAAGAAGTTGGTGTTGAATTTCATTCATTATCAAAAACTTATAATATGACTGGATGGAGAATTGGGTGGGTTTGTGGTAATAAAGAAGTTGTTTCAGCAATTGCAAAAGTTAAAGATAATTATGATTCTGGTGTTTTTCAAGCAGTTCAAGAGGCAGGTATTACTGCACTTACATTTTCACAAGATTGTGTGGAAGAAATAAGAAAAATATATAAAGAAAGAAGAGATGCTCTTTGTAATGGTTTAATTGAATTAGGGTGGAATGTCACAAAACCAAAAGCAACATTCTATGTATGGGCAAAAATCCCTAAAGGATATACATCTTCACAGATTGTCGGAAAACTTTTAGATGAATGTGCAATTGTATGTACTCCGGGTAATGGTTTAGGAAAATCTGGTGAAGGATATGTTAGATTTGCATTGACTGTTGGTGTTCCAAGAATTAAAGAAGCTTTAGCAAGAATAGCTAAGATTAAGTGGTAATATAATACATAAATTTTTAAGTTATAGTTTGATATCGCAAGTATTTATAAATACTTGCGATATTTTTTTCTCAAAAAATTATTAGATTTTGATATAATCGTTGTGTATTAAAATAATATGTTAAAAGAGAAGTATTGATGAATATATATTTATCATTCGGTTCAAATGTCGGTAATAGACAAAAACATATAGAAGATGCCATATCGGAACTATCTAAAAACAATATTAAACAAATCAAGAAATCATCTTTGTATGAAACTTTTCCAATTGGCCCACAACAACGAAAATTTTATAATTTAGTTGGAAAATTTGAAACTAATTTGTCAGCTGAAGAGTTACTTAAAGTGCTAAAAGATATAGAAAAAAAAATAGGTAGAATAAAAACTTTTAGATGGGGACCGAGAGTTATAGACATAGATATTTTATTTTATGGGAATAAAATTGTTAATTTAAAAAAATTAGTTATTCCACATAAAGAAATTATAAATAGATTATTTGTTCTTTATCCTATGAATGAAATATCTTCAAACTTCGTACATCCAAGCATCAAGAAAACAATAAAAACAATTCTAAAAGAATTTTTAAAAAATACTGATAAAATTTGTAAATCATAAATTGAATTCATATTGTTTTTATTCATATTTTTGTATAATTACAAATATTATAAAAAAGGGAAAAGAGCGAAGATGAAAAAAACAGATATAAAAAAACTTTTAAAATCAGCAGAAAAACCGGCACAAGATGCAAGAAGATTGCATCCGTTCTATAGAGGGAAAATAGAGGTTGTTCCAAAGTGCAGAGTAAGAGATTTTAATGATTTTGCAATTTGGTATAGTCCGGGAGTTGCGTCTGTATGTCTCGATATTAATAAAAATTTAGAGTTAGCTTATGAATATACGAATAAATGGAATACTGTTGCTGTTGTAAGTGATGGGACAAGAGTTCTTGGCCTTGGAGATATAGGACCTGAAGCTTCAATGCCTGTAATGGAAGGGAAAGCTTTATTATACAAATACTTAGGTGGAGTTGATGCTTTTCCTATATGTCTTGGAACAAAAGATCAACAAGAAATTATAAATACAGTTAAAATTTTGCAACCTTCTTTCGGCGGAGTAAATCTTGAGGATATTGCACAGCCAAAATGTTTTCCAATATTAAATACACTTAGGAAGGAATGTCATATTCCTGTTTGGCATGATGATCAGCAGGGGACGGCTTTAGTTACTTTAGCAGGACTTATAAATGCATTAAAAGTTGTAAATAAAAAAATATCAAAAATCAAAATAGCTCTTATAGGAGCTGGTGCTGCTAATATGTGCATTGCAAGGATTATAATGTTGTATGGTGCAAATCCTGCTAATATTATAATGACAGATTTAGGAGGTACATTACATAAGGGAAGAACTGAATTTAAAATTGCACAGCCTGAAAAATGGGATATGTGTGTTCAAACAAATGCTCAGGGAGTTCTTGGCGGAATCAAAGAAACTATGGAAAATGCTGATGTTGTTATTTCTTTAGCAGCCCCTGGACCAAATGTAATAAAAAAAGAATGGATAAAAGGTATGGCAAAAAATCCTATAGTTTTTGCATGTGCTAACCCTGTCCCTGAAATATGGCCTTGGGAAGCAATAGAAGCTGGAGCAGCTGTTGTTGCTACAGGAAGAAGTGATTTCGAAAATCAGGTAAATAATTCTTTGGGATTTCCAGGTGTTTTTAGAGGGACTTTAGATGCTAGAGCAAAAACAATAACGGATAATATGTGTATTACAGCTGCAGAAGAACTTGCATCATGTATTCCTAATAATAAAATAAAACCTAATAAAATACTTCCTACAATGGATGATTGGCAATTATATCCGAGAGTTGCAGCTGCAGTTGGAGTAAAAGCAATAAAAGAAAAAGTTGCAGATAAAAAAATGACATATGATCAGTTTTATGACCAAGCTGTGAAAATGATAAAAAGAAGCAGAGCAATTACATCAAACATGATGCAGGAAGGATTGATAAAATCTTCAAAATAAGAGGAGAGAAAAATCTTATGAAAAAGTATAGTCTTTTGTTGTTTTGCACACTTTTTATTGGATCAATGTTTTTTGTTTCTTGTAGAGATTTACAAAATTCATCAAATGATATTTCTAAAGAGTATCTTAGCAAGTTGAAAGTAGAAATAAGTAATTATACAAACGCAATTAAAGAAAACCCTAAAGATGAAAGTGCTTATGTAAATAGGGCTAATGTTAAAAAAATAATAGGTGATTATAAAGGTGCAGTTGAAGATTTTACAAAAGCTATAGAATTAAATCCTACAAATTATTCTTTATATTATAATAGAGCATGGTTGCACGAGTATTTTAGATCTTTTGTTAATGCAATAAAAGATTTAGATAAAGTCGCCGAATTAACTCCTAAAAATGATAGGGTGTATATTGATAGAGGTGAATTTAAAGAAAAAATAGGTGATTATCAAGGAGCAATATACGATTATACAATTGCTATAGATTTGAACCAAAATAATGATAGACCATATGAAAAAAGAGGGCATATAAGAAGTATGCTTGGTGATAAAGCGGGTGCAATTGCAGATTTTACTAGAGCTATAAAAATTAATCCTATTAATACAAATGCTTATAAAGGCAGAGGATATAGTATAGATATAAAATCAGATTATAAAAAAGCAATTGCAGATTTTGAAAAAATTGTTAAATTAACACCAAATGATGCAGATGCTTATGATAATTTAGCAAATGCAAAAAGAAATTTTGGGGATTTAAAAGGAGCAGTTGAATCGTATAATAAAGCTATAGAATTAAATCCAAATCATATGCATGCATATTCTAATATAGCTATGGCAAAAAAAGAAGAAGGTAATTTAGATGGAGCATTATTAGATTTGCAAAAAGCTATTCAATTGGATCCTGCAAATAAAAATATTCAAAATGATATAAATAAATTAAAAAAAGAAATTGAAAAACAAGCTAAGGAAATTACTTTAACATTACAGAAACCGTAAATGAGAGAAATAAATAGTAAAGATATTATATTGCAAGTAGAAAAAATGTGTGCAGATATAAATTATAATCTGCCAAGTGATGTTACTGCTTGTATAGAAGCTATAGTAAAAAATGATAAAACAATATCTGATAATATTTTACAAGAGATTTTGCAGAATGTTAAAATAGCACAAAAAGAAGCTGTTGCATTATGTCAAGATACAGGTACTGCTAATTTTTTTATTAAAATAGGTAAAGATGTTAATATCATTGGAGATGATATAAATATATCAATAAATAAAGGTGTTGAAAGAGGCTATAAAAAATATTTTTTAAGAAAATCTATAGTTTCAGATCCAATTGATAGAATAAATACGCAAACTAATACACCTTCAAATATTTATTTTGATTTTGTTGACGGCGATAAAATAGAAATTACAATGCTTGCAAAAGGCGGAGGAAGTGAAAATGCAAGTGCATTAAAAATGTTAGTGCCTTCTGAAGGTTGGAAAGGTATAAAACAATTTGTTATTGAAGCAATAAAGCAGAAGGGAGCAAATGCTTGTCCTCCATTAATAGTTGGAGTTGGGATAGGTGGTGATTTTGCTTCTGTTGGATTACTTGCAAAAAAAGCACTTCTTAGGGAAATTGGATCTAATAATATATCTAAAGATTATAGTGACAGGGAAAACGAATTATTAGAAGAAATAAATAAACTTGGAATTGGACCTATGGGATTGGGAGGAAAAATAACAGCACTTGCTGCTTTTATTGAAACAAAACCTTGTCATATAGCATCTCTTCCGGTAGCAGTTAATATTCAATGTCATTCGTGTAGAAGAAAAACAATAATTTTATGAAAATTACAATAGAAACATTAATAAGAAATATCAAAGATTATAAGATTGGTACCAAAATAGAATTGTCAGGAATAATTTATACTGCTAGAGACCAAGCACATAAAAGACTTGTTAGTTTAATTGATAATTCTAAGCAATTACCTATTAATTTACAAAACGCTTGTATATATTATTGTGGACCTTGTCCAAGAAGTAGTGACAAGGTTATAGGTTCATGCGGACCAACAACATCTTCAAGAATGGATATATATACTCCCAAAATGTTATCTAATGGTGTTAAATTGTTAGTAGGTAAAGGGAACAGAAGTAAAGCTGTTGTAGAAGCAATAAAGCAAAATAAAGCGATATATCTTCTTGCTACAGGAGGAGTTGGGGCATTAATATCACAAAAAGTTAAAAAAGCAAAATTAATTGCATTTGAAGATTTAGGTCCGGAAGCAATATACGAATTAGTAGTTGAAGATTTCCCATTGACTGTTGGTATTGATTGTTTTGGTAATAATTTATTTGATGAGAGAGAAAAATGTTTTTAGCTATAGATATTGGTAATACAAATATTACATTAGGTTTGTTCAAGTTTAAAGAGAATATAGTTGAAAAAAATCCAATAAGAATTTGGAGAATTGCTACTTCGAAAAAGAAAACAGTTGATGAATATGCAACTACAATTTTAGACATTTTTCATTATTCGGATATGGATGAAAAAAAACTTAAAGCAATTGCAATCGCAAGTGTAGTTCCTTCATTAGATAATGTGTTTTTAGAATTAACAGATTTATATTTCAAAAAAAGAGCATTTTTTGTAACAACTAAAAAATCCGGGGGCTTAAAGGTTTCTTATGGTAATCCGGAAGAAGTCGGGGCTGATAGAATTGCAGATGCTGTTGCTGTTTACAAAATGTATGGGGGACCTGCAATTGTTATAGATTTTGGTACAGCAACAACTTTTGATTGTATAGATGCAAAAGGGAATTATTTAGGTGGAGCTATTGCTCCGGGACCAGCTATATCAGCAGAATCTTTAACACAAAAAACAGCAAAGTTACCATCTGTTCATATTGAATTACCACAACATCCTATTGGAAGATCCACAGTCGAGTGTATTCAGTCTGGTTTATATTATGGGTATATAGGACTTGTAAAAGAGATTTTATTAAGGTTAAGACAAAAAATGCAGCCTAATGTGAAAATTATTGCAACAGGTGGTTTAGCTAATCTTATATCAAAGGAAATTCAAGAAATAAAAAATATTGTTCCGGAGCTTACTTTAGAGGGTATAAGGATTATTTGGCAAAAAGAAAATGGGAAGAAATAAAATATTGGAGAGATTATGAAAAAAGTTTTTTTAATTTTTGGTTTTGTTTGTTTTATGGGAGCTTCTGCTTTTGCAGGTCCGTTTGATAAGTTTAATTCTGTTTTGGATGGAGCAACAACTGATAAACAGGCACAGAAATATTTAGATAATCTTGCATCAGATTTAGGCTCTGTTATGACAGGCGGCAGTTTCGGAGTTTCCAGTAGTTTAGGCCTTGCAAATTTTAATTTAAATGTAAGACTTGCAAACACAAATGTTTCAAATGAGATAATGGATGCTGAAGGTACAACTGTTTTGTATATGCCGATTTTACAGGCAGAGTTTGGGTTACCTTATGATATAGATTTGATTGGAAGATATTCTTATTCTTATGATTCAAGTTTGTATGGACTTGGAGCAAGATATACCGTATATGATAGTTCTGTAATGTTTATTCCTTCAGTTTCAGTTCAAGGTATTTATAGTATATTAAAAACGAATGCCGGTGATAATAAATTAGATACAGATAATATTGCTTTGGCAACTGTTGCAACATTTGGTATTCCTTTTGTAACACCTTATGTAGGTATTGGATGGGATACGACAACTGTTAAACCGCAATCTTCAAATAAACAATATTTGTCAGGAACAGCATCTAATGTCGGATATTCAGCAGGTGTTGCTATTTCTGTTTTAATGATAAATGGGAATGTAGGCGTTACAATTTATGATGGTGAACCAAATTACAATTTTGGTATTAGCGCAGGATTTTAATATGGATATAAAATAAAATTGCTATAATAAACAACAATGAAAATCTTAAGAGTCATTATATCAATTTTAATGTTACCGTTACTTGCAGTTTTAATGTATCATTTTGTACAGCTATTTTTCGTTTTTGCTAGTAAAACAAGTACACAATTTGCTCCTTTTTGGATTGGAATAATTGCATATTTTTTATTTCAAATTATATTTTTTAAACCAATGAGTAGTTATGTTTTTGGTCATGAATTAACTCATGCGATAACAGGACTTCTTAGTGGGGCACAAATTAAAAAATTTAAAGTATCACAAAATAAAGGGAGTATTTCTCTTACAAAAGATAATGTTTTAATTACATTATCTCCTTATTTTCTCCCATTATATTCAATAATAATTATTATAATATATTTAAGTTTAGCATGGTTTATTGATACTAAACCATTTTATCCGTATTATTTGTTTTTATCAGGAATGGCTTTGTCTTTCCATTATGCACTAACTTTTTATGCAATAAAAGTTGGGCAGGAAGATATGAAAGTATATGGAAAATTTTTCTCTTTAGTTTTTGTATGTTTTGTGAATACAATAATAGTTATTTTTGTTTTAGCTTTAATCTTCCCTTATAGTATAAATATAAAAGATTTTTTCATTGATGTTTTTTATAATGCAATTTATGTATATAAATATATTTTTGTAGGAGTTTATCAATGCTTTGGTTCCCTGAAGATGAAATAAAAAGAAAAGTTTTTCATATTTTAACATTAATTTATGTGCTGGCTTTTTGGTATTTGCCAAAGACATTTGTGTTAACATGTCTTTTTATAGCAATAATAATAGTTTTAATTGCTGAAATTATAAGATCTAAAAATGAAAAATTTAATATTTTTATTTTAAAAATATTAGGTGGTGTTCATAGAAAATCAGAAGAACATAAAATCAGTGGGCTTCCATGGACATTATCAGGTGCATTTCTAACAATATTCTTATTTGAAGATAAAACATTTGTTTTAGTAAGTTTTCTATATTTAGCTTTTGGTGATGCAGTTGCAGCTCTTTTTGGAAAAGCTTTTGGGAAACATAAAATATATGCAGGTAAATCTTTAGAGGGAAGTGTAGCTTGTTTTATAGCTTGTTTTATTGTTGGATTATTTGTATTATCATCATGGCAGTTTGCTTTAGCAGGAGCAGTAATTGCAGCATTTATAGAAACTATTCCATGGCCGCTTAGTGATAATTTTTGGATGCAAATATTAAATGCAGGAATATTAACTTATATAGCGAGATTTTTTTAAAAAAATGAAAAAAATATTTTTAATTTTATGTTGTTTACATTTCGTATCTTTTCTTTATGCTAGTAATGTTTTCTATGCTAATGGAGAATCAACTAAAAAACAAATAGCATTAACTTTTGATGACGGACCTGGGGCAGCTACAGAAGAAATACTAAAAATATTGAAAGATAAAGATGTGAAAGCTACATTCTTTTTGCTGGGTGTTTCAATACAACCTAAAAAACAATTAGTAAAAGATATTTATGAACAAGGACATCAAATTGCAAATCATACATATAATCATTTTAATTTTTATAAATATAAAAAAGATGATATACATGAAAAAATGCAAGAAGAATTATTGAAATGTGAACAGCTAATAAATAAAATTATTGATTATAAAACTAAGATAGTAAGATTTCCACATGGTTTTTCAAGAAATTTGGCAAAACAAATTGCTAAAGAAAATGAATATATAATTGTGACTTGGTCTTTTGGATGTGATTGGCAAACAAAATTATCACGAGATGAAATGTATGAACAATATAAAAAAAATATTAAATCAGGAGCAATATTCTTAATGCATGATCTTGGGAAAAATAAAAAAGTTGTTAGCTTTTTACCTCAATTGATTGATGATATAAAAAAAGAAGGTTATGAATTAGTCACTATCAATGAACTTTTAAATATAAAATAGTTTGGGGGGAAGAATGAAAAATATCATTATTATTTCAGTTCAAAAAAGGCAAACAGTGTCAATAAAAGTGCAGGAAATATTAGCAGAATTCGGTTGTTTAATTAAAACAAGATTAGGAATACATGACAGCTCTGTCAATAATTGTTCTGAAAATGGACTTATTATATTAGAATGTATTGGAACAAAAAAAGATATTAGTAGTTTGAATAAGAAATTAACATCTATAAAGGGTGTTAAATCAAAATTGGTAACAATATAATTTTTAGTATGTTTTTACTATTTCATTACAATTTTAAAATTTAAATTATATATAGTTAACTTTTCTTTTATCTTATTAGGTCTTATTAAAAAAATCTTTAATTTACTTAATATCTTAAATAGATAATATCAATAATAAATCAAAATTTCTAACAAAAATATATCTTTTAAATATATGATAAATACTTTTTTATTAAAAAATGGTAAAATATCAAAATTGTAATTTATTAATCGCAAAAACTGAATAAAATTTGGAGTCTAAAAATGTATTTTTCAAAAGCTTTTATACCAACATTAAAAGAAGCACCATCAGATTTAGATAATATATCAGCAAAGTTAATGGCAAGATCCGGTATGACAAGAAAGTTAGGCAGTGGGCTTTTTGAACTGTTACCATTAGGTTTAAAAACATTAATGAATGTTATGAAAATTATAAGGGAAGAAATGGAATCAATAGATGGGCAAGAAGTCAGATTACCTCTTCTTTTACCAAAAGATTTATGGATAGAAACAGGCAGATGGGATGTATATGGTAAGGAATTATTTAGACTTAAAGATAGAAAAGATGCAGAATTTTGTTTGGCACCAACACATGAAGAAGCCATTACTGATTTAGTAAGAAGTCATGTGAGATCGTATAGACAACTTCCAATTATGTTGTATCAATTTGGAATAAAATTTAGAGATGAAATAAGACCAAGATTTGGTGTTATGAGAGCCAGAGAATTTTTAATGAAAGATGCTTATTCTTTTCATATAGATGAGGCAGATTTAGAAAAATATTATAAAAGAGTTTATGAAGCATATGAAAGAATTTGTCAAAGATGTGGTTTTAAATATAGAGTAGTTGAAGCTGCTTCAGGTGCAATAGGTGGTAATTTTTCACATGAATTTATGGTTCTTGCCGATACGGGGGAAGAAGAAATAGCATGGTGTAATTGTGGATACGGAGCTAATTCTGAAAAAGCAGAATGTTTACAAACAGAAAAAATAGATTTATCTCCAATGTTAGCAACTGAGGAAGTTTTAACTCCAAACATTGGTTCTGTTGAAGATGTTGCAAGTTTTTTGTCATCGACAAAAGAAAAATTTATTAAAACAATGATATATGTTGCAGATGGTAAACCAACAGCAGTTTTAGTCAGAGGTGACCATGATGTTAACGAAATAAAACTGCAAACATTATTAGGTTGTAATGAGTTAGAACTTGCAAGTCCTAACATTATTGAAGAAGTTACTGGTGCAAAGGTAGGTTTTGCAGGACCGGTAAATTTAAAAAAACAAATAAAAATATATGCAGATTTTTCAGTGCCAAATATTTCTAATGCTGTAATTGGTGCAAATAAAGATGATAAACATATAAAAAATATAAATTATGGCAGAGATTATAAAGCTGATATTGTAGCTGATTTAAAAAAAGTTTCAAAAGGTGATATTTGTCCAAGATGTAAAAAAGAAAAATTACAGTTTTCAAGGGGTATAGAAATAGGTCATGTATTTAAGTTAGGAACAAAATATTCTAAATCAATGAAAGCTACATATTTAGATGCACAAGGTAAAGAAAACTTAATGGTAATGGGTTGTTATGGAATAGGAGTAACAAGAATATTAGCAGCAACAATAGAACAGTCTTATGATGAAAACGGTATTGTATGGCCATTTTCATTAGCACCATATAAAGTAAGTATTATTCCTGTTGATTTTAAAAATCAAGAAATTAAAGAAGTTGCAGAAAAGATATATAATGAATTAAAAGAAAATAAAATAGAAGTTTTATTAGATGATAGGGATGAAAGAATTGGTATTAAATTTAAAGATGCAGATTTAATGGGTACACCTTTTAGAATTACAATAGGGGAAAAGAATTTAAAAGATGGGAATGTAGAATTCAAAGCAAGAAAAGATGACAAGTCAAAAACAGAAATTATAAAAGTTACAAATATTGTAGGCTATATAAAATCAAAAATTCAAGAAAAATTCAAATAATAATAAATTTTTTGGAGAAAGAAAACGAAACAAATATTAGCAACTTTACTTATTTTATCAGTAACTATTACAGGTTGTTCAATGTTTGCTAGTTCTAGACAAACGATTTCTATTATGTCAAATGTACCAGAAACTGAAATATATGTAAATGGCTTATTAGTTGGTCAAGGATTTGCTGTCACAACTAGCGTACAAAGGAACAAAAATGTTCAAATAATGGCAAAGGCAAATGGCTATTACTCTTCATATTATAATATTAATACAGAGATGAGTACGACAGGTATTTTAGATATAATAGGTGGTGTATGTTGGTTGATACCATTTATTGGATTAGCTTTTCCTGGTTCTAAAACTTTAAGCATGAACAATGTAGCAATGAATTTAGTTCCTGATAAAAAATAAATTGATTTTGAAATTATTAAGGGTATTATGTGCAAATATGATGTTGCAATTATTGGTGCGGGTCCAGCCGGATATACTTCTGCTGTCAGATTTGCACAACTTGGTCTAAAAGTTGCTATTATTGAAAAGGATAAATTGGGTGGAACTTGTTTAAATTCAGGTTGTATTCCAACTAAATTTTTATGGCAAGCAGCAAAGACTAAACAAAAAATTCTAAAATCTTTAGAGTACGGTATTAAATCAACAATAGAACCTATAAATTTTCAAGATATTATCAACAGAAAAAACAAAATTGTTGAGAATTTATCTAAGGGTGTACAAAAACTTCTTGAGAGTTATAATATTGAGATTGTTAAAGGAAAAGCTTCTTTTAAATCTTCTAACCAACTTGTTATAAAAACAGATAATGAAGAATTTGAAATAACTGCAGATAAAATAATAGTTGCAACCGGTTCCATTTCAAAATCTATTCCAAATGTTCAGTTTGACCATATCAAATATATTGACTCTACAGATGCTTTAAATCTAACAGTAATACCCAAAAATATGCTTGTTATTGGCGGCGGAGCAATAGGTATAGAACTTAGTTCAATATTTGCAACTTTTGGTTGTGATATTACTTTAAGAGAAATTTTTCCTCAGCTTTTGCCAAATGAAGATTTAGAACTTGCACAAGAAATTGCAAAAGGTTTATCAAGGCAAGGTATTAAAGTTGAAGTTGGTTGTAGTGATGCTCTGCAAGATGAAAATAAATTTGAAAAGATATTGATAGTTGCAGGAAGACAGGCATCTATAGATGAATTAAATGTTTCAAATATTAATTTGCAAACAGATAAAAGAAATTATCTAGTATCAGATGATTATTCAACAAATATCAAAAATATTTTTGCGATAGGTGATATAACAGGTAAATGTTTTTTGGCATATACAGCAGGGCAAGATGGAATTAATATTGTAGAAAAACTTATCAATCACAAAATAGAAAAATCAAATGACCCAATACCAAAAGTAGTATTTTCTTTTCCACCTGTTGCATCAGTTAAAGATTGTGAATTCGATAATTATCAAAATATTGTATATGGTAAATTTCTGTTTTCTGCTAATGCAAGAGCACAAATTGAATTTGAAAGAACAGGCTGGGTAAAAGTTGCAGTTGATAAAGATAGTGAAAAAATTTTAGGTGTGTGGATTATTGGTGCAAATGCAGATGAATTGATTAATATTGCATCGGTAATGATAAAAGCGAATATGACAGTCTGTGATTTGTCTAAAAATATTTTCTTTCATCCTAGTCTTGCTGAAATGATTTTAGGTTCATGTGAACAGGCATTGAATAAATGCCCGGATTTACCAAAAAGTATTTAATTTTAAAAAAAATATAAGAGGGAAAAGATGCTAAAAGAAACTTTTTTAAACAAAAAACATAAAGAGTTGAGTGCTAAATTTACTGAATTTGGCGGGTGGAATATGCCGGTTATGTATACCTCAATAATTGAAGAACATAATGCTGTTAGAACAGCAGCAGGCATTTTTGATACTTCTCATATGGGAACATTTATTATTACAGGATCTAATGCAGGTAAATTTTTAGATTTTATAACAATATCTGATATGTCTAAATTGCCTTTATATAAAGCCAGATATTCGATGCTTTTAAATGAAGAAGGTGGAATTAAGGATGATATCATAGTTTATAAATTTGAAGATTATTATATGATGGTTGTAAATGCTGGTAACTTAGATAAAGATTTTAAATGGTTAAATGATAATAAAATTGATAATGTTGAAATAAGCAATATAAGCTCTGAAATTTGTTTAATTGCATTACAAGGTCCAAAAGCAATTGAGATAATGCAAAATATTGTTGAAGAAAATATTCTCTTTATGAAATATTTTACAGGTAAAGATGTTAAGTTTAAAGGATTAAATTCAAAATTTGCAAAAATTGCAAGAACAGGTTATACAGGTGAAGATGGCTTTGAAATTTTTGTTTCAAATAACTGTGCGGAGAAGGTATGGTCTAAGTTACTTGAATTAGGAGCAAAACCTTGTGGTCTTGGGTGTAGAGATACTTTGAGATTAGAAGCATGCATGCCTTTACATGGTCATGAAATTTCTGAAGAAATTACTCCAATAGATGCAGGTTTTGAAAAAACTGTATTTTGGCAAAAAGAGTTTATAGGAAAATCAGTTATAGAAAAAGCCAGAAACAATCCGTTAAAAAAACTTATAGCTTTTTTTTGTGAAGGTTCAATAGCAAGAAATGGTTCAGAACTTTTTTTAAATGACAAAAGAATTGGTTATGTTACAAGTGGAACATTTTCACCGACATTAAAAAAAGCGATAGGCCTTGCTTTAATAGATTATAATACAAACGAAACATCTGAAATTAAAGTAAAAGTTCATAACAATTTAAGAAATATAAAAATCGTTTCAAAACCATTTTACAAAAGAACGAAATGATGAAATTTAGCTTAGTTATAATTTTTATATTTTCTTGCTTTAATTTTTTGTTTGCAGAACAGTTGATAGAAATATCTGTAGAAATTACAGAAATAAATAATAATAAAGCAAAAGAGTATGGCATTAAATGGGTTGATGAAATATCTGCCGGTGAGTTATTGATCGAAAATGCAAGTGGTTCAACAGCTTTTCCATCATTAGTTGATTTTAATGATTGGGTAAGATATACTCCTCTTAGTGCTAAATTGAAATTATTACAAGAAAATGGTTCAGCACAAGTTTTATCAAACCCAAAATTGGTTACTAAGTCAGGATCCAAAGCCAGATTTTTAGTAGGAGGAGAATTCCCTATTTCTGTTTCAGGTGTTTCAGGTGGAACTGTTGAATGGAAAGAATATGGAATTATAACTGAAATTTTGCCAAAAATATTACCGGATAATAAAATAGATCTTTCTATTGAAGCAGAGCTTTCGAGACTCGATTGGTCAAATGCAGTCCAAGGTTTTCCAAATATTGCAAAAAGACAAGCAAAATCAAATGTCATAGTAAAAAATAAACAAACTATAGTAATTGCAGGTTTAATAGAAAATTATAAAGATAAAAGTACTTCAGGGTTACCATTATTGTCGGATATACCAATATTAGGTGTTTTATTTAAAAAAACAAAAACAGTGGAAAATAAAACAAATGTTTTAATATTTGTTACATCAAAAATTATAGAACAATGAAGTATATTATAAATCAATTAAAAAATAATTTTGCTCAAACAACAGTTGAATATATTTTATTTATAGTAATTATGTTTATTGCAAGTTATGGAATGCTTAAACTCTTTTCTTTAGTTTGGAAATATAAATTTAATCTTATTTCTCTTTCAGTTGGAACATTTAATGCAATTTTTTAAAATAATTAACACTAATAGAGGACAATCTTTCTTAGAGGGACTTGTTATTAGCATTATAATAACAATTTTTATGTTTGCAGCAGTACAAGTTTGTATTATGTGTATTGATGATATGTTTTTAAATTTTGCTAGTTTTAGTGCTACTAGAAAAATTTCTGTAAGTAAAAGAAAAGAAATAGAAAATGTGGCTAAAAAATCCGTATCTGATATATTGTCTGTATATAGTTTAAATTCAGCAAGTATAATAAATTATAAAACTACCCATTGGGATGAACCAATATTAGGCAACAAAGTTAAAGATCATAATAATAACAATATAAATAAACATAATGTTAAGATTGGATATGACATGAAAATTATGTTTAGTAAATTATTTAATTCAACAGCATACAGACATCAGTCATCAAGAGCCAGAATGGTAAAATCGCCGGATGAAGAATATTATAATAAGGCATATCCAGATGCAAAAGAATTCCCATCATTTAAATAAATTTTACATTAATAAGAAAGGTCAAGTATTACCATATTTTCTTGTTATGGCTATGATTTTATTACTAAGTTGGGCTATGATGTTAAATATTGCAAAATTACTTAGAGATAGAATGATTTTGCAAAATTCTGTTGACAATGTTGCTTTATCAATAGGAACTTTGCAAGCAAGAACATTAAATTTGCTTGGTGCAACAAATCACCTTATGGCAACAATTTTGTCAACAGCATCATATCCAAAAATTGCTATGTTTCCAACATTTTCTACAGATAGAATTGGTGGTTCTATGATACCGGGACCATTTTGCGATTATAAATGTAGTGGCTGTTCAGGATTTACAATGACAGAAAGTTATACAGGTGTATTAAGAATGAAAAAAGCGATTAATAAAATACAAAAATTTCAAGATACAGTCATAAATATGTATATGATTAATCATTTTGGGATTATTAAAAGTATTGCAGCAGAATATAATACTGTTGTAGTTATACCATCAAGATTTGCAAAGAATCTAAATTCTATAAATATAACTCTAACAGATCCAAAAGTCTTATTAGGAATTAAACGGAATAATAAAGGAATAACTTATTATAAAACTATAAATTATTGTGGTGATTTTAAGGCAAAACATTACCATTTAGTTAATGCAAAGAAATATACACAAGATAAAGTTTCATGGTATATACAAGATAAAGATTTTTATGATAAAAAGTTAATTGCAGTTGGTACAAAACTTTCAACAGCTAAATCAAATGAAAATTATCCATTATTTGCAAATATGGTAGGTATTAAATATCCAACAATGTATGCTGTTAGTGCGGTTGGTATATACAATACAAAAGGGGCAATGTTCCCTGATAAAGAAAGTGATGAAATAGGTCTATCATATATTACCGCAGCAGTTTTATCTCCAATGATAATAAAACAATTAAAAGTTTTTTATGATGCAAGTGAAGCTCTTAGTCTTATACCTGTTGTTGGCCCAATTTTAGGCGGAACGGTGCTTATATCCGGTGGAATTTATGCTGCTGTTGCAGTAGATAAAATTATTTCAGAACCTAATAATAAAAATACACCGATTTATCAATATAATAATGCTGAACTTGGCGGATGGGATGCTCATTTTGTTCCTGTTGTTAATAAAAAATAGCTGATAAAATTTTTTATTTGATTGATAGAATCATTTTCTTTTTATATAATTTAGAAAATAGTTTATTGGGGGCTAAAATGGCAGAATTAAATATTACAGAACAAAATTTCGATCAGGAAGTTTTAAAGTCAAGTATTCCGGTGTTAATTGATTTTTGGGCACCTTGGTGCGGACCATGTAAGATGTTATCTCCAGTTATTGAAGAATTAGCAAAAGATTATGAAGGGAAAGTAAAAATTTGTAAACTCAATACCGATGATAATATGGCTTTGTCTTCAAAATTTCAAATCACATCTATACCATGTTTGATTATTTTTAAAGGTGGGAAACCTATACATAAAATTGTTGGGTTTAGACCTAAAAATGATATAAAAAAGGAGATAGATAATGTTATTTAAAAAAATATTATTATTTTTAGTAGTATGTATTTGTTTTACTACTTTTTCATTTGCAGCTTCTGCTCCAGATTTTACATTACAAGATTTAAACGGACAACAAGTTTCGTTGTCTGATTATAAAGGTAAAGTTATATTTATAGATTTTTGGGCAACTTGGTGTCCTCCTTGCAGACAATCCATACCATCTGTTGAAAAATTATATGATGAATATAAAGACAATGGAAGTTTTGTAATTTTAGGTATCAATTTAAATGAAGAAAAATCAACTATTTTAAAATTCATGGAAAAACAAAAAATAAATTATAAGGTTTTGATGAGTGATAAGAAAGTTGTATCAAATTATAAAATTAGTGGAATTCCAGCATTTTTCTTAATAGACCAGAATGGTGATATATATAATAAATATGTTGGATATTCACCAGCCAATGAAAATAAATGGAAAGAAGATATAAAAAAATTAATAAATTAAAAAAGAGACTATTTTATGATATATGATGTAATTATTATTGGCGGAGGACCTGCAGGTTTATCTGCTGGGATATATTCTTCAAGATCAAGACTTAAAACTTTACTTATTGAGAAAGCTGGTTGTGGTGGACAGATTGCTATTACTGATAATCTTGAAAATTATCCTGGTTTTGAAGAAGGGATTAATGGCTTTGATATTGCTGTTAAAATGGAAAAACAAGCAAAAAATTTCGGTACAGAAATTATTTATGGTGAAGTTTTATCAATAGATACAGAAGAAAATTTAAAAAAAGTTATATTGTCTGACAAAACATATATAACAAAAACAATTATTATTGCCAGCGGAGCTAATTTTAAAAAGTTAAATGTTAAAGGCGAAAAAGAGTTTATTGGCAGAGGTGTTTCATATTGTGCAACTTGTGACGGTCCTTTTTTTAGAAATAAAGAAATTGCAGTTGTTGGAGGAGGAGATTCTTCATTACAAGAAGCTTTATATTTAACAAAATTTGCAAGTAAAGTTAATTTAATACATAGAAGAGATGAATTTAGAGCGGCTAAGATTTTACAGGAAAGAGTTGTAAATGACTTAAAGATTAATGTATTTTTAAATACAACAATTGAAGAAATATATGGCTTAGAAACAATAGAGAAAGTAAAGCTTAAAAATGTTAAATCACAAGAAATTACAGAATTAAATGTAAATGGTGTTTTTATTTTCGTTGGTTGGACCCCAAATACAAATTTTTTAACACAGTCAAAAATATCTTTAAATGAAAATGGATATATTATTACAAATGACAATATGCAGACTTCTATATCTGGAATTTTTGCTTGTGGTGATATTAGAAAAAAACTTTTAAGACAGGTTGTCACTGCAGTGGGTGATGGGGCTACGGCTTCAGTAGCAGCACAGCATTATATAGAAGAAAATATATAATCTAATTTTATTATTGATGTGATATTCTGACACAAAATGTAAAGTTTTAACAATTCTTCGATAATCCGGCAAAAAATCTTAAAAATTAATAATAATTAAATAAACTTATACTTTTTTGATATCTTTCTGTTTTGTTATAAAATTTTAAGCTGAAGATAGTAAGGATTTAACATTTATTATATTTACAGTTTCATTATATATAGAAGAATTTTTATTTTCCCTATTAAATATTTGGGGGATAATGATAGAAGCAGAAATTATAATAGAAGTACTGATTGTAATTAAAGTATTCCCATTTATTCCTATGGATAATAAACCACTTATTGATATTTGAGTGATACTGGCAACAATTGTTCCAAACATAGATTTAAATGCGAGCCATTTAGATTTCATATTATCATCTATTATTTCATATACTGCAGATATTTCTGTTAAAGAGGAAGTTCCTTGCCAAAAATTCATTGAAACATATAAAGTAATTAAAAATATAGGATGTCCAGTAAAAGCAAACAGTCCTACAAGTACTCCCATAGATATAAAGAAAATATTTCTATTTATTTGTTTTTCAACTATATAACTAAACTTCTTAATAAAATGTGATGCTAATGACTGGAACATGTTTGCAGCAAAATATATCGGTGCAAGAGCACCAATGGTTAATCCTGTACTAATTAATAATGGTTGTAAAAAGAAACATAAACTTACAAAGAAAATATTATTTATTACAATATTTATAAGCACAATTGATAATGTTTTTTTGTTAGAAGACAATTTTATAATAGGTATAAATAAATTTTTAAAATATGTTTTTATTTTTTTTGATTCTTTTATGATTTTTTTAAGTTCTTTGTCGCTTTTTCGATTTTGTTTATGAGTTTCCTTATATGTAAATATAAAACTTCCAGATAAAACAACTATATCCAATATTGCTGCAATTGTGATTACAATCATTTGATTTGTAAAGAAAGCAATTGTTCCGCCAAGAAGAGATGATACAGACATTATTATCCAGAATAACGCTAAATTTGCACCATAGATTTCCTGAAATGATTCTTTTTCACCAATCTTTTCAAGAGATTTAAAAAGAAAAGGACTGAGACTTACAGATAACCCGGATATTCCTATTGTTGGCAAAATCTGAGAAGCTAATAATAAAATTGGAGATAATCCTGATACAGTAAAACATATAGTTCCTAATGTATGGATAAATAATGATACAACAACTAAAGTTCTCTTTGAAATTTTGTCACCAATTAAACCTGCAATCCCAGAACTAAAAAAACTAATAGGAGCTAATAATGAAAACACTATTGCAATAAATTCTAAGCTATATCCATTTGACTGCATAAAAATAGTTGAAAAAGATGAATATAAATCAAATCCCAACATCAGTTGAATGAAAGGAAAAAATTTGATATTTGATTCCATTTTTTTTAATGTTTTTACATCTAAAATTTTTTTATTATTGCCATGGTATCTGTAAATAAAAGGTTGTTTAAATTTATTTAAATATTGTTTAACAATTTTCTTTACTTTTATAAACCATCCTTTTAAACTTAATGAATTACTAGTTAAAATAATATCAGATAAATCTATTGTTTTTTGATTAATAGAAAACTCAGAATCTTTTATACCGGATTTTCCTAATCCCCAAAAATTTTTATGTATATTTGCCCACTTGTTTATAATTTCAATAATTTCCTTGTCTTTAAAACCGCTGCTTCTTAGTTCTTTTATCCATGTTAATAAAAATTGTTTTTGTTTGTATTTTGATAATCCTAAAACTAATAAACCATCTGAAAGAGCATCAGATGAAGTTTTTATATCCAACAATATCTGTTTATAATGTCCTGTATCAATTTCTTCTGCATTTGGCATTATAACAGCATATTTTATTTTTTCATGCTCAAATATCCTAATAATATCATTATGAAATCCTCCTACAATCAATATGTCTGTTTTTTTTGTGTTTTTTCTTTTTTTTATAACATCAACAAAAATACTATTCCTTTCAATATTGTTTTTATAATAAGTAGATATTAAATCATTATTTAATATTTTTATAATTTCTTTTTTATTAGTAATTTTACTTGTTCCGATTGTATTTTTAAATTTTTTTATATTTGCATTAAACTGTTTCAAATCTTCAAATTGTATATGTAAACTGACATATTCTTTTAATAACATTATCATTTGGCTTATAAAAGCTGTCTCTTTCGTTTTTCTTGTTGTGAAAGTTCTATCAAATATATCTTGTCTTAAAATAGTTTCTTCAATTAAAAATTTTTTAATATCAAAAGATTTAATTAGCTCATATTTCTTTTTTAATGTTTCAATATACTTATATTTTTGAAATTCTTGATTTTTTAAAAATGGTTTAGCATTTGTATAGAGTAAAATTAAATTTTCTTCAGCTGTTTTGTTTTTTTGTTTGTTTATAATTTGTGTATATAGTGCAAAAGAAATTTTATCTTTTAGTATTTTTAAAAAGAAATTTCTATCTTTACTGACATTACTGTTTTTTATATTTATTTGTGGATTTTTTATAATATCAATAAATTTTTTTACATTTTTATATGAAGAACTAATATTTATATTGGAATAAATACATAAATTATTTAATTTATTAAAAAAAATACTATCTTTTTTAATATTTGTACTGTTATATAGTTCATCATATATAAACATTTTTTTATTATAAAATAGTTTTTTTAATGCTTTTAGATTTTGTTCGGTTATTTCTATATTATTTAAAAAATATTTTTCTTTTTTTTGTATATTTTGAAATATTTTTATAGTGTTTATATATAAATTCCAAGATTCTATGCCATATAAATGGGTGTTTTTATTAATTGCTGCATAATATTCAAGTCCACTTAATAAACCTTGTTCAATCATTTTATTTAAAATTTTTATTTTTATTTTTTCTGGATATATCTCATTTAATGGTGATAAATTAATTTTACCAATAGGTGCTCCTTCTGTAAAAAAATAACCAATAGACATTTTTTTATCAAGATAATCTATAATATTGAAAATATTTTTTTGTACTTTTGGTTGGCAATGAAAATCTTGGATAACTACTATATCAAGTTTTTCATTTTTTGCTGTATTAGTTTCAAAAATTCTGCCGTATGATATAGGTATTTTTTTTAAAATTTCTATATTACTATTATTAAAGACAGCATTATTAGTTATAGATTCAGCTGTAATCCCGTTAGGAATTAATATAGAAATTAAATATGTAATTAATGTAATTATTGATATTAATTTATTCATTTTTAATGTTTTATTGTGTTGCAATGTTGAATTCGATAATTGATATCTTGTGTAAAAAATTCTTTCATTTTTTCAATATCAGTCGATAATAATTTTGTTCTATCATAAGTTGTTCTAAATTCGAATTTTATGTGAGAATTTTTAATAATCTCAATACTTGTTTTAATTTTTTCGATATCAACAGGAACACAAGATACATAACTGTATTTATCAAAAGTAGCTTTTATATCCATAGCAATAAAATCTATTAACTGTTCATCAATTATTTTTTTTATTATTTCAGGATTTGATCCATTTGTATCAAGTTTTATAAGGTATTTCATAGATTTAATTTTTTTAATAAAATCTATTAAATCAGGTTGATAAGTTGGTTCCCCTCCAGTAATTACTACTGCATCCAATTGTTTTGTTCTAGTCTCTAAAAAAGAAAAGATTTGTTCAACAGGTATAGGAATTTTAAATAAATTATAATATACAAGTTCCGGGTTATGACAATATTCACATCTAAAATTACATCCTTGAGTAAATATAATGGCAGAGCTTTTTTGTGGGAAATCAATGAGAGAAAATTTTTGCAATCCTCCTATTTTCATAGATTTACCACCTTTCTGATTTTATATTCTTCTTGTTTGCCTTCATTCCATTGAGAAACAGGTCTTAAATAACCTACAACTCTAGAATAAACTTCACAGGCTTGTCCGCAAGTTGGACATATTTTGACTTCTCCATTTTGATAACCGCAAGAAGGACACACACTAAATGTTGGTGTTATAGACATATATGGTAATTTATATTTTGTGAAAGCTTTTTTAATAAATTCTTTCAGAGCAACTGTATCAGTAATTCGTTCGCCAATAAACATATGTTGTACAGTTCCACCAGTATAAAGAGATTGTATTTCGTGTTGTAATTCCAGAACTTCAAATAAATCATCAGTATAATTTACCGGTAATTGTGTAGAATTTGTATAAAATGGAGGCTTATTTTGTTTTACAGCTTCCATGTTAGCAAAAATAATATCTGAATATTTTTTTCTATCAATTTTTGCCAATCTGTAAGATGTTCCCTCTGCAGGTGTTGCTTCTAAATTATAGATATTTCCTGTTTCTTGTTGATATTTTTCAAGTTTTGCTCTCATAAAGTTAAGAACTTTAATAGAAAAATCTTTGCCTTTTTGGCTTGCAATATTTTCTTTTAAGAAATTTATGCAACATTCATTCATTCCAACAATACCAATAGTTGAAAAATGATTTTTCCAATAACAATTAAATCTCTCTTTTACATTTCTTAAATAATAACTCATATATGGGTATAAGTTTTGGTTAGTAAGTTTTTCAAGGATTTTTCTTTTTATTTCTAAGCTTTCTTTTGATAGATTCATTAAAGTTTCAAGTTTATAAAAAAACTCTTCTTCATTTTTAGAAGTATATCCAATTCTTCCCATATTTAAAGTAACAACACCAATTGAACCTGTCAAAGGAGAAGCACCAAATAATCCACCACCTCTTCTTCTAAGTTCTCTGTTATCTATTCTAAGTCTGCAACACATACTTCTTGCATCATCTGGATCCATTTCTGAATTTATAAAATTTGCGAAGTAAGGAATACCGTATTTGGCTGTTATTTCCCAAAGTAATTTTAATGATGGGTTATCCCAATCAAAGTTTTTACCTATATTGTATGTTGGTATAGGGAATGTAAAAACTCTTCCTTTTGCATCACCTTCTAGCATAACATCAAGAAAAGCTTGGTTCAACATATCCATTTCATTTTGAAAATCTTTATATTTTTTGTCTAGAATTTTGCCACCTATAACAATATTTTCATCTAAATAATATTTTGGAACTTTTACATCAAATGTGAGATTTGTAAAAGGTGATTGAAAGCCCACTCTTGTAGGAACATTTAAATTAAATAGGAATTCTTGTAATGCTTGTTTTACATCTTTGTATTGTAATTTGTCATAAGCAATAAAAGGAGCAAGTAAAGTATCAAAACTTGAAAAAGCCTGTGCTCCTGCTGCTTCGCCCTGTAAAGTATAAAAAAAATTTACAATCTGACCTAAAGCAGTTCTAAAATGTCGAGCCGGGATAGATTCAACTTTGCCGGAAACCCCTTTAAATCCGGTAAGCAACAAATCATATAAATCCCAACCAACACAATAAACGCCTAAAATACCTAAATCATGGATATGTAAGTCGCCATCTATGTGAAATTGTTTTATTTGAGGAGTGTATATCTTATTTAACCAATATATTTTACTTATTTCTGATGAAACATAATTGTTTAGTCCTTGCAAAGAATATGACATATTGCTATTTTCATTAACTTGCCAATCTTTTTTTGATAAGTATTGATCAACTAAATCAACATTAAAATTAGATATTATGTCTCTAATTTTTGAATGTTGTTCTCTGTATAAAATATATGCTTTTGCGGATGTTTTGTATGGAGATGTTATTAATACTTCTTCGACGATATCTTGAATTTCTTCTACAGAAGGATTTTTGTCAGCAAATATTTGCTGAACAATATTAACGACTTTAAAAGTTAACTTTAAAGCTGTTTGTTCATCAAATTCACGAGTAGCTTGGCTTGCCTTATAAATTGCTGATTTTATTTTTTCAGGATTGAACTTCTCTGTTGTACCATCTCTTTTTACGACATTTTTAAAAATTGATATTACATTTTTCATTGCATTCCCCTATTTGTTATTTTGTTTACAAATAGTGGAAATGCACCCTGATTTTCTTAATTCCACAAATAATATATCCAAGTTATTCCGCGACAACTTGTAACTACATATATTACTTAGTGGCAGGTCTTCTGACTCAGGGCAAAAATACCTACTTGACTTACCTTCCCACTTGAAATATGAACAAGCAGTGGTTTTTTCAACTTTTTTGTTGAAAGTCTTTCGATTCCCTTTACAGCACCGGGAGTGTTTTCGATTTTAACGAAATTTCCTATTAAGCTAGTTAAAGCACCAATAAGTTTGTTTTTAAAACTCTAATTGAATTATAAATCTTAAATTTTTATTTGTCAAATAAAAACACAATATGCAGTATTTGTATGTTAATAAATATCAATATATTGTATAAGATTTAAATTTTAATTCTATAATTATAAATATCTTTTAAAAAATATAAAATAGTTATATCTTTGTATTTTACACATAAACTTTATATAATCTCATTAGTATTTTTATCGTTTAAAAATAAAAAACAGATTTATATAAAGAGGTTTTAATGGGAGTTTTATATATAATAGATGCTAGTGCCTATATTCATAGAGCCTACCATGCAATAAGACCGCTTACGACATCAACAGGTGTACCTACAAATGCTGTATATGGCTTTATTAAATTAATAAATAAAATAAAAAATGAAAAGAAACCAGATTATATAGCAATATGTTTTGATCATCCATCAAAGAATTTTAGACACACATTGTTGCCTGAATATAAAGCTAATAGAAAAGAAATAGAAACAGATTTAATTAAGCAGATGCCTATAGCAAGAGAAGCAGTAGATGCTATGCATTTATGTTTATTAGAAAAAAGTGGTTACGAAGCTGATGATATTATTGGAACTGTTGCAAAAAAAGCAGAGAAAGAAAATATTAAAGCAGTGATTGTTACTGGTGATAAAGATTTATTTCAGTTAGTTAATGAAAATATCAGTATATGGAATGAATCAAAAAATATTATGTTTGATACTGAAAAAGTTTATGAAAAATATGAAATTTATCCTAATCAGATTGTAGATATGTTGGCACTTATGGGGGATGCTTGTGATAATATTACAGGTATTAAAGGTATTGGTGAAAAAACAGCTGTAAAACTAATACAAACTTATGGAAATGTTGAAAATATTATAGCGAATGCTTCTTCTCTGAAAGGCAAGCTTTCTGAAATTGTAAAAAATGGTGCAGAAAGTGCAGTATTAAGTAAGCAATTAGTACAGCTGGATTTGAATGTTCCTCTTGGTTGTTCTATAGAAGACATGAAATTTAATGATAATCTTTTTTGTAATGCAACAGATTTCTTAAAAAAATATGAATTAAATAGTTTTATATGTAAGACAAGTAATGTTTTTGTTAAACAAGATATTAAGCCGGATATAGGATTTGTTCAATGTAAAGCTGAAAATACAGAAATTGCGACGATTATTAATAATAATGTAAAAATAATTAATAATATTGCTTCAGCAAAAGAGCTTCAAAGTAAATTGCTGTTCCGTCAGGAAATAATTATTAATTTGGAAACAACAGGATATGATATTATAAAAGATTTTATTGTCGGTATATCTTTTTGCTTTGGTGATAATGACAATTATTATTTACCAATAAATCATAATGATTTTACAGTGCAACAAATATCACAAGAAGATTTTGTTACGATTTTTAAATCTATATTTGAATCAGATAAAATTAAGTTTATTGGTTATGATTTAAAATTTATAAAACATATGTTAAAAAAAATAAATATCAATTTAAGTAATATTTATTTTGATGTTATGATGGCTTCTTATTGTATAGATCCTTCAAGCGAACATACAGTACAATATCTTTCAAATAAATTATTGAATTATAATATTGATAATATAGATAATGTTTTAGGTAAAGGTTCAAAAAAAGTTCAGTTGGATTCCTTAAACTTAGATGTATTGTCTAAATATTCTTGTTCAAAGACTATTGCAATATATAAATTAAAAAATATATTACTAAACAAATTTAAAGATAATAATCTCATAGATTTGTTTTTTAATATAGAGATGCCAATAGTATCAATTTTATTTGAAATGGAAACAATTGGCATAAGAATAGATGAAAATTTTGTAAAAGAGTTTGATAAAAAAATTACAGAAGAAATATCTGTTTTGGAAAATAAAATTTTTGAGTTAGCACAAGAAAGTTTTAATATAAATTCGCCTAAACAGTTAGCAGTAATATTGTTTGAAAAATTAAAAATTCCGGCAATTAAAAAAACAAAAACAGGATATTCTACAGATGAATCTGTCCTTTTAGAATTAACAGAATATGATATTGCAAAAGAAATTTTAAAATATAGAGAATTACAAAAGCTTAAAACTACATATATTGACTCTATGAATAGATATGTACAATATGAAGGCAAAAGAATACATACAATTTTCAATCAGGCAGTTACTACAACAGGAAGACTTTCTTCATCTGAACCAAATTTGCAAAATATACCAAATAGAACAGATTATGGCAGACAATTACGAAAAGCATTTATAGCTGATGAAGGCAAAGTTTTCATTTCAGCTGATTATTCACAAATAGATTTAAGAGTTTTAGCACATATTTCCGGTGATAAAATTTTGATAGATGCTTTTAATAGTGGAAAAGATATTCATACAGCAACAGCAATGGAAGTTTTTAATATAACAGATAAAGAAGATGTTACTAAAGAAATGAGAATATCTGCTAAATCAATAAATTTTGGAATAGTTTATGGAATATCTCCTTTTGGTTTATCAAAACAGTTATCAATAACAGTTGGACAAGCAAAAGAATATATCAATAAATATTTAACAAGATATATTGGTGTGAAAAATTGGACAAATGAAATTATAGAAGAAGCCAAAAGAAATGGATATGTTAAAACATTGACAGGTAGAACTAGGTATATACCAGAAGTTAATTCAACTAATAAACAAGTTGTTTCTTTTGGAGAAAGAATGGCATTAAATACACCTATTCAGGGAACATCAGCAGATATAATAAAAATTGCTATGATAAATGTATCAAAATCAATAAAAGAACAAGGTTTAAAATCAAATATATTATTACAAGTTCATGATGATTTACTTTTAGAAGTTCCAAAAGAAGAAGAAAATATAGTTATTAAAATGCTACAATATGAAATGGAAAATGCTATGAAATTAAAAGTACCTCTTTTAGTTGATATAAAAATAGGTAAAAATTGGGCAGATATGGTAGGGTAGAATGATAATAGGTCTTACGGGCAGTATTGGGACAGGTAAGAGTCAGTCATCTAAAATTTTCAAAGAGCTTGGATGTTATATTATTGATGCTGATAAAATATCCAGTCTTTTAACAACTAAGGGAAGTAAAAGTCTTAAAGATGTAGTTGAGAATTTTGGAACAGATATATTAACATCACAAGGTTATTTAAATAGAAAAAAATTAGCACAAATTATTTTTAATGATAAACAAGCAAAAAGAGATTTGGAAAGAATTCTTCATCCGCATATAATCAAAAAAATAAATGAAATAATTGCAAAAAAATATAAGTCAGTTGATATTGTTGTAGATGCACCGTTATTATTTGAAGTTGGATTAGACAGAATTTGTGATAAAATTATTGTTATATATGCAAAATATCATTTGCAATTAAAGAGGCTTAGTAAAAGAGATAAAATATCAAAAAATGAAGCTATAAATAGAATAGCTTTGCAGATGCCAATTGAAGATAAGATGCAAATGGCGGATATTACTATAGATAATTCTTCTACACTTTCAGAATTAAAAAAGAATATAAAATTTGTATATATGCAATTAAGGCAGAGATAAAGTGATTTTTAATATTTTATTTATTGTCAAACAGAATGAAATATTATAAAATTAAATTTCGAAAAAGTTTTACTGGTACTCGATATGACGATTGCAAATAAGATAACAATAGCTAGGATTATGTTGATCCCTGTTTTTATAGTTACATATTTGCAAGGGTTTTATTTGGTTGCTCTTTCGATTTTTACATTTACTATATTAACTGATGCTGTAGATGGTTTTGTTGCTAGAAAATATAAACAAATTTCCAAGCTTGGAAGTTTATTAGATCCAATAGCAGACAAAGCTTTAATGCTTTCTTCATTTTTAGTTGCTATTCATTTAGATTTAGTGCCTCTTTGGATTTTTGTTGTAGTTGTAAGTAGAGATGTCATAATTTTAGTTGGATGGGTAATTACTTATTTTGTATCTGGAAATTCTGAAGTGAAAACTAGATTTTTAGGTAAAATTACTACTATTGTTCAAATGGTTACTATGTGGACAATAGTTGCTCGAATACCAACTAATATAACAAATATTTTACTAATTCTTACTGTTTTTGTAACTGCAGTATCTGGTATTGATTATGTAATACATGGGAGTAAAAAATTAAATAATGTATAAGAAAATTGCGATTGTTGGAAGACCAAATGTAGGTAAGTCAACTCTGTTTAACAGGTTTATAGGAAGAAAAAAAGCTATTATCCATGATACACCTGGAACAACAAGAGATAGAAATGATTTTGCTATAAAATGGAAAGATAAACATTTTATAGTAACTGATACAGCTGGTTGGAGCAGTAATGTTTCAGAGTTTTCAAAAGCTATGAGTCAACAGCTTGATATGGCAATACAGAGTTCTGATATTATACTTTTTATAGTTGATGGGAAAGAAGGAATACATCCTTTTGACCCTATAATTGCAAAATCTGTAAGAGCAAGCAAAAAACCGGTTATTTTAGTCATTAATAAAATAGATACTTTTGCAGAAGAAGTAAAAGTTTATGAATTTTATAAATTAGGATTTGATTTAATAATTCCGGTTTCTTCTATACATGGTAGAAATATGGTTGAACTTTTAGAATCTATTTGTGGTCTTATAGGAGACGATGATACTAAAGAATCAGAAGAAGAAGTTTTAAAAATTATTTTTGTTGGAAAACCAAATGTAGGTAAATCATCTATTGTAAATTCAATTGTTCAAGAAGAAAGGTGTATTGTTCATAATACTCCGGGGACAACAAGAGATTCATTGTCAGTTCATGCAACACATAATGATATAGATTATTTACTTATAGATACTGCAGGTTTGCATAGAGGAAATAAAACAAAAGATGATATGGAATATTTATCAACTCTTAGTACAAATTATGCATTAGATGAAGCCGATATTGCAGTTTTGGTGGCAGATGCTTCACAAGGGATAGGAGAAACAGAAGCTAAAATTGCAGGAATGATAATAGAAAAGAAAAAGCCATGTATTATAGCAGTA
Organism: Endomicrobiaceae bacterium; assembly: GCA_028690485.1. GTDB lineage: Bacteria > Elusimicrobiota > Endomicrobiia > Endomicrobiales > Endomicrobiaceae > Praeruminimicrobium. The sequence continues at coordinate 67,070 of JAQVBD010000001.1, forward strand.
AACAAATGGGATTTAATAGAAGATAAAGAAGAAAAAATTAAATTATTTCAAAGCCAGCTAGAAGAAACATTAAAATTTTTGGATTGGGCAGATATCATTTTTATATCAGCTAAGACAAAACAAAGAATAGATAGAATTTTTAGAGTAGCTCCTCTTATTTATCAAGAATATTCAAAGTTGGTAACACAAGAAGAATTAAATGATGTTATAAGATCTGCAGTTGGTAGAACACCTTATTCAAGAAAGGGTAAAAAGTTAAAAATTAAAGAAGCTGAACAATTAATTTCCAAACCGCCAACATTTAGATTCTCAGTAAATGATTTAGAATTATTACATTTTTCTTATAGAAGATATCTGGAAAATTGTTTAAGAGAAAGATTTTCTTTTCAAGGAACGCCAATAATATTGAAGTTTAGACAAATTACAAGAAGTAAATCAAAGGATATCGGAATTTAAAATGGATATGGTTGTTTATTTAATTTTATCTTATCTTTCTGGTGCAATTCCTTTTGCTTATGTTATTTCTAAAATATTTAAAAAAATTGATATTAGAAAATGTGGGTCTGGTAATCCTGGTGCAACAAATGTATTCAGAGTTGTTAGTAAACCACTTGGTGTTTTAACATTTTTTTTAGATGCCATGAAGGGTTTCATACCTGTATATTTTGCATCTATGATTAATCCGTCTATATATTTTGTTTTGACTGTTGCATTTGTTACATTATTGGGACATGTTTTTACGATATTTTTAAAATTTAAAGGTGGAAAAGGCGTTGCAACCGGATGTGGAATATTTGTTGCTTTTGCACCAATAGTGACTTTAATATGTTTTATGGTTTTTGCTTTAGTTTTATTTTTATCAAAATATGTCGCACTTTCATCAATTACTGCAGCGATTTCACTACCTATATGCTTGGCATTTTTTCATTATCCAAACATAATAATTTTATTTGCATGTTTAGTTGCGGTATTGGTAATAGTAAGACATATTGGTAATATAAGAAGAATAATAAAAGGAACAGAAAGCAAAGTTTCTGATAAAAAGAATATTTAAAGAGGCAAATATGAAAATAACAGTTTTAGGAGCAGGATCATGGGGGACAACTTTAGCCTGTTTGTTATATAGTAATGGGCATGATGTTTCTTTATGGGAATTTAGCAAGGAAGTTGCAGACAAATTAGATAAAGATAGAAAAATTCCATTTATTGGCGGAGAAAATATATCAAATAATATAAAAATTTCGAGTGATTTGAAAATGATAGAAGAAACAGATTCTATATTATTTGTTGTCCCATCTCATTTTTTGAGGTCAACAGTTTTGTCAATTCAAAAACTGGGCATTGATATTTCAGATAAGTTGATTATGAGTGCTACAAAAGGAATCGAAAATGAAACTTTACTGAGAGTTTCAGAAATTATAGAAGAAATTTTTCCTAAAACAAAAGATAAAATAGTTGCATTGTCAGGTCCAAGCCATGCAGAAGAGGTATCAAAAAAAATACCTACTGCAGTTATATCAGCTTCAAAAAATGAAGAAAATGCAATCAAGTGTAGAGATTTATTTATGAATGATTATTTTAGGGTTTATACTCAAAATGATATTGTTGGCGTTGAGCTTGGGGCATCTTTAAAAAATGTTTTTGCTGTAGCAGGTGGAATAGTTGATGGTTTATCTTTTGGAGACAATACAAAAGCAGCAATAGTTTCAAGAGGATTAAAAGAACTTGTAAGGTTAGGAGTTTCTTTAGGCGGGAAAGAACAGACTTTTTACGGACTTTCTGGTGTAGGAGATTTAATGGTTACTTGTTTTTCTAAACATTCTAGAAATAGAAATTTAGGTGAAATGATAGCTCATGGGAAAAATTTACATCAGGCAGAAAAAGATTTAAAAATGGTTGCCGAAGGTGTGAAAACATCAATTAGTGCTTATGAACTTGGAAAAAAATTAAATATTGAATTACCAATAATAAATGAAGTTTATGATGTTTTATTTAAAAATAAAAATCCTAAACAAGCAGTATATGATTTAATGACCAGAACTCCAAAATCTGAGTAGTAAGAGGGTGTATGTATGACAAAAAATGATTTAGTAGAGAAAATTTCAAATGTTTTACCGTCAAAAAAAGAAGCAAATATAGTTGTAAATGCACTATTTGACGAAATTGTATCATCAATAAAAAATGGGGAAAAGGTTGTTATTACAGGATTTGGAAGTTTTAATTTAATCACTACAGAAACTAAAAAAGGTAGAAATCCAAAGACAGGAGAATCGCTGATGATTCCTCCTATGAAAAAAATAAGATTTAAACAATCAAAAGATATGTTTAGATAACAATAAGTTTGTTTGATTTATTAGAATTTATTCGCTGAAATCGTAAAGAAATAAGATTATTTAAATAAAAAAAATTTAGAGTTTTCTAAAATGTTTGTAAAAAAATTAGAAATTTATTTTTAAGTAGGTATTGGTATGTTAAACATTGAAAAAAAATATTTAACAATTGGTGAAATTTCAAAAATTACACAGATTCCTACATATACGTTAAGATATTGGGAAAGAGAATTTAAACTTCTTAAACCTGAAAGACATTCTGGTTTAAGAAAATATTCTTCTTCCGATGTCGAATTAATAAATAAGATTAAAGAATTACTATATAAACAAAAATTTACAATTGCAGGTGTTAAGAAGTATTTAAATGGAGATAAGAGGAAAAAGGTTAATTCTCAAGAAGAATCATCTGAAGTATGTAATTCAGAAAAATTATCAGAAGTAAAAGAAGAACTTCTGTCCCTTTTGGAATTTTTAAAAAAGTAGTTGTATTTTTGAAAATTGAAAAATTCATTTTATGCTTTTCTATTTTAATTATAAAATTTATTTGAAAATAATATGAAATATTTGGTATTGACTATATTCTTTTTTGTATTACAAGTTCAGCCTCTTTATGCAGTTTATGCAATATATGCAGACCAAAGCATTTATTTAAACTCAAATTTATCTGAATTTTCGCAAAAATCACAATGGATTAATTTAGATTCATCAATAGATTATGTAAGTCCGCAAGTTATGCAATATAGTGGTTCTCTTCCAGAAGATTTAATAACATTAGAGTCAAATTATTTCAGTGAATTTGATTATATACCAAATACAGAAAATCAGCTAATTCCTTCAGAAGATATAAAAGATTTAATATTTATAAAGAGTGAAAATGATGTAAAAATACAGGTATCATATAGAGATATATATAATAATGATATTTCTAATAATTACCCAAAGATGTATTATAGAAAGAATTCTTCTTCAGATCCTTGGACAGAAGTATCATTTAATAATATAAATACTAAAACTTTTGATACAACTATAACATTAGATTATGGTATATATGAATATTTTGTTATTGCAGATAATGAATGTTACCCTGATATATATACTTCTTCAATAAAAACTTTTGTAGTTACAGAAAGGCCGCATTCTTTTATTAATTTGAATACAAATTTGCAAGGTGATAAAGCTAACCAAAATGTAAATATAGAATTTAATTGGATTGCAACAAAAGGTGTTGATGGAGACATATTAAAATATATTTTTTATATAGGGACAACTAATGATTCAATGTATTCATATAATTTATCGACAGAAAACAGGTATACATCTAGTTCATTATTGCCAAGAACAAGATATTATTGGAAAGTTGAAGTTGAAAATCAATATGGTGCAAAATTATTAAATCCAGAAGTATTTACATTTGTAACTCTCGGTGAAATCGCAAGAGTATATAATGCTCCTAATCCTTTCAATCCCCAGAATGGCGAAAAAACAAGAATTTTCTTTGAAATGCCGGAAGATGGTTCTGTTCAGATGGATATATATTCTGAATATGGAGACAAAATTTATCATTTGTCATTGGATAATTTATCAAAAGGAAGTAATGAAATATTATATGATGGAAAAGATGATTATGGCAATACATTATACAATGGAACATATTTATGTATTATAAAAAAGAAATTTTCTGGACAAACAAGAACTGAAAGATGCAGATTGTTAATTATAAAATAATTTTTATTTTAATATTAAGTATATTAATAGTGCAGAATTTATATGCAAAAGGGAAAAGGAAGAATTTTCTTTCCCATGGTCCCTCAGTGTCAGCTTTTTCGCAAGGGGAAACAGCTTTAAATAATATAAATGATCCTGCAATAATATATCATAATAGTTCATTATTGTCTTTTTTCAATTATAATACAGTTTCATTATCTAGATATAATTTATTTGATGGAACATCGTATAATGCAGTTTCTGCAAGTTTAAATATATTTGATAATATTACATCTGGTTTTTCTATTATAAATTTATCTAGTGGAGATGTTGAATTAAGAAAAGATCCTTTTGATAAACCAAAGACGGTTTCAACAAATCAATGGGCATATATTTTTGCATTATCATCATTAATTAGACCAATAGATGTTGCAGTTGGTTTAGATATGAAATATATAATCATGGATTTATATGAAAAAAAAGATTCTGGTGTATCGTTTGATGTATCTTTTTCAAAATTTATTCATAATATTGATATAAAATATACACAAATAGATGTAGGTTTAGGGGTATCTGCACAAAACATTATAGGAACAGGAGTAAAACTTGATAAATTTAAAGAGGATTTTCAAAAAATTTTAAAAATTAGTTCCTTAATAATAGTACCTACTAAATTTCATTTTGACAGCCGTGATACCATATCAGTATCTGTCGATTTGAAAAATGAAGATACATATAATGAATTATTTACAGGAGTAGAGTATAAGTTTGTAGATAAGTATTCTATAAGATGTGGATACTATCCTGATCATATTACAGCAGGTTTGGGTATGGATGTTTCAAGTTTTACAATAAATTATTCAGCTGATTTTAATGAAATAGATTTAATTAATAGATTTTCTTTAACATATAAATGGAATAAAAAACAAAAAACAGATAATATTCTTTCTATTGAAGCAAAAAGTGCACTTAAAGAAGATAGAATATCACAAATACAAGCAGAAGAAATATTTAATAAAGCTAAAAGTTTTTATTCAAAAAGGCAATATTTGTATGCAACGGAATTATTACAAAAAATAATTGTTGATTATCCAAATTATGAATCTCCAATGTTTTATTATAAAAAAATTCAGAAAAATATGAAGGATAATTCTGTTTCAACATTGGTTAGTGATTTCGATATTTATTCATATTCTGCTGGTTATATAAATTATTATGCAGGAAACTATTCACAGTGTTCAAAAGAATGGATGAAATATCTGCAATTTGATAATAAAAATAAAGAAATAACAGAATATTATCAAAAAGTTCAGAAAATATTAAATAATTCTATTATAGAAGAAAAAAGGAAAGAATTTGATATTCAAGCGACACAACTGTTACAAGATGGAATAGATAAATTTAATGCAAAAAAATGGATATCATCTATCAATCAAATGGAAAATTTACAAATTTTTGTGAGGTCATCAAAATATACAACATCATTTAATTATTATTCAGTAGCTAAAGATTATATTGATAAATCTGTTAAAGAACTATCATTATCAATTAAGCAAGAAAATACAAATAAAAATTTTGTACAAGGGATAGAAAAATTTGAAATAGACGAAAAAATGGCAGATGAAAAATATAAAGAAGGATTGATTCTTTATGCGAAAGGGAAATATTTTGAAGCAGAAAGGATGTGGGAACTTACATTAAGACTTAATCCTAATCATACTAGGGCTATAAATGCACTCGAACATATCAAAAAATAATTTATATATTTTTGTAATTGACATAAAATGATAAAAAGTATATAATTTTATAAAATCAAATGAATTTTTCCCCAAATAAATCAAAAAAGAGAAGAGAATTTTAATAAAAATTAGTCGTAAAGTTGTCAAACAATTCATTGTATATGCAAATCAAAAATAAAAAATCATACGAAGATGTTTTAAAATATAGTAATAATATTAAATGTTAGGGGGGGATGGATGTCTGAATCTATGGACTTAACGGTGTTGTCCAAAAAAACGATGGCTGAGCTTACAAAAATTGCAAAAGAAGTAAAAGTTGAAACAATTACAGGGTTAAGAAAACAAGAGTTGATTGCCAAAATTCTTGAAGCTCAAATGAAAGAAAAAGGGCAGGTGTATGATGAAGGAGTTTTAGAAATAAAACATGATGGTTTTGGATTTCTAAGATCCACAGATTATAATTATTTATCTGGCCCAGATGATATATATATAGCTCCACCTCAAATAAAAAAGTTTGCACTTAGAAAAGGTGATACAGTTGGCGGTTATGTAAGACCTCCTCAAAATCATGAAAAATATTTTGCATTATTAAAAGTTGTATCAATAAATGGGGAAGAAAATTTAGACAATATTAGAGAAAGACCATTATTTGATAATTTGACACCACTCTATCCTGATGAAAAACTTGTTTTAGAAACAAAAACAAATGAAATATCAACTAGAATTATAGATATGTTTATACCTATAGGGAAAGGACAGAGAGTTTTACTTAATGCTCCTCCAAGAACAGGAAAAACTGTGTTATTACAAAAAATAGCCAATGCTATTACTGAAAATAATCCAGAAATTGTTCTTATGGTGTTACTTATAGATGAAAGACCGGAAGAAGTTACAGATATGCAAAGATCTGTTAAAGGAGAAGTTGTTTCATCAACATTTGATGAACCTGCAGACAGACATATTCAAGTTGCAGAAATGGTTTTAGAAAAAGCTAAAAGAATGGTAGAACATGGTAAAGATGTTGTCATTTTATTAGATTCCATTACTAGATTGGCAAGAGCATATAACACAACAATTCCTTCAAGCGGAAGAGTATTGTCTGGAGGACTTGATTCAAATGCATTACAGAGACCAAAAAGATTTTTTGGTGCAGCAAGGAATATTGAAGAAGGTGGAAGTTTAACAATCATTGCAACAGCACTCATTGAAACAGGTAGTAGAATGGATGATGTTATATTTGAAGAATTTAAAGGAACTGGTAATTGTGAAGTTTACTTAGACAGGAAACTTGCAGATAGAAGAGTTTATCCTGCAATAGATTTACTGAGATCAGGGACAAGAAAAGAAGAAATGTTATTAAATGAAGATGAAAAAAATAAAATTTGGATAATGAGAAATCTTTTTAGTAGCATGAATTCTATAGAAGTTATGGAAGAATTAGCTAAAAGGTTAAAAGCATCAAAATCAAACAAAGATTTTTTTAAACAAATGGAAATTTCAAGTAAAGATTAAATGTAAGTAATATACTTATAATGTTTATTGATGGAGAAAATAAATGAATGATGATATAAGAGATATTTCTATGAGAATTAAAGATTTAAGAGATATTTATAATATTTCTCTTGAAACTTTAGCTAAAGAATTAAGAATTGAACAAAATATATATCAACAATATGAAAATGGAGAATCTGATATTCCTATAGGTGTTTTAAAAAAAATAGCGGAAAAATTTAATGTTGAATTTATTACTCTTATAACTGGGCGAGTGCCTCATTTAAATAGATACAGTGTTGTCAAAAAAGGAAAGGGTGTTTCTGTAGAAAGAAGAAAAGAATATGATTATCAAGATATAGCTTATGGGTTTACAAATAAGAAAGCAGAGATATTCCTTGTAACAGTAAAAGACAGAACAAACGATGCTGATTTAGAACCAAATTCTCATGATGGTCACGAGTTTAACTATGTATTAGAAGGATCTTTAAAAGTTCATATAGATGATAAAGAAATTTTATTAGAAGAAGGGGATAGTATTTATTTTGATTCTAAGTGTAAACATTATATGACTTCAGTTAATGGCAAAACAACAAAAATTATAGCAGTAGTGCTATAATTCTAAGAGGATTGTGAAATGATATTGGATAGATTTATAAAATCTAAATTTTCTTCATATGAAGATTTTTTAGAAAACTATAAAGTAAATATTCCGGAAAACTTTAATTTTGGTTTTGATATTGTCGATGCAACTGCAAAAGAGGAACCAAATAAAAAATGTTTAGTTTGGTGTGATGATAAAGGTGAACATAAGACCTTTACATTTAATGACATGAAGAAACAAAGTAATAAAGCAGCAAACTTTTTTAAATCAATAGGGATTAAAAAAGGCGATTTTGTAATGCTTATTTTAAAAAGAAGATATGAATATTGGATTAGTGCTGTTGCGTTGCATAAAATTGGTGCAATTGTTATACCTGCAACACACTTGCTTATGGAAAAAGATATTGCTTATAGAAATAATGCTGCTGATGTAAAAATGATAGTTGCAGTTGGTGAAGAAGATTTAGTTAAACGAATAAATGATGCACAAAAAGAGTCCCCAACATTAAAATATAAGGTTTGTGTTAATGGAAGTGCTGCAGATGGTTGGTATGATTTTAAATCAGGAATAGAAAAACAATCAGATATTTTTGAAAGACCTCTAGGGAAAGAAGCAACAAAAAATGATGATAAGTTTTTAATATATTTTACTTCCGGTACAACAAGTATGCCAAAAATGGCATTGCATGATTATACATATCCGTTAGGGCATATAACGACAGCAAAATTTTGGCAAAATGTTGAAGAAAATGGGGCTCATTTAACCTTGGCAGATACTGGTTGGGCAAAAGCTGCTTGGGGTAAGATTTATGGGCAGTGGATATCAGGATGTGCTGTTTTTGTATATGATTTTGATAAGTTTACACCTACAGATGTTCTTGATATTATATCTAATAATAATATTACATCCTTTTGTTGTCCGTCAACAATTTATAGGTATCTTATAAAAGAAGATTTATCAAAATATGATTTTTCAAGATTAAAATATTGTTGTGTTGCCGGTGAAGCATTAAATCCTGAAGTTTTTAATCAATGGGAAAAACTTACAGGACATAAAATAATGGAAGGTTTTGGTCAAAGTGAAAGTGCTGTAATGGTAGCAAATTTTGTTTGGATGAAACCAAAACCTGGTTCTATGGGAAAACCTTCACCTGTTTATGATATTGATATTATTGATGACGATGGTAATATCTGTGAACCTGGAAAGGAAGGAAACTTAGTTATAAATGTGAAAGAAGGAAAACCATTAGGTCTTTTTTGTGAATATTATAAGAGCCCGGAAAAAACAGCAGAAGCATGGAAAGATGGCTATTATTATACAGGCGATGTAGCATATAAAGATGAAGACGGATATTATTGGTTCGTAGGCAGAGCTGATGATGTTATAAAAAGTTCTGGATACAGGATTGGTCCTTTTGAAGTTGAAAGTGCTTTAATTGAACATCCAGCAGTATTAGAGTGTGCAATCACAGCAGTTCCTGATTCTTACAGAGGGCAAATTGTTAAGGCAACTGTGGTTTTGGCAAAAGGTTATAGCCCAAGTGATTCTTTGATAGTTGAATTACAAAATCATGTTAAAAAAGTTACAGCACCATATAAATATCCCAGGGTTGTAGAATTTGTAAATGAGCTTCCTAAGACTATTAGTGGAAAGATTAGAAAGGTTGCAATAAGAGAAGCAGATTCAAAGAAGTAAAATCTGTAATGCTTTAATTCTTGAATATAATTTTATAATTTCCAGTCTTATATGTCATGTACATTTTTGTACATACTGTGACTGGAAATTATTTTATTTTATCAATAGGACAAATACAATAAATGAACAAAGAAAATAATAATCCTTTTTTATCTCGTAAAATATCAAATTTACTTTTAAAATTTTCTGTGCCAGCTGTTGCAGGTATGATGGTAAATGCTGCATATAATATTATAGCTAGATTATTGGTCGGACATGAAGTTGGTGCACTTGGAATTGCAGGTATAACAATAATGTTTCCAATAGGTATACTTTATCTTGCTTTTAGTGCTCTTGTAGGTGTTGGCGGGAATGCCTTATTTTCTATAAGTCTTGGAAAGAAAAATTATAAAGAAGCTGAACAAATTCTAGGAAATGTCTTTATATTGCTTATAGTTATCTGTGGTTTTTTTACTGTTATATCTTACTTTTTTTTGGATGAATTTCTAATAATTTTAGGAGCAGGTAAAGAAATATTACCTTATGCCAAGGAATATGCTCAAATTGTTTTAGTAGGATATTTCTTTTTTGCTATAAGTCTTGGTATGAATAATTTTATTCGGTCAAGTGGACATCCTAAAATAGCTCTTATGACGCAAGTCGTTGGTACCATTGTCAATTTGATAGTAGGTCCTATACTTATTTATTATTTACATTTAGGAATGAAAGGAGCAGCTATATCTACTCTTTGTGGACAAACTGTTGGTTTTGTTTGGATAATGTTATTTTTTATAGGTAAGAAATGTAAATACCGTATTAGATTTCAATATTTTAAGTTACGTCTTAAAGTAGTATTAAGTAGTATGTCAATAGGAGTTGCACAGTTTATTTTTCAAATATCTTCAAGTTTGTTAAATCTTATTTTAAATTATTCATTGTTAAAATATGGTGGTAATACAGCTGTAGCTGCAATAGGAATAGTCATTAGTATTAATACATTAATAGTTTTTTCTGTAATTGGAATAGCACAAGGCACACAGCCTTTGATCGGATATAATTATGGTGCTAAAAAATATGCTGCTGCTATACAAGTAACAAAAATGGCTATGCGGTGGGGCTTTTTTTCATTAATAATAGGTTTTTCAATTGTAGAATTTTTTGCTCCACAAATAGTTTTGTTGTTTAACTCTTCAGATCAAGTTTTAGTAGAAATGTCGACTAGAGCTCTTAGATTGTTTAGCATAACATTACCAATAATAAGCATACAAATTTTGGCAAGTACATATTTTCAAGCTATAAATAAACCACTTCAAGCTACGGTTTTAAGTTTATCAAGGCAAGTAATACTAGTTATACCTTTTGTTTTAATACTTCCATTGTTTTTTGGACTTGATGGAGTATTTGTTGCAACAGCAGTAGCAGATTTTATTTCTTGTATTATATCAGCTATATTGTTACATCATTTCTTTCATAAGCATAAACAGAGTCTTTTTCTTCCAGCTAAGATACATAAAAAAATATCTATTTTTAAAAGTATGAATTGATATAAACAGTGAGTATACATAACTTTTGTTTTTTTGTATTTTATATATAAAATTTATATAATGCGATAAATGTAGTTGCTATAAAATTCGGAGGAAATATGCTTGAAAATATTAAGCAAATTGCGCAGAGGATAAAAGAATTACGAGAGATTTCGGATATGTCTGTTGAATCTATGTCAAAAGAACTTAAAATTGATGTTGATAAGTATATTGAATATGAAAGTGGAGACATTGATATTCCAGTGAGTTTTCTTTATGAAATAGCTGGCAAGTTTAATGTAGAACTTACTGTACTTCTTACAGGTGAAGAACCTAAATTACAAAGATTTTCCGTTGTCAAAAAAGATAAAGGTCTTTCTATTACTAGAAGGAAAGAGTATAAATATCAAGATTTAGCATTTAATTTTATGCACAAAAAATCTGAAATATTCTTGGTTACAGTTGATCCGGAAAATAAAGAAAAAACTATAACTAAATATGCTCATGTCGGACAAGAATTTAATTATATTTTAGAAGGACAAATGAAACTTTTCTTTAAAGATCAAGAAATAATTCTAAATTCTGGAGATTCTATATATTTTGATTCAGGCTACGAACATGCAATGATTGCATTGGGTAATATTCAACTGAAATTTTTAGCAGTAATTTTTTAATTAAGAGGGTAAAGGAATGCTTAACAAACAATATGTTGACAGAACATTTTCATCATATGAAGATTTAATAAAGGATTTCCATATAAATGTTCCAGAAAATTTTAATTTTGGGTTTGATGTTGTGGATGTCATTGCAGAAAAAGAACCGAATAAACAAGCTTTAGTTTGGTGTAACGAACACAATGAAGAAAAAATATTTACATTTGGCGATATAAAAAAATATAGTAATAAGACAGCAAACTTTTTTAAATCATTAGGAATTAAAAAAGGCGATGCAGTAATGTTAATACTTAAAAGAAGATATGAATTTTGGTTTGTTATGATAGCTTTGCATAAAATAGGTGCTGTGCCAATTCCAGCGACACATTTGCTTACAGAAAAAGATATTGTTTATAGAAATAAAGCTGCTGATGTTAAAATGATAGTGTCTGTTTCAACTGATAAGGTTCCAGAAACAGTAGATAATGCCGAAAAAAAATCACCAACTTTAAAATATAAAGTTGCTGTGCATGGCACTGTAGATGGTTGGTATGATTTTAAATCAGAAATAGAAAAACAATCTGATATATTCGAAAGACCTACCGGAGATCAATCAACAAAAAATGATGATAAATTTTTATTATATTTTACATCAGGCACAACAGGTATGCCTAAGATGGTTTTACATGATTATACATATCCGTTAGGACATCTTATTACTTCTACATGGCAGAATCTTGTTGATGGCGGTTTACATTTAACAGTAGCAGATACAGGCTGGGCAAAAGCGGCATGGGGAAAACTTTATGGACAGTGGCTACATGGTTGTAGCGTATTTGTTTTTGATTTTGATAAATTTATACCTAAAAATCTTGTTGAAGTGCTTACAAAATATGGTGTTACTTCATTTTGTGCACCTCCAACCATTTACAGATATTTAATCAAGGAAGATTTATCAAAATACGATATGAGTAAATTGAAGTATTGTACGGTCGCTGGTGAACCATTAAATCCTGAAGTTTATAACAAATGGAAAGAAATTACAGGATTAAGACTTATGGAAGCTTATGGACAAACAGAATTAATTTCTTTATTATGTAATTTTCCAATGATGACTCCGAAACCAGGTTCAATTGGTAAACCTGCACCTTGTTATGATGTTGATATTGTAAACGAAGAATTTAATTCATGTGAAAATGGAGAAGTTGGGCAAATAGTTGTTAGAATATCAGGCAAAAAACCAGTTGGAATGTTTTGTGGATATTACAGAGATGAAGCTTTAACAAAAACAGTATGGCATGATGGAATGTATTTCACTGGTGATACAGCATATAAAGACGAAGATGGCTTTTATTGGTTTGTAGGTAGAGCTGATGACATTATAAAAAGTTCTGGATACAGAATTGGTCCTTTTGAAGTTGAAAGTGCTTTGATTGAACATCCTTCAGTCTTGGAATGTGCAATTACAGCAGTTCCTGATCCAGATAGAGGGCAGGTAGTTAAGGCTACAGTGGTTTTAGTCAAAGGCTACAAAGCAAGTCATGATTTAGTAGTAGAATTACAAAATCATGTTAAAAAAGTGACAGCACCATACAAGTATCCAAGGATTATAGAGTTTGTTGAAGAATTACCTAAAACAATAAGTGGAAAAATAAGAAGAGTTGAAATTAGACAAACAGATAATAAGACAAAATAGTCAGAATATCTATAAGGAAACAACTCAAGAGGTTGTTTCCCGAGAACATAAATATTATTTGGTATTTGTTCAAGTATTGATGATTACTTTATTTTGGATAAAACTGTTTGGGGTATTTTATTTTTGTCGGCATGTTTTTTTTATGATAATCTTCTATGTAATTGCAGCCTGTGTATAATAATCAAAATTTTATAAGATAAAATATTAAATTTTAATAATGAGTGATAAAAAATATATAGATATTGCGAAAAAACTTATAGAAGAATCAAATACTCTAACATATACTGTTATTAGTAAAAGTATGTATCCATTAATAAATAAAAATGATAAAATTACATGTTCAAAGGTAGAACATAAAAATATAAAAAAATATTCGTTAGTTGCTTTTTATACAAATTCTGATACTTCTCAAGTTCCAACTGTGCATAGAGTAATAAATATTTTACAAAAGAATAATGAATTGTCTTTTCGAACAAAAGGTGATAATAATTTATCTTTTGATAGAGATATTGTACATCCTAAACAAATAATAGGTATTGTAGATCATATAATCAAAAAAAATTTTATTATTTCTTTAGATAAAAATGTTTATAAGTTTATTAATATTTTTATCTATCTATTGTCAAATCTCAAAAATTTAATAAAATGCAATTTTGTTCAAATAAAAAATATCATAAGAGTTGCTTTTATTAAAGAAAAAAAAATTCAATATGATGACAATTTAATTGTTCTTAGACAATCTATTTTGACTAAAGATAAAGATTGGCTTGAAATAATTCAAACAAATATAAGCTTACTTATGCCATTATTAAATAAAAATATGAAAATTTGTGATATTTCATTTGGTGGTGGTTATTGTGAAGAAAGTTTTTGTTTTATAAGAAAAGGTTTTAAAATAGACTATAAAAATATAAAAGATTTTAATAACGAAGATAAATATGATTTTATAATATGTTCAAGAGTTATAAATATAGTTGAAACAAAAGAAAAAAGGCAAGAAATATATAATTTATTAAAATTATATATCAAATCAGATGGTAAAATCTTATTTTCATATATAAATGAAAAAAATAATTTATTTGTTTCTATGAAAAGAAGTATTTTTAAATTGTTATTTAAAAATTATGATGGACCTTGTAATAATGATATAATATACAAAGATGTTTTTATTATGAAAATTTTGCAAGAAAAATATGTTAGTGCTGAATTGGAAAATAATGGTTTTTATATCATAAAACAATTTTGTTCTGACAAGATTAAAACATTTTTATTAGAGAGTAAATAGTCTAAATTTAACAAAATATTGATTTGATAAAAGTATTGAAATTTGATATAAAATAAAAGTTATGAATAATAATATAGTAGCTGTTTATCCAGGTAGTTTTGATCCTCCTACAAAAGGGCATCTTGATATTATTTCAAGAGCATCTAAGATTTTCCCTAAAGTTATAGTTGCAATAACAGAAAATTATAATAAACATCATATGTTTAACTTGCAAGAAAGAGTTGATATGATGAAAGAATCAGTATCAAATATTAAAAATGTTGAAGTTGATTCTTTTTCTGGTTTGTTAGCTGATTATTTAGTTAAAATAGAAAGTTTTTTTGTTATAAGAGGACTAAGAGCATTATCTGATTTTGAATATGAATTTCAGATGGCATTAATGAATAGAACTCTTAATCAAAAAATAGAAACAATATTTCTTATGCCTGATCAAATATATACTTTTTTGTCTTCAAGTATGATAAAGGAAATTGCAGGACTTGGAGGAGATTTTAAAAATCTTGTTCCAGAACCAGTTTATAAAAGGTTTAAAATAAAAAATAATTTATAAAAGGGAAATATGTATAACTTAACAGATTTGCTTTTAGAAGTGGCTAATAAAAAAGCATCAGATTTGCATCTGTCAGTTGGACTTCCACCTATGGTAAGAGTTGATACAGAAATCAAGACACTTGGTGAAGAAATTTTAACACCTGAATCGTCAAAATCTCTTGCTTATTCTATTTTATCGAAACAACAAATTGAAAAGTTTGAAAGGAATAATGAGTTAGATGCATCTTTCCCAATACAAGATATGGGTAGAGTAAGAGTGAATATCTTTAAGCAAAGAGGTTCTATTTCAGCAGCTTTTAGATTTATCCCTCAAAAAACATTTTCTTTTGAAGAATTAAGGTTACCAAAAGTAATTTATGATATTGTTAATTTACCTAAAGGGTTAGTTTTGATAACAGGTGCGACAGGTTCTGGTAAAACTACGACTCTTGCTTCAATGATAGATTATATTAATGAGAGAAGATGTGGACATATAATAACAGTTGAAGATCCTATAGAATATTTGCATTCACATAAAAAATGTATTGTTAATCAAAGAGAAATAGGTTCCGATACTCAATCTTTTGCAACTGCATTAAAATATATTTTAAGACAAGATCCTGATGTTATACTTATAGGTGAAATGAGAGATCTTGAAACAATATCGGCAGCTATTACTCTAGCAGAAACAGGACATTTAGTTTTTGCTACATTGCATACTATGGATGCCTCTTCTTCCATAAACAGAATGGTTGATGTTTTTCCTGGTAATCAGCAGGCACAAATTAGATCTCAACTCTCATTGGCATTAAAAGCTGTATTTTCTCAAAATCTGATACCTCATATATCTGGTCAAGGGATGGTATTAGCATCTGAAGTAATGATTGTAACAGATAGTATAAGAAGTATCATTAGAGAAATGAAAACAGAACAATTATATTCTGTAATACAAACAGGAAAACAAAGTGGAATGCAAACTATGAATCAGTCTCTTTTTGATAGTGTAATAAAGGGGTGTATTTTGCCTCAAAAAGCAATAGAATATAGCTCTAGAAAAGATGAATTAGTCAGACTTTTACAAAGTGTTGTTAGATAAAAAAAGAGGGATTATATGTTAAATAAAAAGGGTTTATCATTAACAGAAATTTTAATAGCAATAGCAATCGTATTAATTCTAACACTTGTGTTGTATCCGAAGTTTGTTAATATTATAAGAAAATCTTATGAAGCAACTTCCAGAGCTAATTTAACAGCATTAAGAACAGCAATTGCTGTTTATTATGGTGATAATGAAGGAAGATTTCCATCTGCAAATATTGTAAAAGAATTAACATCGGAAGATGGCAAATATATAAAATTTATACCGGAAGTTTATTGCCCTCCTTATCATGATATAACAAATGAAATAATAACAAAACCAACTGGTGACTCTGGGAAATGGGTATACCAAACTGAAGATAGTGATGATAGACAGTGGGGAGAACTTTGGATAGATTGTAATCATACAGATACTAAAGGTGTAGTTTGGAATACATATTAAAAAAAGGATTTTGTAATATGTTTGAAGGATTTGTTGTTTTTTTATTTGGGTTAGTTCTTGGTAGTTTTGCAAATGTTTGTATATATAGAATGCCTAGAAATTTATCTGTTGTAAAGCCTAGATCTACATGTCCTAAATGTAAAAGTTTGATATCTTGGTATGATAATATTCCGGTATTAAGTTATATATTTTTAAATGCGAAATGTCGTCATTGTGATAATAAAATTTCATTAATTTATCCATTAATTGAGATAGTTTGTGCTGTATTATTTTTATTAATGTATTTATTATATGGATTTTCTTATATGTTGCCATCTTTTTGTATATTAGTATTTTCTTTATTAGTTATAACAGCAATAGATTTTGAGTTTCAAATTATACCGGATGAATTTTCTTTATTATTAGTTATTGTTGGTTTATCAACAAGCTTTTTAAATGTTTTTTTAGCAGATACTGTTTTAATGAGAATATCACAATCCTTTTTAGGCTTTTTAGCAGGAGGAGGAACACTTTTTGTTATTGCTATAATTGGAAAGTGGGTTTTTAAAAAAGATGCTATGGGTGGAGGAGATATAAAGCTTATGGCAGGAGTTGGTACTTTTGTTGGGTGGGAAAAAGTTTTATTTGTGATTTTTCTAGCCTCTCTTATGGGAAGTATTGTAGGAATATGTCTAATTATATTTAAAAAAATATCAAAAAAAGAAGCAATAGCTTTTGGACCGTATCTTGCAATTTCTTCTTTGTTGGTACTGTTTTTACCAAAGCCATCAACTATAATTCAAACAATATTCATGTTGGAAGAGCAAATTTTACTTAAATATTTCTTTCCACATTTACAAAATTTGAGGTAGTATTTAAATGCAAAATGATAGAGAAAATAACTTTAGCTTTATACCTATTATACTATCATTGATTATGATACTTTCTATTGTATCAAGATTTTCTTTTTCAATAACAGTTCAAATTTCAATTTTCATTTTTCTTTCAATATCGGCACTATATTTACTTAATAATTTTAAAATTAGTATAAATTCATATATTATTCCAGCATTATTGTTAATATTGGTATCTATAATTTCTTATATTGGTGCAGATTACAAAACAAATGTAAGAGATTATATAATTATTGTAACATCAGCATTATTGGCTGGATTTCATATTACTTTTTTATCATTTGACATAAAAAAGAAACTGTTACATATTCCGGTTTTTATTGCATTATTTTTATCTATGATATTGTTTTCAAGATTTATAACAAATCCTAAAGGGTTTTTTTACGGAGACAATTTCTATGAAGCAGTAGCGTTAAATATTAATGTTATTGCAGGATTTTTAATTTTAGTCTATCCATTACTGTTTATATTTATTAAGGATAAAGTAAATTCAAAAGTATATATAGCAATAGCAATTTTTATATTAATAGCAATTTTTTTAACAAGATCTAGGGTTGCTATATTTGCATCAATTGTAATTACTTGTGTTTCTTTACTTGAATATAGAAAAAATTTATATATAAAAATAGGTATATTATTGCTTTCTTTATTGTTGTTATTTGGGATAATATATGTATCAAAGTTAAAAATTGGATTTAACAGTATAGCAGAAAGATTTATATGGTGGAAAACAGCTTATTTAATATTTAAAGAAAATATATTGTTTGGTGCAGGTCTTGGCAATTATTCTGTACTGTTTAAGTTTTTTAGAACAGAATTGGTCTTAAATACTTTATATGCGCATAATTTATTTATGCAGTTATTGTCTGATATTGGAATATTAGGATTAGTGTCATTTATTTATTTGATAATAACTTTTTATAAAAAAATAATATATGAAATAAAAAACAATGTTTATAAATATTATTATAAAATTATAGCTTTAAGTATAACATCTTTCTTATTTGTTAATATGCTTGACTACAGTTTTTTTATACCGGCTAATATGATAATGTTTTTTATTGTTTTTTGTTCAGTATTTTCTGTAAAAACAATAAAATTAAAGAAAGAAAGAATAAATACTTATTTATTAACAATAATTTTTTTATTTTTCTCCGTGTTTATAGTAAAGCCAATAATTGCAAATGTCTATTATAAAAAAGGGATTGAACTATATGTTTCAAAACAATATAAATTAGCAGAAGAAAATTTTTTAAAATCTGTAAAGTTTGATAAAAAAAATCCGGAATATTATTATCAGCTATCCAATACAAATTTTGCTATATTTGATGAAGATAGAGAAAATGGAAAGGAATATATAGATGCTGCAATAAATTTTAATAAGCAGGCAATAGAACTTTATAAATATGGCTGGCAATTAAGAGAATCATTAGCTTATTTATATTGGAATAATAATGATAAAGAAAATGCAATAAAATATATAGAAGAAGCTCTAAAATATGATAGATTTAATCCATATATAGAAGAAGCTTATCAGCAAATTAAGAATTCTTAGGAGAATTATTATTAGAAAACACCTTTTTAAAATAATTGCAGGTTGTATCATAAGCATTTTTCTTATATATCTTAGTGTAAGAAATATAAATTTTAAGCAATCTTTTGATTTAATCAAAAATGCAGATATTTATTTGATATCTTTATCTATGATTGTGTTTGTTTTTTCCTATGTAGTTAGAACAATAAGATGGAATTTTTTACTTCTACCTCTTAAAAAACTTACGCCAATGAGAAGTTTCTATTTTTTAATTTTTGGTTTTTTTATGAATAATATTTTACCTCTTAGACTTGGTGAATTTGTAAGAGCTAAAGTTGCGGGTGAAAGATTTCAAATTTCAAGAAGTGGAGTTTTTGCTACAGTTGTAGTTGAAAGACTTATGGATATAATTGTATTTGTTATATGTTTTTTTCTAATAGCTTTTTTTGTTAATATTCCAGTTTGGCTTAAAAATTCATTCTTATTGTGTACTATAATTTTTGGATCTATGTTAATAGTATTATTTTTAATGTCAAAAAGTGAAAGTAAATTTTTAAAAATTATTTCAAAATTGCATTTTCCTGCAAAAATATCAGATATAGTAAAATCTTTATTTATAAAGTTTGCAACAGGACTTAAATTTTTTCAAAACACTAAATTAATAATATATGTTTTTATTACATCGTTATTGGTTTGGTTGGTAGAAGCATATTCATATCAATTGTTTTTTGCAGCTTTTGGAATTGAAGTTTCTCTAATGCAGTCTATTTTTGTTATTATTGTAATTGGAATAGGTGTAATTATTCCAACGGCTCCAGGTTTTATAGGTGCAATAGAATTTATGGGAATAGTTGCTCTTGGTATTTTTGGTATAGAAAAAAGTACGGCTTTTGCTTGTATTGCATCATTACATTTTTGTGATATGATGGTAATGTATTTATTAGGGATAATTGGTATTATCAAAGAAAAATTGTCGTTTTCTGATCTTTTTAAATTTGCAACAATAGAAGATAATAATAATGGTGAGAAAGATGAAAAGTAAAGTGATCGTGGTTATGCCGGCTTACAATGCTTCAAAGACATTAAAGCAGACATTAGATTCAATTCCGGCAGGTTCATTTAGTGATATTTTGGTAGTTGATGACAATTCAAATGATGATACAGTATTAAAGGCAAAAGAGTTAGGATTAAAAGTTATTAAGCATGATAAAAATCTTGGGTATGGGGCAAATCAAAAAACTTGCTATAAAACTGCTTTAGAAATGGGAGCTGATATCGTCGTAATGTTGCATCCAGATTATCAATATGATCCAAGACTTGTTCCTTTTTTAGCGGGGTTGATTGAAAATGATATTTGTGATGTTATGATGGCAAATAGAATAAGAACAAGAAAGGAAGCATTAAAAGGCGGAATGCCTTTTTATAAATATTTTTTTAATAGATGTCTTACAATAACAGAAAATATTGTATTAGGTTTAAATCTTGGAGAATATCATACAGGATATAGAGCATTTTCAAAAAAAGTTTTGGAAACTATTGATTTTGAAAAGAATTCTGATGATTTTGTTTTTGACCAGCATATAATTGTTCAGATTGCTGTAGCTGGATTTAGGATAGGAGAGATTCCTGTAGGTGCAAAATATTTTGATGAAGCATCATCTATTAATTTTAAAAGAAGTGTGCAGTACGGTCTTGGAATATTGAACATATTATTCAAATATATTTTACATAAATGGTCTATAAGAAATTTTAAACAATTTAATATAAAAAATAAGGAGAATTAAAAATGGCTTACAAGATTACACTTGTTCCAGGTGATGGAACAGGTCCGGAACTCGCAGAAGTTACAGCAAAAGTTATTGAAGCTACTGGTGTAAAAATTGATTGGGAAATTGCTCATGCCGGTATTGATATTATGGAAAAGGAAGGGACTCCTCTACCAGAATCGACATTAAAATCAATAGCAAAAAATAAAATAGCTTTAAAAGGTCCTATAACAACACCTATCGGAACAGGATTTCGTTCAGTCAATGTTGCTATAAGAAAAGAACTTGATTTGTATTCTTGTTTAAGACCTTGTAAAACATATGCAGGAGTAAAATCAAAATATAATAATATTGATTTGGTAATAGTTAGAGAAAACACAGAAGATTTATATGCAGGAGTTGAATTCCCTGAGAATTCATCTGAAGCAAATCAGATTATTGATATTTCTAAAGGGAAAATTAGAAAAGAATCAGCAATTTCAATAAAACCATTTTCAGTTTTTGGTTGCAAAAGGATTATGGAATTTGCCTTTGATTATGCAGTTAAACATAATAGAAAAAAAGTTACAGCTGTTTCAAAAGCAAATATAATGAAATGTACAGATGGTTTATTTTATAGAGTTGCAAGAGAAGTTGCAAAAGACTACGAAGGTAAAATTGATTATGAAGAAAGATTAATTGATAATATGTGTATGCAACTTGTACAAAAACCGGAACTATATGATGTTATAGCATTACCAAATTTGTATGGTGATATATTATCAGATTTATGTGCAGGACTTGTAGGAGGATTAGGAGTTGCTCCAGGTGCTAATTTAGGTACAGATTGTGCCGTTTTTGAGGCTGTTCACGGTTCAGCACCAAAATATAAAGGTTTAAATAAAGTTAACCCGACAGCTCTTATACTTTCTGGAAAACTTATGCTTGATTACTTAGGTGAAACAGAAGCTGCAAATAGATTAGAGAAAGCTGTTTCAGAAGTTATATTAGAGAAAAAACAAGTTACTTATGATATGGGTGGAACTGCAGGAACAAAAGAAATGGGACAAGCAATAATAGAAAAATTAAAATAGTATGGAAAGAACATTAGTTATAATTAAACCTGATGCAGTTAGTAAAAAATATATTGGTGATATAATAAAAATTTTTGATCAATATAAATTCGATCTTGTTGCATTAAAAATGATTAGACCTTCTAGAAAAAATATAGAAGAATTTTATTCTATACATAAAGAAAAAGAATTTTTTAAACCGCTTGTTGAATTTATGATTTCTGGTCCAATTGTAGTATGTGTGTGGCAAGCTCAAAATATTGTTTTGGCAGTAAGAGAAATTATAGGTTCTACTGATTCGAAGAAAGCAAAACAAGGGACAATTAGAAATTTGTTTGGAACAGACGGCAGAATAAATGCTGTTCATGCATCAGATTCAGTAGAAAATGCAAATAAGGAAATATGTTTTTTCTTTGAGAAAGAAGAAATAATAGAAAATTAAAAAATGAGAGGAAAAATAAATGAAAGTTTTAGTTGTTAATTGTGGCTCATCATCAGTGAAATATACATTATTTTCAATGACAACAGAAAAGAAAATATCTTGGGGACTTGTTGAATGTATAGGCTTGCCGGAAGCTTATTATAAAAGACAGACTTTAGGTACAGAAGAAATAAAAAGTTTGTGTACAGTAAAAAATCATTTTGAAGCAGTTGAACTTGTTATTAAAGATTTATTAAATCCAGAATATGGAAGTATTAAAAATATAGATGAAATATCTGTTATAGGTCATAGAATAGTTCATGGCGGGGATAAATTTTCAGAGTCAGTTCTTGTAGATGAAGGAGTGAAGGAAGGACTTAAGGAATGTTTCTCTATAGCTCCACTGCATACTCCACATCATTATGCAGGTATAGAAGCTGTTGAAAAAATGTTGCCGGGAATTCCATCAGTTTTGGTTTTTGATACTGCTTTTCACCAGACAATGCCAGATTATGCATATATGTATGCGGTTCCTTATGAATATTATGAAAGAGATCATGTTAGAAGATATGGTATGCACGGTACATCTCATAAGTATGTTATGCAAAGAGCTGCAGCAATGCTTGGTAAAAATGTAGAAGATATAAATTTGATTACTTGTCATTTAGGAAATGGAAGTAGTGTTACAGCAATAAAAAATGGTAAAGTCATAGATACTTCAATGGGATTTACACCTCTTGCAGGACTTGTTATGGGCACAAGATGTGGAGATATAGATCCGGCAGTTTTAGTACATATAATGTCAAAAAATCCTAAAATGACATCAGATGAAATGAATAACTTACTAAATAAACAAAGTGGATTGCTTGGTATTTCAGGATTGTCAGGAGATATGAGAACTATAGTTAAAGCGATTCAGGCAGGCAATAAAAGAGCAAAATTGGCATTTGATATGTTATGTTACAGTGCAAAAAAATATATTTGCATGTATTACGGAATTTTAAATCATGTTGATGGTGTTGTATTTACTGCTGGCATAGGTGAAAATTCTCCAACAGTAAGAGAAAAATCTTGTGAGAATTTGGATAATTTAGGAATAAAGATGAATATTGAAATTAATAATGCTCCTAGTGGAGAAGAAAGATTTATATCCACAAATGATTCTAAAATAAAAGTTATGGTTATACCAACTAATGAAGAATTAATGATAGCTAGAGAGTCTATAAAAATATTGTCGAGCAATTAATATATAAACATGTTTAGGCTACAATCTTATAATTCACAACCTTATTAACATATTTTTAAAATATATAACTTTGGTTGTGAATTATTTTATTACATCATAATAATTTAATAATTTGACAAAAAATAGTTAAAATTTATATACTCAGAAAGTATTTTTAGATTATAATATTAATATAATTGGGGCTATAGCTCAGCTGGGAGAGCGCTTGCATGGCATGCAAGAGGTCAGGGGTTCAATCCCCCTTAGCTCCATATTTTGACTTTATGCTGCGTTTTCGCTCGTTCGGATACCTCGGGGCTTCGCCCCTTTACAGTATACACTTACTCGCTCAGACCTTGCCTAAAGTCAAAATCTGTGAAAGATATTTATTGGAATAACCGCTCGGCTGTGCTTGGTATACCTTGTTCAAAAAAACAAAAAATCATCACAAAATACGTTAGAAAGATACCTCTGGACTCTGGCCTTTTACAGTATACAACCCAAATTCTCACTCGTTCAGATCTTGTCTAAAGGCAAAACAGAATTGTTCATTTGATAATATATTACTATAAAAAAAACTCATTTTTTGATAAAATATCAAAATATATAATATTAGAGAATATC
>JAQVBD010000071.1 GCA_028690485.1 Endomicrobiaceae bacterium
GCAAGAGCTGTTGAAAAAATAAAAGATGATGCTTTATTAATTAAATAATCTGTAATTGTTTTATTGCTTACACAAAATGCACCTACTGAAGCAAATGATTTCCCGAATGTTGCTGTTAAAACATCTATATCCTGTAAAACATTTTTTTCTTCGCAAATACCGCAAAGTTTATCGCCGAAAATCCCGAAAGCATGCGCTTCATCTATCATAATAAGACAATTATGTTTATTTTTAAGTTCTATAAGTTTTTTGATATCAGCTATATCCCCGTCCATACTAAAGACTGATTCTGAAATAATAATTGCCTGCTTATATTGCGAACGATATTTTTTTAACAAAGTTTCCAAATGGTCATAATCCAAATGTTTATATCTGTAAAAATCTGCTTCTGATAATTTCATACCTGCTATTATACTTGCATGATTTAACTTGTCTGAAAAAATCACATCGCCTTTTTCAACTAATGCAGAGATAACTCCCAAATTGCATTGAAACCCTGTATTAAAAAGCAAGCAGCCTTCTTTTTTAAAAAGCTTTGCCAGATTGTTTTCAAGTTTTGAATAAACTGTTGATGTACCTGTTAAAAGTCTTGATGAAGCAGAAGAAAATAAAAGTTCATTGTTATCTTTGTTTGCTTCTAAAAATTCTTTCACTAAAGATTTATTTGTACTTAATCCTAAATAGTCATTAGATGATAAATTGAGATATTTTTTATTGTTCATAACAATATATTTATCTTCTTTATATTCAATTTTCGGAATTTGTCTTAAACAATCATTTGATTTAATATCTTCAATTTGTTGTTTATAATAATTCATACCTTCTCACTTTAATATATTATTTATTGCCTGTTTACATATTTTTACAACTGAACTTATTTCTGACTTTTTAATTGTAAGCGGAGGATTAAAATACATAACATCACCTATTGGTCTTAATAAAAGTCCCATTTTTAACGCTTCTTTATAAATCTTGTATCCTGTTCTTTTTTTACTGTCAAAAGATATTTTATTTTTTTTATCTTCTACAATTTCAAGAGCATTAATCAATCCGATATTTCTGATATCTCCGATATATTTATGATCAGCAAAAGTATCTTTTAAAAGCTTATTAAAATATATTGCATTTTCTTTTGCTTTTGACAAAATCTGCTCGTCATCCAATATATTTAATACTTCTACTGCTGCCGAACAAGCAAGAGGATTCCCGCAATATGTATGACTGTGCACAAAAGCTTTTCCTTCATTATAATCTGCATAAAAAGCATTATAAATTTTATCGTTAGTTACAGTTAATGCCATTGGCAGATAACCGCCTGTTAACCCTTTGCCCAAACACATAATATCCGGAGTTATATCAGCATGATTGCATGCAAACATTTTACCTGTTCTTCCATAACCGACAGCTATTTCATCTGCAATTAAATGTACATTATATTTATCACAGCATTTTCTTAATTTTTTTAAATATACAGGTGAATAAATTTTCATACCGGCAGCAGCCTGAATAATCGGCTCTACAATAAAAGCACTTGTATTATTACCGTACTCTTTAAAATATTTTTCTGCAGATTCAAAACATTCTGCATTACATTTATCCATAGATTTATTATATTTACAACGATAACAGTCAGGTCCATCTATTCTGATTATATCAAGCAATAACGGCTTAAATATTTTTGAATACAAATCTACTCCGCCGACTGATAATGCGCCGACTGTTTCTCCGTGATAAGCATTTGTTAAAGCCATAAATTTCTTTTTCTGAGGATTGCCTGTCTGATAATGATATTGAAAACTCATTTTCATAGCAGCCTCTATTGCAGAAGAACCATTATCTGTAAAAAAAACTTTTGTCAGTCCTTTCGGCAATTTTTTTACTAATCTTTCACATAATTCAATTGCAGATTTATGACTAAAATTTGCAAAAATAACATGTTCTAATTTATTTAGCTGTTGTTTAACCGCTTTATTAATTCTTTTGTTACAATGTCCTAATAAATTGCACCACCACGAACTTACTACATCAGCATACTTTTTGCCATTTGTATCATACAGATATAATCCTTTTGCATGGTCTATAACAATCGGAGCAAGATCTTCATAATCTTTCATTTGAGAACATGGATGCCAAATATATTTTAAATCTTTTTGCGCTAAATTCATTTTATATTTCCTTATAAAGTTGTTTAAGCTTTGTTATATCAACATCAAGATTAGATTCATTATGTGAAACTGTTGCTATTACAGGAATACCTGTAAATTTTTCTATCTGTTTTTTATTATCAAGATGCATAAAATTATCTTTATCAAAATAATTCATAATAATTGCTTTAACGGATATATTTAATTTCTTGGCATATTCTACTGTTAAAACAGTACTGTTTATTGTACCAAGCAAAGAAGATACAACTAATATAACATCAAGATTTAATATTTTAATTACATCGGTGAGCATAATTATTTTGTCATCTATCCGTAACGGACAAACTATCCCGCCGCTTCCTTCTACTGTAATATATTCATAATTTGATTTTAGTCTGTTAAAATCTTGTATTATTTTATTTATATCAATCGGATTTTTTTCTATTTGTGCTGCAAGATGCGGAGAAACTGCTGTTTGATAAATATAAGAAACTAAATTTTCAGGTTTTTCTTTAATACCTGCAACATCACATACATATTTTGCATCAACAGGAATAAGCCGGCCATTAATTTTTTCTGCGCCGCTTAAAGCCGCTTTATAATAACCTGCATTTATTCCGCTGTCATGTAATTTTTTTACTATTAATCCGGTAACAAAAGTTTTTCCCACATCTGTTGCTGTGCCGGTTATAAATATTGATTTACTCATACCTTTCTTACTTTAAATCCCAATTGTGAAATCATTTTCATATCTTCATCTATAGAAATACCTGTTGTTGTTAACATATCTCCGGAAATAGCAGCATTTGCCCCTGAATTTAACATACTTTTACCTTTATCTTTAAAAAGACCTCTTCCGCCTGCTAAACGGATCATTGCTTTAGGAAGAATAAATCTGGAAACAGCTATAATTCTGCAAATTTCATCTTCTTTTAAAACTAAAATATTTTCATAAGGAGTCGCTTTTATCGGAGTCAATATATTTATTGGTACAGATTTTATATTGAGCTCTCTTAAATCTAACAACATTTCAATCCTGTCTTCTATTGTTTCACCCATTCCTATAATAAATCCGCTGCAAACTTCAAGTCCTGCTTTTTTTGCATTTTTTATAGTATTTATTTTATCGTCATAAGTATGTGTTGTGCATATATTGTGAAAATTTTTTCTGGAAGTTTCAATATTACAATGATATCTTGATACTCCTGCCTGTTTTAATTTTACAAGTTGTTCATATGATAACAAACCATGCGAAGCGCATAAATAAATATCACATTTTTCTTTGATTTTTCTGTAACTGTCACAAACTTGTGATAGTTCGGCATCTGTTAATTTTCTGCCTGAGGTTACGATTGAAAACCTTAATATCCCTTTACTATGGTTATGCAAAGCTTCAGCAACTATTTTATTTGTGCTTAATAACTGATATTCTTGTATTAGAGTCTTATAGTATGATGATTGAGCACAATATTTACAATCCTCTGAACATTTACCGCTTTTACCATTGATAATACTGCAAACATCAAATGTATCACCACAAAACTTATTCCTTATCTCGTTTGCATATAAAGTCAGCTTGCTTAAATCTTCATGAACAAGAATTAATGCTTCTGCTTTATTAATTTGATACCCGTTTAAAACTTTTAATTTTAAATCTTCTATCATAATTTATCACTTCCTTACAAAAAGTTGATGATATAAATATTATAATATAACAAATTGTATTGTCAACTTATTTACAAACATAGGTTTACAATCAAAAATCTAAAGATTACATATAGTATTATATAGAAATTTTGTATAATATAAAAATGCGAATTTTATTTTGTCTTTTTTTGTTGTTATCAGTATCATCATGCGCTGTTTTAGATTATCCTAAAAGATTGGCAGGTTATTCTATAGCAAGTTTTGAAACAGAAAAAAATGGAAGATTTGTAATCAAAACAGAATTATCTGCACAAAAAGCATATAACAAATGTAATCTTTTCTTATTTGAAAAACAAATCCAAACTAATTTTAAAAATGACAAGAAAATGTATGTTGTTGCAAGTAAATATTCTCTTATTTATGAATATTGTCTGGATTCAACCGAAGTAGGATTTTTTGTACACCCTTTAGAAAATGAAACATCAGAAATAGAAGTTATTTCGAACAATACAAGATTAGCAAAGTTTGTTTATCAACAACTTTCCGAATATATAAAAAAATAATTTGAATTGATTTATTATATCAGTATTATTGAAGTTTTATTACTCAAAATACAGGCAATTTTTTCTACAATTTCTCTGCGGGCTAGAAGATTAGCTTTAAGATAAGTTTCTTGTTCGTTATTGTCAGCTGTTCCAACAATAAATTTTATATTTTTACCTGAATTCAAAAGCTGCGCCAGTTGATTAGCTTCTTGATTATCAGTTTGATTACCTGATAAAACCTGATAACATTTATTTAATGTTATTATACCTTCTGTTGCTAAATCTATGCCTTCAATATTATATTTAACTATCGGTAAATTATCTGTCTTGATTATATTTATTTCAGGAATTATTTTTAACTCTCTGCAATACATTTTCATTGTAGATGAACCGCAAATGACTTTTTTGCCAATAGTATTTGAAAACTCTTGGCAAACTTTTAAATCATCTTCTTTGTTTTTTGGTAATCCTGTTAAAATATTTAAGTTATCATTCATAATAAAATTTGTTGACATTTCGTATTCTGTGCACTATATATATATTGCCGGTGGTTGGTCTTGCTAAGACTTTAAATAAAAATGTCTTCCAAGAAGCCGCCGGCACTTTTATTTTT
>JAQVBD010000018.1 GCA_028690485.1 Endomicrobiaceae bacterium
CATCTACTTAGTAAACCAAAGTCTTTTGAGCCATTTTTTTGTTGCAGCTGCAAAATCTGTATCTGAAAAAGAAAATTTTCTCTTTTTATTTAGCATTGTCTTAGAAGATTTTCTTGTTGTTCCACCTGAAATAATTCCTAATTCTTTTGAAACTTTTTCAAATTTATCAAGTATAAATTCCAAATGTTCATCAGTATGTGTTGCCATATAACTAGTTCTAATTATTGCTTGTCCTTCCGGAACTGCCGGACTTACTACCGGGGAAGTAAATACACATTCATCAAAAAGCATGCTGCACATTTTAAATGCTATCATATCTTCACCAACAGTTATAGGTATAATTGGAGATTCTGATTCTCTTGTATCAAATCCCATAGAATGAAACCCTTCTTTCATTTTCTTTGTATTCGCCCAAAGTTTTGCTCTTCTTTCAGGTTCATCTTGTAAAATATCTAAAGCAACATCTATAGCCCCAACACAAGCCGGAGGAAGACTTGCTGTAAATATTAATGGTCTTGCAGTATGTTTAATGTAATTTATAACTTCTTCGCTACTTGCTATAAAGCCACCTATTGAAGCCATAGATTTTGAAGCTGTTGCCATTAAAACATCAACTTCCGGTTCAAGATTAAAATGTTCTCCTGTTCCTTTACCATTTTTTCCTAAAACACCTAGAGAATGAGCTTCATCTACAAAAACTCTTGCACCATATTTTTTAGCAAGTTTTGATATTTCGGGTAAATTAGCAATATCACCTTCCATACTAAATATACCATCAACAACAATCAATGCCGCTTTATCTTTGCATTTTGCTAATTGTCTTTCTAAATCTGCCATATCATTATGTCTGAATCTTAACATTTCTCCTAATGATAACCTGCAACCATCTATAATTGATGCATGATCCAATTTGTCTGTAATAACAACATCGTTTTTACCGACAAGAGAAGATATTGCCCCTAAATTTGAATGATGCCCTGTTGTAAACAATATTGATGATTCTTTACCAACAAATTTTGCAAATTTTCTTTCAACTTTTTCATGTAAATCATTAGTCCCATTTAAAAATCTAGAACCAGTACAAGATGTACCATATTTTTTTGCTGCTGCAACAGAACCTTCTATAACTTTTGGATGATCTGCAAGTCCTAAATAGTTGTTTGAACATGCAACTATTCTTTTTTTACCTTCAATAAGAACCACCGGTCCTTGTGCAGATTCAACTCTTTTAAAATATGGATACACACCTAAAGCTTGTATATCTCTAGCTACAGTAAATTTGTTACATTTTTCAAAAATATCATTTGACATTTCAAAAACTCCTAATTCATAAACTTTATATTAAAAATACTTGTTTTCTAAGTACCAATTGTATGTTATTTTTGCTCCATTTTCAAGTTTTTCAAACTCAAAATTAACATCCCTTAGTATTTGTGAGTTATCAGCTATCCAATATGTTTGCAACATTTCAATTATTTTTTGTTTATTCAAAACTTGAGGTTTGTTTGTAATATTGCCAATAATTTCATAAAT
This sequence comes from Endomicrobiaceae bacterium, assembly GCA_028690485.1. Lineage (GTDB taxonomy): Bacteria > Elusimicrobiota > Endomicrobiia > Endomicrobiales > Endomicrobiaceae > Praeruminimicrobium. The sequence goes on from JAQVBD010000018.1 coordinate 1,534, forward strand.
ATTCCCAACAACTTTAAATATAAAATCAAAAATTGGAACCGGCACTGTTTTTATATTTGCTGCTAATGATATTGCTTTGGAAACATCTTGCCAAGAATATATTTGTCCATCTGAAAGATAATAAGTCTTATCATTTGTATTAGAATTATTTAATATTACTGTTATAAGTTTTGCTATATCTTTAACAAAAACTAACTGAATCAAATGTTTACTATATGTTTTTGGTTGAATGTGTTTATTAACCATACTGAAAAAAGTAAATATATCTTTATCTCTAGGTCCATAAACTGATGAGGGTCTTAAAATTGTATATGGAACCTTACCAGTCAAAGCTTTAACTTCTGCTTCGGCTAATAATTTACTTTTGCCATAATCTGATACTGGTATTTCTTTTTCAGATAATAGTTTAGGGGTTTCGCTATAACTTGGACCCATAGCCGCTTGAGAAGATATAAATATAAACTTTTTTAATTTTGAATTATTTTTTAATACGGACTGAACTAATTTTTTTGTTCCAAGCACATTTATATTATTATATATATTCCAATTTAAAGCTCTAACTACTCCTGCACAATGAATAACGACATCTACATCTTGAACTACTTCTTGTAAAAACTTTTCATCATCTAAACTACCATATTTCAAAATTACTTGGCTATTATCAATCCATTTTAAGTTGGATGTTTTTCTAACTATTGATACAATCTCATGATCATTGACAGATAATTCTTCCAGTATATGACTACCAACAAAACCGCTTGCACCAGTAAGTAAAATTCTCATTTTATTATACCATTTCAAATATTATATATGGAAAATCTTGTGATAAATAAATATGGCGACGGGTGGAATTGAACCACCGACCAAAGGCTTATGAGTCCTCTGCTCTACCCCTGAGCTACGTCGCCATTTAAAACTATAAACTTTGGTAAGAAGAGTAGAAATTTTATTATTTTCAGCACGAAAAGTCAAATTTTATACAAATGCAACCCTATACTTGTCCAACAATCTTTCCATTCTCAATTTTAAAAATTGTATCACATTTTTCTATTGTTGTTAATCTATGAGCAACTACAATCATTGTTATTTTCCCATATAAATTATCTATTGCTTCAATTACAGCTTTTTCTGTTTCGTTATCTAAGGATGATGTTGCTTCATCCAAAACCAATAATTCAGGTTTATTATATAAAGCTCTTGCTATACCTATTCTTTGTCTTTGTCCTCCAGATAGTCTAATTCCCCTTTCCCCAACAATAGTATCCAGCTTATTTGGAAGCGATTCTATAAATTCTTTTAGTTGTGCTTGCTCTATTGATTCCCATAATTGTTCATCATTTACATGGTCATTATTATTATAAAAAATTATATTATTTCTTATAGAATCATCAACTAAATATATAAATTGAGGGACATAACCTATTTTTGTTGACCAATCTCTTCTATTTTTATGAATATCAATTCCTCCAACAGTAATACTACCTGATGTTGGTAATAGCAAGCCTAAGATCAAGTCGACTATTGTAGTTTTACCAGCCCCGGTTTGTCCAATAAAAGCAACTGATTGCCCATATTTGATATTAAATGATATGTCTTTTAAAATCATTTTGTTACTATTTGGATATTTATAGCTTATGTTATTAACAGAAATTCCTTCTTCTAAATTTATTTTCTTATTTTCTTCTTCAAAAACTTCTGAATTTATAGTTTTCTTAAGATCTTTATATATTACATCTAGGGATGGCTTATAATAAATCATAGCACTCAATGCTACCTGCATTCTATTCATTGATGGCATGAGTCTAAATGATGCCATAGCAAAAACTGCTATTTGTGTAATAATAGTAAAAGCATTCATCCCTCGAGATAATAACAACACTATCATAAGCAAAACTATTGTAATTACCATCGTCTCTATAAAAAGTCTTGGTACTTGTTGTAAAAAATTAAAATATTTTTGAGCAGATGCAAATTTGATTAAATTATCATAATATTTTCCTACAAAAAATTGTTCTTTACCAAGAGTTTTTATATCTTTTATAGCTCCTAGAGACTGTTGTATCCACTTAATCATTTGCCCATGATATTTTTGATTATCTAAAGAAACACTCTTTAACTTATTTTTTAATTTCTTAAACAAACCAAAGAAAGCTATAAGAAACAATATAATTAATGCCGTTGTCATTAATTTATTAACAAAAAACAGAAAACATACAACTAGTATAAGAACAATAAATTCTGTAATAAGAAAGAATATATTTGTTAAAAAAGAAGAGCAATTCATTGTATCCTGTGTTATAGTTCTAACAAGTTCTGATGTATTTATATTAAGATGGTAAGAATATGATTGACTTAAATAAAATTTTATTAATTGTAATGACATTTGTTTCTGCGAATTGAAAAGAATTTTATATTGGAAATAATAAACAATCATCATATATATATTTTTAAATATATATACAAATATTAAAAGTAATGCTAAAAAAATCAAAAATTCATGAGTAGAACCTATATTAAATAAGCTGTATACATAGTTTAATATTTTGTTTGTTGTTATTATTGAAGGATTCATAACAACATTTATAAATGGCAATACTAATGAAATACCAATTAATTCTAAAAAACCTGATATTAAAATACAAAAAAATAGAAAGCAAAATTTAATTTTCTGCTTTCTATTGTAAATTGAATTTAATTTTTTAAATGTATCTATAAATGTATTCATTAATAACTCATGTTTATATAAATTTAATTTATTGTACCAAATATTGTTTTTTTAAAAAACACTTTTAAAAATAATAGAGAACTTTCAGAAAATTATTAATATTCCAAAAGTTCTCTAAACTGTATAATATTGTTTAAATTATGTCCCTTCCTGCCAAGAAGACAAATATTTTTTTTGTTCAGATGTTAAAACATCAATTTTTACACCCATAGCTTCAAGTTTAAGTCTAGCTATTTCTACATCTATTGCTTCTGGTACTGTATATACTTTTTTCTCTAATTTTTTTGCATTCTTTAGCATATATTCTGCTGATAGTGCCTGATTTGCAAAAGACATATCCATTACACTTGCAGGATGACCTTCTGCAGCTGAAAGATTAACCAATCTCCCCTCTGCCAAAAGATTAATTTTTCTATTATTTGATTTCAACACATATTCCTCAACAAATTCTCTTAATGTTCTAACAGATTTCGATATTTTTTTAAGTACAGGGACATTTATTTCTGAATTAAAATGACCACTATTACAAATAATAGCTCCATCTTTCATAACTTTAAAATGCTTTTCATCAATTACATTTAAATCGCCTGTAACTGTTGCAAATATATCTCCTTTTCTACTTGCATCAATCATTGGCATAACTTCAAAACCGTCCATCTTGGCTTCTAATGCTTTTAAATGATCTACTTCTGTAACTATAACATGAGCACCCATACCTTTAGCTTTTGCTGCAAGACCTCTTCCGCACCACCCATATCCTGCAACTACAAAAACTTTTCCGGCAATTAAAATATTGGTTGCTCTTATTATACCGTCTAATGTAGATTGTCCTGTGCCATATCTGTTATCAAAAAAATGCTTTGTCATAGCATCATTAACAGCAATTATAGGATATGATAAAACTCCATCTTTTTCCATAGCTCTAAGTCTTATAACACCCGTTGTTGTTTCTTCAGTTCCACCAATAATATTTTTTAACAATTCTTTTCTTTTTGAAAATATGGATGAAACTAAATCAGCACCATCATCCATAGTTATCTGAGGTTTAGTATCTAAAACTGCATTTATATGTTTATAATATGTTTTATTATCTTCACCTTTTATTGCAAATGTTGGAATTCCATAATCTTTAATTAAAGAAGCGGCAACATCATCTTGTGTTGATAATGGATTTGATGCACATAAATAAACATCTGCCCCACCTGCTTTTAAAGTTATCATTAAATTTGCTGTTTCTGTTGTTGCATGTAAACAACATCCTAATCTTATTCCTTTTAAAGGTTTTTGTTTTTCAAATCTTGCCTTTATCTGTCTTAAAACAGGCATTTCTCTTTCTGCCCATTCAATTCTTTTTTTACCAATAGATGCAAGTTTTATATCTTTAATATCGTATTTCATTTTATCCCCTAATTATTTTATACACTCAACTGCTTTTTTTATTTCACCAACTTTATTTAAATTTTCCCATTTAAATTCTTTCCTGCCGAAATGTCCGTAAGCAGCAGTCTTAGTAAAAATTGGTTTTCTTAAATCTAAATAGTCAATAATACCTTGTGGAGTTAAAGGAAACAATTTCCTTACTATTGGTTCTAATAAATTACCTGCTATTTTACCTGAATGGTGTGTATCAACCATAACAGATACCGGTTCCGCAATACCAATCGCATAAGCTAATTGTATTGTACATTTATCAGCTATCCCTGAAGCAACAATATTTTTTGCTATATGTCTTGCCATATAACATGCACTTCTATCAACTTTTGTTGAGTCTTTACCTGAAAAAGCACCGCCACCATGAGCTGCCATACCACCGTAAGTATCTACAATAATTTTTCTGCCTGTAAGACCGGTATCTCCTTGTGGTCCACCTATCAAAAACTTACCTGTTGGATTTATATGTATTTTTGTTTTTGAATCTATTAATTTACCAACTACCGGCTTTATAATTTTATCGAAAATTTCTTTTTTTGATTTTGCTGTAATATTTTTTCCAGTTTTATCTAAAATATCTTTTGTATGTTGTGTTGAAATAACAACATCAGAAACTCTGTATGGTTTCCAATCTCTGTATTCAACTGTTACTTGAGATTTTCCATCAGGTCCTAAATATTTTAATATATTTTTCTTTCTAACTTCTGTAAGTTTTGAAGCTAACTTATGTGCCAACATAATTGGAAGAGGCATAAGTTCCGGTGTTTCCTTACAAGCAAAACCAATCATAAGACCTTGATCTCCTGCACCACCAATATCAACACCTTGAGCTATATCTGGAGACTGAGCATTTATTGTATCCATGATTGCACATGTTTTATAATCAAAACCATATTTTGAATCATTATAACCAATATTTTTTATTGCTTCTTTTATAATTTCTCTTTTATTAATTTTAGCTGTAGTTGTTATCTCTCCACCAACAATTAAAAGTCCATTGGAAACAAAAGTTTCACATGCGACTCTTGCTTTTGGATCTTTTTGTAATATTGCATCTAATATACTATCTGATACAATATCACATAATTTATCCGGATGCCCCTCTGTTACAGATTCAGAAGTAAACATCCACCCATTTATTTTTTCTTTTGGCTTACATAACATCTTGTTCTCCTTATATTATTTATCTTATATTAAATAAAAGTCCATTATAAACAGATAAATTACTTGGAACTTTAATTCCTATTATACTGGAACATAACCTAGCTTGCTTACCAATAACTGTATTGCTCCATATTATTGAATTTTTTATTATGGCATCATTTTGTATTGTCACATTATCCCCTATAACTGTTCCATTATCAATAACAACATTTTTACCAATATGACAATTTTTGCCTATAACAGATTTTCCAATAAATTTAACTGTTTTATCAAATTTGGAGTCTGAATCAATAAAAACTTCAGTATTTTTTATTTTTTTACCATTTATATTTATTATAATCTTCCCATCTAAAATGTCTTTTGTTCCTTGTTTATATTCATCAATATTTCCAATATCTGTCCAATGTCCATTCATAATATATGCAAAAATAGGCTTATTAAGTTTCAATAACTTTGGCCATAAATCTTTACCAAAATCATAAAAACCATCCGGTATATATCTAAATATTTCAGGTTCAAAAATATATATACCTGTATTAACAGTATCGGAAAAAACAGAACCCCAACTTGGCTTTTCAACAAAATCAATTATTCTATTAAATCTATTTGTTAAAGTAATACCATAAGCAAACTTTGTTTCAATTTTTTTTAAAACCATTGTAGCAATAGATTTTTTCTTTTTGTGGAATTCAATCGCAGAAGTAAGATCAATATCAGACAGACCATCACCTGACATGACAATAAAAGTTGAATCAAAAAAATTTTTACATTTCTTTAATCCGCCAGCCGTACCTAGTAATGTTTCCTCTTTAGAATAAGAGATATCAACTCCAAATTTCTTACCATTATCGAAATAATTTGTAATTAAATCTGGTAATGTATGCAAATTCATCATAATAGATGAAATATTATGTCTTTTTAAATTGTCAATTGTATGTTCTAAGACAGGCTTATTAACCAATGGGATCATAGGTTTTGGAAGTTCAAAAGTTAATGGTCTAAGTCTAGTCCCTGCACCAGCTGCTAAAATAAAAGCTTTCACAAAATTCCTTTTTTTATAATTATAGTTTTTATATTTTATGTTATTTATACCATTTTTTCAATTTGTAAAATTTAAGAATAATATAATCTTTTATATATACCATAATATCATACAGTCAATTTCATTGTTTTTGTATGATTCTAAATGTTTTTTATTTACAAATAAAGAAAATAAAATTTTCTAATGCAGAGACGTCATCGGTTTTCCCTGTTTTAATAGATATATCTGCTTTTAAAAGTTCATTTAAACATAACTTTAAATGTTTTAATGTATATCGTGAAAGATTTCTTATGTATTTCGAACGAAAATCAAAATATGGTGGAATTTTAATATATTCTGTTGCCTGGTCAGATGTGTAGTTCTTTTCTTCAATCAAGCTTTTTGCACTTACTAATCGTCTTATTGCTGTCGCTATACTAGAAAGTATTTCTATTGATTTCTCTCCTGATTGCAACATTTTTTCTAATATAAATATAGCATACTGTAAATTTTTTTCTTCTATAGCATTAGTCAACATAAAGACATTTATTTCTTTAGTAAAACCACTAATTTTCACAAAATCGTCTATTGTAACATGTTGTTTGTTTTTTCCTAAATAAACACAAATCTTTTCTATTTCATTAGATAAATTCAATAAATTCATTCCTGACTCATCAATCATTTGTTGAACGATATCTAAAGTTACAGTTTTATTTCTATTTTTAAACTCATCTTGTATAAAAATTTTTAAATCTTTTTCATACATTTTTTTACAATCAACAACAATACAATTTTTAGAATCAAGACAGACATTAATTAAATCTTTTCTTTTTGACATTGAATTTTTTAATTTTTCAGGGAACAATAGAATAAGACATGCAGTATCTACTGTTTTTTCAATCAAATTAGTAATAATTTCATAATCTGCATTTTTTAATTTATTTGCCATTTTAACAATAACAACTCTTTTATCTGTTAAAAAAGGTAATGTTTCTACTGCATTTGCAATATCTTCTCCAGAACAGTCAATTGCCTGAAATACTTCTCTATTTAAATCATCTGTGTTTACTTTTCTTTCTATCTTTTTAAGACAATCATCAATTAAAAAAGTTTCCTCTCCACCTAAAAAATACACAGGAGCTATTTTTTTACTTAATATATGTTTCTGAAATTCTGCTGTTGTTATAGACTTCATTTTCTCTCTAATTTATAATTTTTAAAATTTGCGATATTGTCTTTCTAGACTAGCAATATTTCAAGTAACCTAAAGAAAATTTAAAGTGAATTTTCCTTCACTAAAACTGTAAATAAACTTAAATTTTCCAAAGTTGTAACTGTAATATCAGGGTCTTTATCATCAGTCTTGGACTTTGCGTTCTGATATTCCACCTGCATTTCCAAAACCCTTAATAGTTCTTTTAACAACATCTCTTGAAAGTTTATCCCAAATATATTCTCTTGCAGATTCTTCAGTCATACCTCCAAAACCAACTTTTACAGCATCTGCATAAATTTGAATTCCTTCCATATTTGGTTCAACCCACAATGTAATATTTTCATGTTTATCAACAAAATACACATTGATTAAAATCCATAATTTGTATTGTTCTGTGACCATGTTAGCATCATAAGTTAATGGCTGTAAAACATATCTTTTTATTTCACAAACCAACACCCCATCAGCCTCTTCTTCTGATGTAACTATAGATAATCTTCCATCTCTCATAAATTCGTCTATAATTGCTTTTGTAAATTTATCCTCAAGACCATATTGATTAGTATTATTTACAACAGGTCTTACATAAACTTTTTTAATATAAGCAGGCAAAAGTTGAGGTGCAGGGTCATACGGAGCTGCACAAGAAATAAAACTACCTAGAATAAAAAACATAATTAACAATATAAATTTCTTCATAATTTCTCCTGTATACTTATTTAACAACAATATTTACAATTTTAGATTGTATATATATAAATTTCACTATCATTTTATCAATAAATAAATTTTTTAATTTATCATTTTTTAAAACTAAATCTTTTACTTCTTGTTCTTGAGAAGAAATATTAACAGCAATTTTCCCTTTTAATTTACCATTTATCTGAACAGGTATTTCAATCACTTCCTGTTTTATATACTGTTCATTGTATTTTGGCCACTTTGCACAAGAGACACAATCTTTATGACCTAACAAATTCCATATTTCTTCACATAAATGTGGAGTAAATGGAGCAAGTAATAAAACTATTGTTTCATAAACTTCTTTAGATAAGCAACCATCATTACCATGATACTTATAAACATACATAACATTTACCAATTCCATTACTGAAGAGATCGCAGTATTAAATTGATGTTCTTTTTGTATATCTTCTGTAACTTTCTTAATACAAACATGCATACTTCTTAATAATTCTTCTTTTGATTTATCTGTAGCAGCTACATCTGATTTTATATTTAATACATCTTGTAATCGCCAAACTCTATTTATAAACCTCCAACAACCTTCAACACCATCATCAGACCAATCAAGCTGTTTTTCTGGAGGTGCTGCAAATAAAATAAATAATCTTGCTGTATCTGCACCATATTTAGAAACTATTTCATCAGGGCTAACAATATTGCCCTTTGATTTTGACATAGCACTTCCACCAAGAGTAACCATTCCCTGAGTTAAAAGATTCTTAAAAGGTTCATTTGATTTTACTAACCCTAAATCTCTCATAATCTTATGCCAAAATCTTGAATATATTAAATGCATACAAGCATGTTCTATTCCGCCGACATACTGATCAACAGGCAACCAATAATTTGCTTTATCTGAATCAAAAGGTTTATTATTATTTCTTGCATCTGTATATCTGGCATAATACCACGAAGAATCTACAAATGTATCCATAGTATCTGTTTCTCTTGTAGCTTTTGCACCACATTTTGGACATGTTGTATTTAAAAATTCTTCACATCCTTGCAATGGTGATTTTCCATCATCTGTGAATTTAATATTTTCAGGTAATTGAACCGGTAAATCGTGTTCGTTAACCGGAACAGTCCCACATTTTTCACAATGTATCATAGGGATTGGGGTTCCCCAATATCTTTGTCTGGATATTAACCATTCTCTTAATTTAAAATTTGTTGTTCTTTTCCCCCAACCATTTTCTTCTACCCAAACAGGCATTTGTTCTCTAGCTTCTGCTGAAGTTATTCCATCAAATTTACCAGAATTAACCATAAATCCTTCATCTTCATAAGCTGATTTATTTATATCTGAATTATTACCTTTTATAACTTCTGTTATTTCAATATTATATTTTCTTGCAAAATCCCAATCTCTCTGATCATGTGCAGGAACAGCCATAATTGCACCTGTTCCATATCCAATTAAAACATAATCCGCAACAAATATTGGAATATTTTTACCATTTGCCGGATTAATAGCAGAAACTCCTTCTAATTTAACTCCTGTCTTTTCTTTTGATGATGCTCTTTCTATATTTGATTTGCTTGCACTTGCTATAATATACTTTTCAACTTCTTGCCAATTTGCAATTTTATTTTTAAATTCTTTTATTATTGAATGTTCCGGAGATAAGACCATAAAACTTACACCGAAAATCGTATCAGGTCTTGTGGTAAATATTTTTAATTTTTTATCTGAATCTGCGATTTGAAAATTCATTTCTGCACCATGAGATTTTCCAATCCAATTTTTTTGCATAGCAATAACCTGCTCCGGCCAACCAGTAAGTTCTTTATGTCCTTCTAAAAGTTCATCAGCATAATCTGTTATTTTGATAAACCATTGTTCAAGTTCTTTTTGTTCTACTTGACTATCACATCTCCAACATACTCCTTGGTTCACTTGTTCATTTGCTAAAACTGTTTTGCAGGAAGGGCACCAATTAACATTTGCTGTCTTTCTAAATATTAATCCTTTTTCCCACATCTTTATAAAAAACCATTGATTCCACTTATAATATTCAGGATCACATGTAGCTATTTCTCTATCCCAATCATAAGAAATCCCCAGCATTTTTAATTGTTCATTCATTTTTGCAATATTTTGTTTTGTCCATGTTTTAGGATGGATATTATGTTTAATTGCAGCATTTTCTGCCGGAAGTCCGAAAGAATCCCATCCTATCGGATGTATAACATTTTTACCTAACATTCTGTTAAATCTTGCAAAAACATCTCCTATACTATAATTTCTTACATGTCCCATATGTAAATTACCTGAAGGATATGGAAACATAACCAGCAAATAATATTTTTCTTTTGAAGTATCTTCTTGTGCTTTAAAAACTTTTTTATCATGCCAAATTTGTTGCCATTTTTTTTCAACTTCATTTACATTATAATCTACCATTTTCTTAACCTACCTTCTTATTTAATAATATAAAATGTTCTAAATTCCCTTTTGGACCTTTTACGGCAGAATCTTGTTCTTTGATAATATCTAAACCTAAATGTATTGCAAATTTTTTAATTTTATCTATTGCTTTTATTCTTAATTTTTCATCTTTAACAACACCTTTTTTTATTTCACCATATTCAAGTTCAAATTGTGGTTTTATCATTGCTATAATACTTCCCATATCAGATAATATTTCATTTGCCAAAGTCAATATTTTATCCAATGAAATAAAAGATACATCTATTGTAATCAAATCTATCTCATCTTTCAACAATGTTTTATCAAAATATCTAAAATTAACATTCTCTATATTTACTACTCTTACATCCTGTCTTAGCTTATAATGTAATTGTCCACTGCCAACATCAACGGCATAAACTTTTTGTGCTCCATGTTGCAACATACAATCTGTAAAACCACCTGTTGAAGCACCTATATCCATACATATTTTATCAGTAAAATCGATATCAAACAAATTAAGTACAGATTCTAATTTTAATCCTCCTCTTGAAACATAAGGATTTTGTTTTTCTATTTCTATTATATCATCGTCAGAAACTTGTGTTCCTGCTTTTATAATTTTCTTGTCGTTAACAAGAACTGTACCCGCCATAACAAGAGCCTGGGCTTTTGATCTGCTTTCAACTAAACCTTTTTCAAACATTAAAACATCTAATCGTTTTTTCATATTATGTACTATTATTTTGATTTTTTTAATCCTAAACCAACACAACAATAAAAGAAATTATATAAAGTTTATATATAAATTACAAAAAAAATGTACTGTAAATTTTATTTAATAGTTATCATCATTTACATGGAAAATCATATTGTTTTTTTCATATGATCGATATAAATCGATATACTCTGAAAAATATTGAGTTTCTTTTTTATATTTTTTTGGCACTACATCTGATGGATATATTTTTCCATCAACAATTATATAACGATCCTTTAAAACTTTACCAATAGCACTCATACTGATGTTGTATGGATATAAATCCAATAAAGAATGCCCTAAAAATGAATTTTCTATTTCTTGAATACCTAACAAATTTAATATTGTTGGAGCTAAATCCAAAGAATTGCGAGAATTTGCATCTATATTATCAGGTAACCCTTTATATGGATCATAAATTAAAAGGGGAATTCTATCTACAAAGTAATATGGTGTATCTTGTTTTATAATTTCTGTATAAGCTGGTTCTGGAAAGGTAGCATGGTCTGTTGTAATAATTAAATATGTATTTGAAGCCCAGGATGACTGTTTAAAATAACGCAAAAATTTTCCAAGTTCATAATCAAGATTATGAATTCTATTTAATATTTGATTTTCACCATCTTCATATTTTTTACCACCTTCTATAATATCACTAAAAACATGAGTTCCTCTGTTGTATAAAGAAATAAAATGTGCTTGTTTATCATTTTCATTTTCAGATAAATATTTGATTAATGCCAAAAAAATACCTTTGTCTGATAACATATTCTGGTACATGTATGAATTTGAGTTTATCAGTTCTTTTATACTTTTATCAGCAGTATAAATGACATTGAAATATAACATTTTACACATATCATTAAAAGGGGCACCTGTTACAAAAGGAGAAAACATTATAGTTTTATAATTAAAAGATTGTAATAATCGTGGAACACTTGATACTATAGTTTGTTTATAAATTGATGCATTATTTCTATTTTCCCAACCAGAACCATTTTCAAAACCGCCATGTAATGGATATCCGGAAGTCAATGTACCTATAATACCTCTATATGTTGCTGCCGTATGATTGAAATAGTTATCTACCTTACAGACACCTTTAATTTTAGCAAATTCATCAATATTGGGAGTAAGATTATTGAATTTATTATCAATATCATATATATCTATAAACCTTGCAGAACAACCTTCCAAAAAAAGGACAATTACATTTGGTTTATTATTATGTGTTATAGAATATTTATTATTCACATATACATTCATCTTTAAAAAAGGATATTCTTTTTCTTCATCAATATTAAAAAATTTTTCAACTGACAAATCTCTTCTTATTTTTGAAGATGATATATATGGAGAACAAACTTCTGAAACAATCTCTGAGATATTAGTTATTAATGATAAAATTGCAGAATGGTTACGAATTCCATTTATAGTGAACAAACTAATTATTATAATGATAAACAAACTAAATACTGATTTATTAACATTATTATTTATACTTTTAATTTTTGAAAATATATTGAAATAATATATGCAAAAAGGAATCGGAGTTAAAATTATTAACAAATATCTAATTTTATTATCAAAATATTGATAATCTCTCCAATTTTCAATAGCTAATGAAGATAAAAAACTACCAGATATAAAAAATGTAAAACCTTGAATAATATATATAATGCCAATTAGAAAAAATATGTATTTAAAAACATGAAGTCGTTTATAAAATACCGAGAAAGAAAAAATAATCGAAAAGAACAGATATATAAAACTAACTTCTAAAAAAGGGACTAAACAATATAATAAAGATTCAGCCAATGACAAAGAAAACTTTGATATATATAAACGAATAAAAAATATAAAAAAGATATATAAAAAAGATGAACCTAATAATAAATATCTTTTCAAACTAATTTCTTTCATATTCATATAGGTTTTTCCAAAAATCATATATATAAAATTTGGATATTATAACATTATTTATTTGAACCAATCAAGTTATAGATACTATTAAAATTATAATACATAAAACAAATACTATAGATTTTAATTATTTTCTTATAAATTTACTGATTTTGAGAGCATTTTTGTAATTTGTGCCTCAATTTTCTCAACAGACAATCCATACTTATCCCTAATAATATTCTGAGCACCATGCTCAATAAAAATATCAGGTATTCCTATTGAAAAAATCTCTGCATTCGTACCGGAAAGTATTGATTTAACAGTTTCCCCCATTCCGCCAATAAGAGAATTTTCCTCTACTGTTATAATCTTTTTTGTATATTTAAATATATTCTTAATTTCATTTTCATCAAACGGTTTTAAAAATCTCATATTCACAACTGAAACCTTAATGTTTTTTTCTTCTAATTTGTTTGCTACTTCTAAACATATATTAACAGGATTACCGATAGTAATTAAACAAATATCTTCACCATATTTTTCTAATTTTGATTTACCAATATCTAAAATTTCAAAATTTCTGTTAAAATCAACATGATTTGTACCTGTTCCTCTAGGGTATCTAATTACTGATGGCCCTTTCAAATTTACTGCTGTATTTAACATATCTTGTAATTCTATTTCATTTGCTGGAGACATTATTGTCAAATTAGGAATATATTTTAAATAAGACATATCAAATACACCATGATGCGTTGCCCCATCTTCACCAACTATACCTGCTCTATCTAAAATCATAACTACAGGTAAATTCTGTAAAGCAACATCATGTATTATATTATCTAAAGCTCTTTGCATAAATGTAGAATATATTGCACAAATTGGTTTTAAGCCACCTGCTGCCATTGCAGCTGCAAAAGTAATCGCATGTCCTTCTGCAATACCTACATCAAAAAATCTTTCAGGAAATTCTTCAGAAAATTCTTTAACACCTGTACCATCAGGCATTGCTGCTGTAACAGCAATAATTTTATTATCTTTTCTTGCAAGTTTGACTAATGCTTTCGAAAACACTTCTGTATATGTAATTTTTTTTGTTTGTGAAGTTTTCCCTGTTGTAATATCAAACGGACCAACTCCATGAAACTTAGTTGGATCTTCTTCTGCAGGTTTGTATCCCTTTCCTTTTTTTGTTATTACATGTAAAAGTACTGGTCCTTTTAATTCTTTTACATTTGATAATATATCAATTAATGAATTAATATTGTGTCCATCTATAGGTCCAATATATGTAAAACCCATTTCTTCAAACAACATTCCTGGAAAAAGCATAACTTTAAATCTATTAACTATTTTTATTGAATTTAAGCCCCAAAATTTAATTCTTGATACAAATTTTTTAACTCTATCCTCTATTTTTTTAACACTGCCTGCCGTTAAAAGCTTTGCAAAATGACCTGCAAGAACTCCAACTTTTTTAGATATAAACATCTGATTATCATTTAAGATTACCAACATATCCTTTGCAAGAGTCCCCGCATTTTGTAACCCTTCAAAAGCAAGCCCGCCTGTCATAGAACCATCTCCAATAATAGACACTACTTTGTAATCTTCACCTTGTAAATCTCTTGATACGGAAAAACCTAAAGCTGCAGAAATAGATGTAGATGAATGTCCTACACCAAAAGCATCATACACAGATTCTGATATTTTAGGGAATCCGCTAAGTCCATTATATTGTCTTAATGTATGAAATTTATCTCTTCTACCTGTAAGTATTTTATGAGCATAAGCTTGATGTCCTACATCCCATATAAATTTATCTTTTGGAACATTAAAACAATAATGCAAAGCTATTGTTAACTCAACAACTCCAAGGCTTGAAGCTAAATGTCCACCATTTTGTGAAACAATTTTTATTAATTCTTCCCTTATTTCATCTGCCAATTGTGGCAACAATTCTTTTTTGATTATTTTTAAATCACTTGGTTTAGATATTTTTTCTAAAATTGACATGCTATCCTCTATTTAAAACTGTGTATATATTTTATCTCTTTGAATTTTTAAAATCTTCTATCTATCATATAATCTGCAAGTGCTTCTAAAATTTCTTTTTTTGTTTTGAATTTTGAAATTACTTTTTTTGCTTCACTAATCAAATTCTTTGCATTTTCTTCGGATTTTTCTTTTCCGTATAAAGATAAATATGTTAGTTTATTATTATCATTATCACTTCCATTTTTACCCAATAATTTTTTATCCGCATATACATCTAAAATATCATCAGCAATCTGAAAAGCAAGACCAATATTATGTGCATATTTATCAAGTAATACTAAATCTTTTTCTTTTGCTCCTGCTAAAATCGCACCGATTTTAATACTAGCTTTTATCAAAGCTGAAGTTTTATTTATATGAATAAATTCTAATTTATTTTTACATAAAGATATATCTTTTTTATTCCATTTACCTGCTTCTAAAGTATCTTCTGCCTGACCGGCAATCATACCTTTATAACCTGAATACTCTGCGAAATTTCTTATAGCTTTTACAATTCTGTCACTTGGCACATTACATTGTGCAATTAAATTAAATGATTCTGTAAGAAGAGCATCTCCTGCCAAAATTGCAGCATTTTCACCAAATTTTTTATGACTTGTCGGTTTACCTCTTCTTAAATCATCATTATCCATAGCCGGTAAATCATCATGAATTAAAGAATATGTATGTAGAAATTCAACTGCACATATAGCAGGTTCTATTTTTTGTTTAGATAATCCAAAAATTTCTGCACCCAAAATGACAAAAATAGGTCTTAGCCTTTTTCCACCTGCCAAAACAGAATACCTCATAGCCTGAGAAATAATAGACTTATCTTTTGGCAAATATTTCTTAAGACTGATATTAACTTCTTTAGACATTAACAATAAATACTTTTTTAAATTAATTTTATTATTTATTTTCATTATCATTTTCTATTCCAATAAATTTTTCTTTCTCGATTTTACCATTTTTTTCAATAAGAATCTCTATCTTTTTCTTAGTTTCATCAAGTTTAGAAGAACATTCATTCACTAATGATACTCCCTCTTCAAAAAGTTTCATAGCTTTATCAATATCTAATTGGGAATTTTCCATTTCATCTACAATAATTTCAAGTCTTTTTAATGATGTTTCAAATGTGTGTTTTTTCATTTAAACTCCTACAAAACTTTTGCTTTTATTATTCCTTCTGACAATTTTACATTAACAATATCATCTTTTAGTATTTGTTTAGATTTTTTAATTAACTCTCCATTTTCTTTGAAACAAACAGAATAACCTCTTTCCAAAATATTTAGTGGTGACAATAGACTAAGCTTTTGTATTTTTAACTGTAATAAATGTTGTTTATTTTCAAATATTTCTTTTACCTTATTTATTAATTTTTCTTTGTACTCATCTATATACTGTATTTTGTCTTCATATATCAAATATGGTTTTGATAAAGCCCTGCAAGTTTTAAATTTATTTATTTTTTCACTAGCAATATCTACAATATTTGTCATTTTATCTATGATTGATTTTTTTAACATCAACAATTTATCTTCTATATCTGCTCTGTTTTTTGCAACTATTTCAGCAGCAACAGATGGTGTTGCAGCTCTTAAGTCTGCTACAAAATCAGCAATTGTAAAATCTATTTCGTGTCCGACACAAGATATTGTTGGTATCTTGGAATTAAAAATAGCTCTCGCAACTATTTCTTCATTAAATGCCCATAAATCTTCTAATGAGCCACCACCTCTGCCAACAAGTAAAACATCTAATTCTTTATAATTATTATTCAGATACTCAATAGCATTAGAAATTTCATATTTAGCTTGTTCACCTTGAACTCTAACTGGATAAATCAAGATCTCAACATTTGAAAACCGTCTGTTCAGTACAGATAATATATCATGTAAAGCAGCACCATCTTTTGAAGTTACAATACCAATTTTATTAACAATATAAGGAATTTGTTTTTTACATTTCTGTTCAAATAATCCTTCCAATTGTAATTTATTCTTTAACTTTTCAAAAATTTCTTGAAGAGTTCCTATGCCAATTTCTTTAGCATAAGAAACTTGAATTTGATAAGAACCTCTTTGAACATATGATGTTATTTTTCCAAATACAAGAATTTGCATTCCATCTTTTGGAACAAAATTAAGTTTTTGATTATACCCTGAAAACATAACAGCAGATATTTGTGAATTTTCATCTTTAAGATTAAAATACATATGACCTGATGAATATGTTTTAAAATTAGATACTTCGCCGGAAATCCAAACAACGGGGTAAGAGTCTTCTAAAATAAACTTAATTTCATTATTTATTTCACTGACGGAATATATTTTTTTCCCGTCATCAATATTATTATTTGAACTTTCAAAATCAAATAAATCTACCATTTATCTCACTTGTTACTTAAAAAATATGAAGTTCT
This sequence comes from Endomicrobiaceae bacterium, assembly GCA_028690485.1. Taxonomy (GTDB): domain Bacteria; phylum Elusimicrobiota; class Endomicrobiia; order Endomicrobiales; family Endomicrobiaceae; genus Praeruminimicrobium. The sequence goes on from JAQVBD010000018.1 coordinate 19,387, forward strand.
AATTACTAAGCAAATTCATGACAAACTTTAAGTATTCACAATAATTATCTTAAAGACTTCAAAATTTTGGTTATTAAATATCCATTGAAATAATGATAAAACCAAATCAATTAATAATTCCCTTCCAAATTTTGAAGTCTTAAAATTCTTTTCAATTTATCTAGCAGTATCCTGTGCCCTAACTTCTCTAATAACAGTAACCTTTATCTGACCAGGATATTCAAGTTCTTGTTCAATTTTCTTTGCTATATCATGAGCTAGAACTTGAGACTGTGCATCGTCTATATTTTCAGGTTCAACTAAAATTCTTATTTCTCTTCCTGCCTGAATTGCATAGGCAGATGATACACCTTTAAAATCTTTTGCAACTGTTTCAAGTTTTTCTAATCTTTTTAAATAAGTTTCAATTGTTTCTCTTCTTGCACCTGGTCTTGCTGCAGAAATTGCATCTGCTGCTGCAATAACAAAAGCTTCCGGACTTTTCGGTTCATCAAAACCTTCATGATGTGATAAAATTGCATTTATCATTTTTGGAGATTCGCCATATTTTTTTGCAAGTTCTGCAGATATTTGATGATGAGTTCCTTCTACCTCATGATCTACAGCTTTCCCTATATCGTGCATAAGTCCAGCTTTCTTGCAGAATGTAATATCCAAACCAAGTTCACCTGCAATTGCACCGGCAAGCCATGTAACTTCAAGAGTATGTTGCAATTGGTTTTGCCCATAAGATGTTCTAAACTTAAGTCTTCCCAATAATTTAATAATTTCAGGATGAAGACCTGGAACACCTGAATCAATAGCAGCTTGTTCACCGGTTTCTTTAATTGTTTCCTCAACTTCTTTTTGCATTTTTTGGACTACTTCTTCAATTCTTGCAGGATGTATTCTGCCATCTGCAATAAGTTTTTCTAATGCTTTTTTTGCAATATATCTTCTAACACCGTCAAAAGCAGATATTGTTATAGATTCCGGAGTATCATCAATAATTAAATCTACACCTGTAGCCTGTTCAAAAGCTCTTATATTTCTACCTTCTCTACCAATAATTCTTCCCTTAATTTCATCACTTGGAATTTGAATCGTTGAAGTTGTAATATCAGTTGTATGATCTGCCGCAACTTTCTGTATCGCAATAGAAAGAATTTCTTTTGCTTTTTTATTTGCATTTTCTCTTGTTTCCTGCTCTATCTTTTGAGATAAAACAGCTGCATCTCTTTTTGCTTCATCTACCATTTCTTTTACTAATCTTTGTTTAGCTTCTTCTCTGGTTAATCCGGAGAGTTTTTCAAGTATTGTTTTTTGTTCATTTTTTATTTGTTCAACTTCAGAAATTTTTTGATCAATAGTTTTTTCTTTTGTTTCAAGATTTTTTTCTTTTTGTTGAAAATCTCTATCTTTTTTATCTAAAGAATCCATTTTTCTATCCAGATTTTCTTCTCTTTGAATTAATCTTTTTTCTGAATTTTGAATCTCAATCTTTTTTTCTTTTAATTCTTTTTCAAACTCTTTTCTTTCATTATCGACAGCATCTTTACCTGCTATTAACATCTCTTTTGTTTTTGCATCCGCACGAATTTTAGCTTCATTGATAATTCTATCTGAAATTTGCTCAACAGATGTTGAATCAATTTTTGCATATACATATCTTAGAATGAAACCAACTACAAAACAAATACATCCTATTCCTATTAACATTAAAACATTTTCCATATTTTAGTCCCCTTTCGCAATATCAATTTCTAGTTACTTCTATAAGTCTCTTCTCAGTTAATACTATACTTACAGGCAAATCATATTTACCACTTGGTATTTTATCTATTAACTGTACTTCATAAGCAAGTCCAACTCTTTTTGAAATATCTGTACCAGCCAACCATCTATCGTAGTATCCCTTCCCATAACCGATACGATAGCCATAACTATCGAAAACTATACCCGGCACAAAAATTAAATCTACATCCTGTTTATCAACAATCTCATTTTCATTAAACTCTGGTTGTCTAATGCCATAAACTGCTTCATAACAATCTTCTAAATGAGTAATTCTTATAGCTGTCATAATACCATCACCGGGATTTTGAATTACCGGCACGACAACATCTTTTCCATCTGACAAAACTTCATTTATCATAGTATCTGTAACTACTTCTGACCCGTAAGATAAGTAAAACATGACCACTTTTGCATTCTGATAAGATTCGAGTTTTTTTATTCTTGATAATATAACTCTACTATATGCAGATCTCAATGCAGGTTCCAATCTATCCCTAATCGTCAGATAATCATATCTTAATTTACTTTTTTCTGATTCTGTTAAGTCTTTCACTAATTTTCACCTCATAACCTTGATTAGTTGGATCATAAAAAATTACAGGGTCTTCAAAGTATTCTTGTTCAACATAATGATCCTTGAAGTCATGCGGGTATTTATACCCTTTACCATGCCCTAAAGCTTCTCCATCTAAACTAGCATCCTTTAGATGATTCGGAACTGTTCTTTCTTTAGCATTTTTAATTTCGTCTATTGCTCTATCTATCGCAATATAAGATGCATTCGATTTTGGAGCTGTTGCAACATATATTGCAGCTTGCGACAAAATTATTCTAGCTTCCGGCATACCTAAAAATTCAACAGCATGCATTGCAGAAACAGATAAGGTTAATGCTCTTGGATCAGCATTTCCAACATCTTCACTAGCACAAATAATTATTCTTCTTACTATAAATCTTGGATCCTCACCTGCAACAAGCATTTTTGCCATCCAATAAACTGTTGCATCCGGATCAGAACCTCTCATAGATTTTATAAAAGCAGAAATATGATCATAATGTTGATCTCCACTTTTATCATAAGAAATACTTCTTTTTTGTATCGACTCTTCTGCAACTTTTAAATCAAAAAGTCTAATACCATCAGCACTTGGCATTGTTGATAAGACACCTATTTCAACTGCATTAAGCAATCGTCTAGCATCGCCATTAGCATTTTTTACTAAATGATTTTTTGCTTCATTAGTAATTTTTATATTCAGTTTACCAAAACCATTTTTTTTATCAACAATACTATTATCTAAAATTTTTAAAAGATCATCATGACTATGTTTTTGAAATTCAAAAACTGTTGTTCTAGAAAGTATAGCTGAATTAATATAAAAAAATGGGTTTTCAGTTGTTATTCCAATTAATGTTATAATTCCTTTTTCAACATCAGGTAAAAGAGCATCTTGTTGGGATCTGTTAAAATGATGAATTTCATCAAGCATTAGAATTGTCTTTTTACCGGACATCTCTAACCGATTTTTTGCCTGTTCCAAAATTTTTTTTATATCACTAATTCCAATTAAAACAGCATTTGCTTTTTCAAAATAAGCTTTTGTTTTTAAAGCTATAATTCCTGCAAGAGCACTTTTCCCGCTTCCTGAAGGTCCATAAAATATAACTGAACCTAAACTATCAGCTTCTATTGCTCTTTTTAATAATTTGCCATCACCAACAATATTACCTTGCCCCATATAGTCTTCAAGAGACTGCGGAGCCATTCTTAAAGCTAATGGTTTATATTTGCTATTAGAATTTAGATTTTCTTTAAAAAAATCTTTTTGTTCCATAAAATAAAAACCCCACATTTGCCGTGTTTGTTAAGTATTTAAAGCCCTTTTTTACAAGTGAGAACCATGGTTTATGCATATTTGCATAACTCACACGGATTTCTCTTAAAGAACTCATCGGAATAAATACATTAACAAAAAAATCACCAACAATGCAGGGTTATATTAAATTTTTAATCAGATAAATCTAATTTATCTATCATCTTTATAAGATTATCTACCTTCTTAACATTTCTATCAGAAATACCAACTTGTTCATCCCTAATTGTTTGTAATTCCATAATAATATTCAAAATTGCAAAAGCTCTTAATGTATTTGAATCTTCAATCCCTGTATGCATTCTTTTTATATCGCCATACTTCTCATTAGCAAACTCTATAGCTTTATTTACGGTAAACTCATCACCATCGTCTACAGAAACATTTATAGGCATACCCATAATTTTTGAAGAAACACTTCCCATTACAAAACCTTCATCGAATTTATCTTTTCTAATATCTGTTCTGCTTTAAGTATAGCCTTTTTTTGTTTTTCCTTCAACACAACATTTTCATTCAAACGATTTTTGTGTTCTTTTACTTCTTTCTTAAAAAAATCCAATTCAGTTTTCAATCTGTAATTATCTTCTTTAAGCTTTTTATATGACTCTATCAACTTATTTAATTTAATAGTTAAAACATTCAAATTTTCCACAATTTATAATATAAAAAGTGGTATATATTGTCAAGCAAATTTTATTAATTTTTGAATATGAATATTAAATTTAAATATTCAACATTTTATGGTTATATTTTTACAAATTTTTCTGCAAAAACAAACAAAATATTTTGTTATTTTAGTACATTACCAACAGAAAGTCCTGAACCATTTAAAAAATCATATGCAGACATTTGAGATTTACTTTCAGG
>JAQVBD010000072.1 GCA_028690485.1 Endomicrobiaceae bacterium
TCCCATTTTTCTTTAATAATATTACCACACATTTTACATTGCAAATTACACTTGTTTGTAAGTGTAATTTCTGCAATTCTTGGTTTAGAAGTTAGGTTTATTTTTTTTTGATGATATTCAATTTCATTTAAAAAAATATTTTTGATTTGAAAATCATTACCCCAATCTAACGAAAGAATTCTATCAGTAATTTCTTCATTTATCTTTATATAATATCTTTTTACATAAACCATGATATGTTTTATCATCAATCTAAATTCTTCTTTATATTCATGACTTTTAACCAATAAATCATTATCTATATTCCGCAAAATCAAAGATAAACTAATGTTCGCAATATTTTCATCAAATTTATTTAAATCAACATATATACTGATCACTTTATGTAATATCCCAATTTCACCATGATAATTAATTAAACTATTTGTTAGAATATTCAGGTATTTATCAATTTGTTCATTTTTTTGAAAAAGATATAAATACTTTATCAGCTCAGCTAGACAATAGCTATTCTTCTCTTCTCTTTTAACAAAATCATTTATAAGATCATCTGTATACTTATCCATAATATTATTATTTATCAAATCTCTTAAATTTTCAGGAATTGATAAAAACTCTTCAACATGTACTTTATTATTTTCTAAATCTGAGTTATTTTTCATTGTTTTTTACATCATTTTATTTTTGTATAAAAAGATATCCTAATAAATTGCTTTCAAATATTTTGCTGACACTCGACCATTTTTGCATCCATCTGAGCAAGCTTTATCAAAACTACTGTTAATTATATTATTTCTTACATCTACAACTGTCTTAGCATTCCAAATATTTTCTATAGTATCTGTATTTATATTACCAATTACAATATTATTACAAAAACAATCATTTCTAACATTACCGTTCATATCAATATGGATTTTCTTCCATGGTATATAACAACCTATTTTAATTTTATTTACTTTTTCATTCTTTATTTTTTTGTCATTACACTCATCATTCTTTGAAATTTTATTATTTGTCTCCGGAAGCCATGCCTCATAAAAAACATTAATTTGACTTAAATCTATTCTTAATTTATTTGACATTGTAATAATATCTTCTAAAATATTACTATCTCTACTATAATACAAAATATTCTCATCACCGATTGTAAATTCATCTAAAATATTAATATGTACATGATTAAAACCATATTGTTTTACGAATTCATAAATATTTAACATCTGTTTATAATTACTTTTCATAACTAAAAATTTAAGACCATATTTTATATTAGATTTTGACTCTAGCATTATTTTTTTTATCAACAATAATTTTGATATCAATTTATCAAAATTACCATTTACATGAATTGATTCATAGGTACTCTTATCTAATCCATGAATAGATACATTTAATTCTATATTTGTAGCAAGTAACTTTTTAATATTTACTTCGTCAAGCAGAAGTGCATTTGTTGATATTGTTTGTTGTATATCATACTTAGAAGCCTCTGTAATAAGATCATATATATGCGGATACAATAGAGGTTCTCCACCATGCCAAATAATCTCTTCTAAATACGGCATCAATTTTAATATTTCAGAATTTTTTTCACTTGGGAAAGTCCAATCTTGTTCAGGAATACTACACATTTTGCATTTTATATTACATCTGCTTGTTACCAATAATGCTAATGTTCTTGGTTTTGAATTTAATATTTTTTTATTTTGCATTATTTCAATTTCATTGATTAAAATATTTTTTACTTTTTCATCTGATAATCTTTTTTGCATATATTCTAATAACTTTATTACTCGACTTATGTTTGTTTTGTCATCTATTTCTTCATATTGATACATCTTTTCAATTATTTGTTTTATTAATTGTAATATATATTGTTTATGTACAATATAATTTTGTAATAAATATTCTATATGACTATCCATCTGTTCATACTCTTGCAGATAAAGCAATGATTTAAGTAATCCTTTTATAGCATATTCATCTTTTGGATTTATAGACAAAGCTTTTAAAAAATATTTTTTGGATTCAGAAAAATTATTTAAACATTCAAAAATTACTGCAATTTCAATAATCAAACCTATATCATGTGCAAGTCTATCATTTTCAAGATATTCTTTTATTAATTGCAGTAATAAAGGAATATCTTTCCTGTTTGCAGAATCTTTCAGTATAATTATTTTTTCTTCTATATCTTTTCTATCCACAAATTCACCATCTTTTAAATTAATATGTATATCTTAATTTTTCATATGGAATCACATTAAATTTACAATTATCAGCACATTTATTATATTTTTTATTTACAAGTAAATTATGTCTTAAATTAATTATATTATTATTATTCCAAATATCATTTATTGAAATATCATTTATATTACCAAGTATCAATGCTTCATCACAATTACAATTTGTTTTAACAAATCCCATACAATCAATAAAAAGTTTCTGCCATGGAGAAAAACATGAAATATTATCAATATAATTTTCACTAATATCCTTATCTATATAGTAACATTTTTGATATTTTTTATTTATTTGTGTTGTTATATTATTATTTTCCCCATTTAATTTATTGTTAACTATTTCTTCAAAATTCAATCCATATTTGTTTTTTAACAAATCAATATACTGTTCTTTCGTAGGAAGACAATTTTCAAGTTCAATATTATATTTAACAGCTCGTTCTTTAATACGTTGTATTTTACAATTTAAATCTTCTTTTTTATAAAAAACAAAACTATTAGCAAGATAATCATTAACCGGAGTAAATGTTATGCTGTCAAATTCATATTCATGAGCAAAATCAACAGCATCTTCCAATTGTGAATAATTCTCTTCCAATACTACTATACATAATCTTTTTTTCATTCTTGGATTATATAAATATTTCAATTTATTTATTAAATTAAGTTGTGATATTAACTTAGCAAAAGAACCGCCTACTCTTATTTTCTCATAAATTTCTTTTGTTATCCCATCAATAGAAATTGATAATTCAACATCATAATACATAAATTTTTTAATAATTGATTCTGTCATTAACAAAGCATTAGTCGATATTATTTGTTTTACATAGTTTTTTGCAGCTATATCAAATAATTCTTCGAAATTTTTATATAAAAATACTTCTCCACCTAACCAATTAATTTGTTCCAAATATGGCATTAAAGCAATAACTTCATCTTTTATTTGTACAGGGATATCCCAATCTTTCATTTTTATATTGCTGCACATTATACAATTCAAATTACATTTGTTTGTTAATGTTATTTCTAATATTCTAGGCTTTGATTCCAATATTATTTTATGTTCTTTAATTTCTTTTTCATTTAATAAAATATTGTTAAGCATATCCTTTTTTGAAGGAAATATTTTAATGATTTCTTCTGATAACAAAACAGCATCTTTTTCATTACCATCTAAAACATATCTTTTAACATCACAAATCAATTTATTAATAACACATCTTAATTCATCAAAATAATAAATATCAGGATAATTTTGTTTTCTTATTTCTAATAGTGTATTTAATGCAATTAACCCGTTTTTTTGTTTTTTATTTAAATCTGATATTTGTCTATATATATCATTAACATCATGATAATTTTGTTGTTTTAATGAAATTATAAATATTAATTCATCAATAGCTTTTTTTATATCTCCTGTTGCCTCATAACATTTTGATAAATACAAATGCAATTTTATATCATTCATATATTGAGATAGGTATAATATAAGAATTTTTTTAAATTCTTCAAATGCTTTTTCTTCAATATAAATTTGTGATACTTCATAAACAACATTAATATCATAAAAACAAGTCAACAATCTATCTGCAATATTTTTTGCTTTTTGATTTTTATTTTCTAATGAATATATTCTAAATAATTCTAATAAATATTCTTTTTTCGAACTATTGATTTTATCTAACACATTTTTTGCTTTTTCAAAATCGTTACTTTCTCTATATAATTTTGCTAATAAAACAATAACTTCTTCTTCATTCCCTTCATTATTAACATACTTTTGCAAATATTCAATTGATTTATTTTTATCACTATTTAAAAAAAACTTAGCAATTTCTAAAAATATTTTATTATCTTTTAGAAATTTTTTATTTATTATATCTAAAACATTATTAATATATATTAAATCATTACCTCTATATATTTTAAAAAACAATTCAAAAACATAAACATTAGAACAATTAATATTCATTATCTTTTTTAATGTTTCCACAGCCTCATTTACTTTACCAATTAAAACATATGTTTTTGCAAGTTCAAAATTAATATCAATATCATCATTATTACATGATAACAACTTAAATAGAACATTTAAGCCCTCTTCATAATTCTTTTTTTCTATAAGTTGTTTTGCAATATCTAATGTGAGCATTTCCCCTCTAATTTAATTTCTTTTCTTTCTGTTTCCAAAATTTTAATTAAACTTGTAATTTTATCTTGTTGTTTTAATTTAACAAGATTATTCATATATGTATCTAAAAATCTTTTATTTCTTACTTCTAACTTATATATTTGTTCACAATAAATATTTTTTTCTTCATTATCTTGAATTTGACTTATACAAAACAATATCTCATCTATATAATCGTTCAAAAATTGTTTGTTTTGTTTTAAAGCAATTTCTAATGCTTTTTTATATTCACATTTTTTTCTAAAAAAGCCAAATAAAGATTCTGTTTTGATATAGTTATCACAAATTTTACCATCTATACAGTTATCTTTACATAAGTT
>JAQVBD010000073.1 GCA_028690485.1 Endomicrobiaceae bacterium
AAATAGCAAGTAATCTGTTATAGTATGAAAGAAGAAAAAGGGAAAGAGGGGACAAATAGATGAAAGGATTGTTAGCTAGACAATCAATAATTGGTTTGTTATTTACAAGCGGGATAAGGAAACTGCTTGTAGTGTTGATATTTTCCAGTATGGTAATAAACGGATTTGTGCCAAAGTCAATGGAAGGCAAGAACAGTTTATTCATGGTAATGACAGCTGTGGTAAGTAATGCGGTAACAGGAGTATTTGAAGAGTGCAGGGATACATTAACAGTAATATCCAATAAGATAACGAAAGATTTATATAAGTTGTTAAGCATCGGAGAAGTATCAACGGATGTTCCAGTAGGGGATAATCAAAAAAAAGAAACGGTGCCAATCAACACATCTAGTGATAATGGGATAACGGTAGAGAGGAGAAGTATCCAGCAGTTGAAGGTGTACGAGATAGAAGAGAGTATATGGTATAGGGATAATATAAGTACAAGTAAATTGTATAGATTATATGAGAATATAAAGGTATATAATGGAGGGATGGAAAAGGTAGGAGTACTATTTTTCATATTATTTATAGGTGTAATAGTAAGAAGGAAAGATATAAGTGAAGAAATAAAAAACCAAGAAAATAAGTATAAAGCTGACTTGTGCTAAAGAAGCACAAGTCAGTTTTGTATTTATGGGGGAAAAAATGAGAGCAATAAAAAACAATAAAAAAATAGAAGAGAAAAGAATAGGGGGAGTTATGAAAATAAAAAAAGTCATGGCAGGTATAAAAGGATATATAAGGGAATATTTCAGGGATAGAGTATTTATGAAGACAGTGTCGTTGGTGGTAGCGAGTTGTTTTGTAATAAACATAGCGAACATACCTGCGATAGCTGCTGACAGCAGTTTGTATGAGAATCAGAAGAAGCAGGAAGAGATGAAGAAAGAGCAGACAAGTACAAGTGTGTCATATGTATCAGATGAGAGTAAAGGAAGTGTAAGCTACATGCAGAACTTGTCAGAAAATATAGAGATAAAAGATGGAGTAATATATGGAGATAAGGGGACGGGCAAGAAAGAGCCTGTAGGATTTTGGGATGGGAAGAAGGCATTAATAGCAGATGGAGAAGGGAAGTTAAAAGAGAACAGTGCATATACGCAAGCAGTGAAGGTAAAGTTAGGATTGGCAGAAAAGGGAGAAACAAAGGTAACAGTAGCAGAGACAAAAAAGACAGAAGATATAAGCAAAGAAGTAGAGGCAGGAACAGTATTGACGCAGGAAGAGAAAAATCAAAACAGTGAAGAATATAATAAAGTAGTAGATGAATTAATAAAACAGACAGGGTTAAGTAAAGAAGAGATAGAGAAGCAGTTGCAGGGAGTAGAGGAATCGAAGTTAGATGAAGCGATAGGATTATTGAGTGATTTTTTTGCCAATGGAGGAGAGATAGTAAACTGTGCAACGGATGCATTATCAGAAGTATTGGATATGAGTACAAAGGGGATATTGGCATTTCAATCATTATTAGTAGATATAAGTACGGGAGTATTTGCGCAGAACAATGCAGATTTAATAAAAGCAGGAGAGACACAATTGATGACGAGTATGGATGCGATGAATGAAGTATTGCATTCATATGGAAAAGAATCAGTAGGATACGGAGTAAGTTTAGATGATTTCATGGAAGGGTTACAAGCAGGGGAGAGTGGGATAGTATGGGTAAATGAGAATCATTATATAACGGTAACCAAGACAGAGGAAGGGAATTTTAGTGTAGTAGATTCGAATGTAAACAAAGGCAAAGCGGTAGAATACAGTGCGGAAGGATTTAAGACAGCGATGAGCGGTGGAGAAGCAAAGGATAAAGATGGAAAAGAAGTAGTAGACAATAATGGAGACCAGGTAAAATATGAAGCAGTAGATTCCGAAGGGAAGATGAAGGTATTGACGGAATCCAAGGCAGTAGGGCAGCAGGGAAGTGCGAAGGAATTGAGTAGAGAAGAGATGAAGGTTATAGCAGGGGCTAAATACGTAACGCAAACCAAGACAGCGACGAAGACAGAGAGCAGAACAGCGACGAGGATGGAGACCAGGACAGGGACCAGGAGTGAGACCAGGACAGGAACGAGTTCATATACAGATTCCGAAGGCAATACACAGACGAGCACATATACATATAGTGTAGATGTAGAATATCAATATGAAGTAGAGGTAGAGTATACATATGAGGTAGAAGTAGAGTACACATATGAGGTACAGGTATGGGTAGAAGACGAAGAGGATGATAAGGCCAAAGAGCAAAGGAAAGCAGAGGAAGAAGAAGCAAGATTAGCAAAAGAGGCAGAAGAGAAGGCATATCAAGAAGCATTAAAGAAGGCGGAAGAAGAAGCGAAGGCAGCATTTGAGAAATTAGCAGCAGACGAAGCGAAATTTCAGGAAGAGTTGGAAAAGGGAAAGATAAAACAGACGGAAGAGAACAAGGCAGAAAATGAAGCAAAAGAGAAGGAAGCAGAAGAAAAGTATCAGGCGATGACGAATGATGAGTTTGAGAAGGAAGTAGCGACGAACGAGAATATGAAAGTTACAGGAATGACAGTAACGGACATAGATGAGGGAACAGGAGCAACAGGACAATATACATTTGGAGAAGCGACATTTAAGGCAGCATTAAATGAGGCATTAAAAGCAGCATTTAATTTAACGAGTAATGTAAAGGAATATGCAAAAGAATTGATGGGAGCAATAACAGATACAGCAGTAAACATATTAGAAGGAGCAGTATCAGGTATAAAAGAGTTTGCATACAGTATGTTAGGGATAGGGACAGGGCAGAAGGAAGGAGTAGTAATAGATGAAGAATCAGGGACAGTAACGCAGTACAGTGCAGATGGGTCTAAGACACAAGTAAGTATAGATCCGGAGCATGTAACATATGACGAGTTAAAGAAACAAGTTGATGAGCAGGGATTTGACAAGACAGTAAATTGGTTAAAATCTAATAATGGTTTTGTAAGTATGACGGCATATGATACAAAGGGAAAAGAGATATATACAGCTACGAAGATAGGATACAGTGATGTATCCGGCAAAGAGATGGCGATAGAGTACAGTTTTGCGCAGGATTACAGTGACCAGATATATTTTACGGATGCGAAGAAGGGAGAGAACAAGATAGTAACGGAGAAATACGGCAGTGATGGTCAGCCGACATCAGCGATGGTATACAGTAGTGGAGATGGAGCAAAGACAAGACAGACGACATCATCGAGTTTGGCATTTGATGCAAGTATAGGAGCATTAGAGAAGACAGTGCAGTGGAGTAGTGAGACAGACAAAGAGACAGGCAAGACATATACAGTAGCAAAGACAGTAGATTTTGTAGGTGGCAAAGATGGTAAGGCATCAGGGTTTGAGAAAGCGATGATAGATAGTGACGGGAATGTAAATGTAACAAGATATGATGTAACGGATGCATATTACACGACAAAACAGGAAGCAAGCGGCAGTGAAAGCGGAAGCAGTCAAGATACAATAGTAGATGAGTTCAAGAAGATATTAGAGAGTACAAATGGATTAAAGATACAAGGCAAGAGTGAATTATATAGTGGATATGAATATGTAGATAACAGCTGGATAGACATGAGCAAGATGAATACATATACATATAGCAGTGCAAGTCCAAACTTGGTAAACAAACAGACAGTAGATGAGAATGACAAGAGTACAGTAGTAACAGCGGAATTTAAGGGAAGTGATTGGAGATACAATAGGGAAGTAGTAACGGATTCGAAATTAAATACAGTTACATATACAGAGAAGACAGAGGCAGGAGGGACGAAGGTAACGGTATATAATGCGGGAGTAAAGGTAGATAATGATTTAGGATACAAAGCTGATCAGTTAAAAGATGCGAACAAGACATGGTTTGAATATGACAAAGACGATAATATAATAGCAGGCGGAGCGGATTATAAAGCAGGGACAGAGATGTCGACAGTATTTGGGGGGAGTTTAGGCGGGGATACGATACTGTTGGAGAACAATGTAAGTTTTGCATTTAAGGTAGGAGCAGACGGAAAGATAGAGATGACATCCGGAGCAGGAACGACAATAAAAGGGACATATATAAACAGGGTAGACGGAGTAGAGGTAGCAAGAGGGACATTAGAGAATGGAACGATAGAGTTAAATGAGCAAGGGCAAGTAGGAGTAAGTGGTAAGGTAAACATAAAAGACGGAGATGAATTTGAGATAGATAAAGGAAGTGCAAGTACGGCAGACCAAGATGAGAGTGATAGTAGTGCGGTAGTTGATGCGAGTGATACAAATGCGAAGGTAACTGAGACAGAGGATAAATACACAGTAAGTGATGGAAGCATATCGTTAAGGAGTGGAAGTTTAGTAGTAATGGGAAAAGGAGCGGTATTCCAGCAGGGATCGAACTTAATAGGGATAGGGGAAGTATTAGAAGGTAATTTAAAGATAGCTAATATAACGGAAGACGGATATGATTTTGTAGCAGAGAGCGGAGAATGTAAGGTAAGACAGATAAGTGAAGATAAGAATGTAACGATAGATACGAGATACGATGAAAGTGGGATGATGAGAAGGTGGACGGAGAATGAAAGTACAGGAGCGACATTACTAGAGGAATTTGGCAGGGACAGTGGTGGGAATTTAATAACGACATCGACGACGTTAACGGTAACGAAAGTAGGAGATACGGGATTTGGGTATAC
>JAQVBD010000074.1 GCA_028690485.1 Endomicrobiaceae bacterium
TATGCGATATTTTTTGCGGAGAACTTAAAATTACCGTAAAAAACGAAGATATTATATGGAACTTCATCCAAAAATATTTAAAATCAAAAAAAGAGTTTGAACTCAGATTTGCAATAGTAATAATACTAGGATATTATTTAACAGATGAATATATACTCAAAGTATTTCCTATATTTGATAGAATAAAACATGATGGATACTATGTAAAAATGGCAGTTGCATGGGCAATATCAAATGCTTTTATAAAATATCCTAAAGAAACAATGCAATATTTGAAGAAAAGTTCTCTTGACGATTGGACATATAATAAAGCATTACAGAAAATAACAGAATCTTTTAGAGTAGATAAAAAGACTAAAGAGATTATAAGAAGTATGAAAAGATAATCTTTTCTAATTATAAAAAGTAGCTATTATGGAGAATACCTAAATGTTAAATATCGGATGTCATTTATCAAGTTCCGGCGGATATGTAAATATGGCAAAACAAGCCATAGAAATAAATGCTAATACATTTCAGTTTTTCACTAGAAATCCCAGAGGATTCAAAGCAAAAGCTATTGATAAAGATGATGTTAAAGAGTTTTTACAAATTGCAAAAGAAAATAATTTTGTAAAGATTTTAGCTCATGCGCCATATACATTAAATCCTTGTTCAGCAGATAAATCAATAAGAGATCTGGCTAAAGAGATTTTAACAGATGATTTAAAAAGGTTAGAATTAACACCAAACAATATGTATAACTTTCATCCCGGAAGTCATGTCGGTCAAGGAATACAAGAAGGAATAAAATATATTGTGGAAGCATTAAATGAAACTTTAAATAAAAAACAAACTACCATGATACTGTTAGAAACTATGGCTGGCAAAGGCAGTGAAATCGGCAGCAAATTTGAAGAAATAAGACAAATAATTGACTTAATTGAACTGAAAGATAAAATAGGTGTTTGTTTGGATACTTGTCATATCTATGATGCAGGATATGATATCGTAAATGACTTAAATGGCGTTCTAAATGATTTTGATAAGGTAATAGGCTTATCAAAATTAAAAGCAATCCACTTAAACGACAGCATGAATCCTTTTAACAATCATAAAGACAGACATCAGAAAATTGGTCAAGGTTCACTTGGAATCAAAACTATTACAAATGTTATAAATCATCCTAAATTAAGGAATTTACCATTTTATTTGGAAACTCCTAATGAAATTGACGGATATGCTCAGGAAATTAAATTACTCAAATCTCTTTATTATTTATAACGATAAACTAAAATAACAAAAAAATAATTATAAAAAATACCGCTGAGTAAATTCACTCATACGGTATATTTAAATACAAAAATATTTTTAATAAAAATTTACTTTAATGCTGAATGCTGTCCGTTATCTCTGATATCTTTTAAAATTTGATAAAGCGGATTTTTTAATTCTACCATAAAACCGCCTTCAAATGTACTTGCAACATAGCAATATTTTGAAAAAGTCGGAATATCTTTTTGAAACTTTAAAAAAGTATTTTTATCTTCCATTTTTAATCTTAACATGTGTTTATTCCCGATTGCATTACCAAGATGGGTTAATTCTTCTCTCTCAGAAAATTGTAATTTAGAAAATGCTACTTTAAGTATTTCATAATCCTGTCTTCTTTCTTCTGCTTGTCTGTTTTTTTCTTTAATGAAATTAAATATTTTTTTAAACATATTCCCCGCCTGATAAAATTTTTCTTATATTTGTATATGATTTCTATTACTAAAATTGCTTTAAAAATTACTTTTACATTATTAAATGTAGATCATTTGATGCTCTATTACTTAATTGATTTCTTTTTAGGAAAGATTTAAGAATTTATATTAACTACATATATCTTATAGCAATATACAGGTCGGATGTCAATGAAATAAACTTCTAATAAATTATTTTATTTTCATCACAATCGTCGCTGTTATGGCAATAAAAGCTTTGAAGCTTCAAAATCTAATTTTTTTTCAACAACACGATAATTAGGCATATGCTTTTCTAAAAAATTATAAAAATTTTTCTTATGTCCATGATACAACAAATGTGTTAACTCATGAAAAACTACATATTCTACACATTCAACAGATGCTTTAAACAGATATAAATTCAATGTTATATGATTTGCTCTTGGAACACAACTTCCCCACTTACTTTTCATTTTTTTAACTTTAAAAACAGGTTTAACTATATTATATTTACTAAATATAGGATAATATTTATCTATTAATTTTTCAAAATAGTCTTTTGCTGTTTCCTGTAAATATTCATTGTATTGTTTTTCAACATATTTTAAATTTTGATGTTTTTTTGAATAAATATATATATTAAAACCATCTATTATTATTTTGTTTTCTTTGCTCTCATATATAAACACGATATATTGGCTGTCTAATATTTTAACAGTACCGCCGTTAGAAATGTCATCTTTAATATTAGAAACCTGCATTGATTGAAACTTATTAATACTTTTTTCTATCCATGCTTTTTTAGCATGAAGAAACTCATATATTTTATCCATACCCATAAATAAAGGCATACTAACTACTACTTTAGAATCCGGAGATATTTTTAAATAAAAATTCCTGATTTTTTTTCGTTCTATAAAAACATCTATAGTACTGTTTGAAAGCTGTAATTGATATGTAATTGTGTTCATTATTTTCTCTTATATTAGTAAAACAAAGTAGAATTAAAAAGTCAATTAAATAAATTAATTGTTTTTATAAAACAATTCAGATATAATATTATTAATGTTTTCATTAAAATATGAAATTATATTAAAAGAAGAACTATTCTTATCAAACAATACATCAATACTAAAATATTCTAAAAACGCTATTATACACAGTAGCAAAAATATAATAAATTTTGAAACAAATCACATAATAAAATTAATTTATTCTATTTGATTTAATCATATATATATTGTATTATTCAGTAAATAGTTATTGTATAAAAACAAAATGGAGGTCAAAAAATGGAAGAAATAAAAGCAGCTAAAATGCCGTTAATAGGAGATATCGCTCCTAGTTTTAAAGCAGTGACAACACAAGGTGAGATTAATTTTCCTGAAGATTACAAAGGTAAATGGGTAATTCTTTTTTCACATCCTGCAGATTTTACTCCGGTTTGTACAACAGAATTTATGACATTTGCATCTATGGCAGATGATTTTAAAGCTCTTAATACAGAACTTATAGGACTATCAGTTGATTCTCTTTATGCGCATATAGCATGGCTAAGAAAAATTCAAGAACTGGAATGGAAAGGGATGAAAAATGTTGAAGTTAAATTTCCGCTTATTGAAGATATTAAAATGGATGTTGCAAATAAATTTGGGATGATTCAACCGGGACAATCTAACACACAGGCTGTAAGAGCTGTTTTTATTATTGATCCAAATGCAAAAATCAGAACAATTCTTTACTACCCGCTGTCTACCGGCAGAAATTTTGATGAAATTAAAAGAATTATTCTTGCTCTCCAAAAAGCAGATAAAGATAAGGTTGCAACACCTGCTGATTGGAGACCTGGTGACGATGTTATTATACCAACACCCGGTTCTTGTGGCTCTGCAAAAGAAAGAATGGAATCAAAAGATGATGATAAATATTGCTTGGATTGGTTTATGTGTTTTAAACGAGAAAAGAAATAATTATTAAATAATCATATTGTTTAATTAAGTAGATTATCTTTAAATAGATAGTCTACTTAATTTTTATTTATTATTGACATGGACCAATAATAATGATATATTTTTGTTATTGACATATGCCGATAATAGGAGATATGTGGATGGCTAGACCTACAAAATGCAGAAGAGTATGTAATATTCCACAAAATACTTCATTTGGCCCGCAAACAGCGAAAGAAATAATAGAAATGACAGTTGATGAATATGAAACAATTCGACTTATTGATTTAGAAAATCTGACACAGGAAGAATGTTCTATAAGAATGGATGTTTCAAGAACAACTACTCAGTCAATATACAGCAGCGCAAGAAGAAAACTTGCCAATTGTTTAATTAACAATAAATTACTCAAAATTCAAGGCGGCGATTACAAAATTTGTGAAAAAGCAGGAACATCCTGTAATAAAATATGTTGCAGAAAAGAAATATGTCCTAAGAAAATAAAATAAATTTATGGAGATGAAAAAATGAGTCAAGATTGTGATTGTACAGAAAGTAATTGTAGTTCCTCTTGTAATTCAGAAGAGAAAAAAACTTCTTTTTTAGAAAAGCCAAATGAATTATCTAATATAAAGAAAGTAATAGCTGTTGTAAGCGGTAAAGGCGGTGTAGGTAAATCTTTAGTCACATCTCTTTTGTCCGTAATGATGTCAAGAAAAGGTTATAAAACAGCGATTATGGATGCTGATATAACCGGTCCATCTATACCTAAAGCATTTGGAATTACAGAAAAACCTTTTAATGGAGAAGGTGGCTTTTTTCCTGTTAAAAGCAAAACAGGAATAAGTGTTATGTCTATAAATCTTTTACTTGATAATGAAACTGATCCGGTAATATGGAGAGGTCCGGTAATTTCAGGAGTTATAAAACAATTTTGGACTGATGTTATATGGAATGATGTGGACTTTATGTTTATTGATATGTGTCCAGGAACCGGAGATGTTCCATTAACAGTATTCCAATCAATTCC
>JAQVBD010000075.1 GCA_028690485.1 Endomicrobiaceae bacterium
CCTTCAATTTTTGCAATTTTTAAAACTACATCATTTGAAACTTCACCATCTACTTCAACAACAGTTATTGCTTCTTGACCTTGTTGTTTTCTGCCAACATTCATTCCTGAAATATTAACTGATGCTGCACCTATAATAGTTCCTAAACTGCCTATAACACCAGGCTTGTCCGTGTTGGTAATCAATATTTTATTTCCTGAAGGGACAACATCAACATTTAAACCATTTATATTTACTATTCTTTGATTCTTATCAAATAAAGTACCTGATATAGAATAATCGCCTTTATCAGTTTTAACTTTAGCAATTATTAATCCTGCATAATCTTTACAATCATGAACTAATGCTTCTTTTACCTTGATTCCTCTTTCTTTTGCTACGGATGCAGCATTAACAAAATTTACTTTTAAATCTAAAATTTGACTTAAAATACCTTTAAGATATGCAACTGTCAACGGATTTGTATTAAATGCCGCTATATTACCACAATAACTTATTTCTATTTCAGATATTCCACCTTCAATAATTTGTCCTTGAAAAGAAGAAATCTTTTCTGCCAATTCTATATAAGGCAGCATTTTTTTGTATGTATCCCAATCAACTGTTGGAACATTAACTGCATTTCTGATTAAACCTTTTGTAAAGAAATCAATAACAACTCCACTCATTTCTTCAGCAATTTTAATTTGAGCTTCTTCTGTTGAAGCTGCAAGATGAGGTGTTACAACTACATTTTCTGTATCTATAATTGTCCAGTCTATTGGAGGCTCTTTTGCAAAAACATCAAGAGCTGCACCTTTAACTTGTCCTGCTTTTATAGCATCTGACAAATCTTTTTCATTAATGATAGGTCCTCTTGCACAATTAATAATGCAAACACCTTTTTTCATTTTTTTAATTGATTCTGTATTTATCATTCCTCTGGTTGTATCATTAAGAGGAGAATGTATGGAAATATAATCTGCTTTTGCATAAACTTCGTCAAGAGATTTTACTTCTATGCCATAACTTGCTGCAATCTCTATATTTGCAAATGGATCATAAGCAATAACTTTCATTCCAAAAGCTAACATCCTTTTTGCAACTTCTGTACCTATTCTTCCAAGACCGATAAGCCCTAAAGTTTTACCTTGCATTTCACTTCCCATAAAATTCTTTCTATCCCATTTCTGAGATTTCAAAGATTTATAAGCTTCAGGAATATTTCTTGCAAGAGATAACATTAAACCAATTGTATGTTCTGCTGCTGAAATTGTATTCCCGCCAGGGACATTAGCAACAACGATACCTTTTTGTGTAGCAGATTGTTTATCTACATTATCTACGCCTGTTCCTGCTCTGCCAATAAATTTTAATTTATCTGCAGCTTCAATAATTTCAGGTGTAACTTTAACTTCTGAACGGATTATAAGTCCGTCATAATCTTTTATAACTTCTTTAAATTTTTCAGGAGTTGGTTTATTACAAATTTCAACCTTAAACTCCGGATTATTTAATAATTCGTCTAATCCTTCCTGGCTATCATAAGTCATCAATATTTTATACATTTCGTCCTCTTACTTAAAATTAATTATTTAACAAAACTTCTTGAACAGCAGCAACAGATTTTCCTAGTTCTAATTTATAGCCAAGTTCTTTTAGAACCATTTCTAAGCAAGAAAAACCGACTAAAATATCAGCTTTACCGATATAACCCATATGTGCAAATCTAATAATTTTTCCCTTAACTGCTCCTTGTCCACCGGCTATTGATACACCATATTTTTCTCTTAATATTTTAACAATCTTTCCACCAATATCTTCAGGGACTTTAGCACTTGTAACAACATCACAAGGATTTTCTGCAAAAAGTTCAAGCCCTATTGCTTTCATACCTGCTCTTGATGCTTTTGCAAGTAATCTGCAATCTGCCCATACCTGTTCTATAGTATGTTCTTTTATCATTCTAATTGCTTCCTGAAGAGCAACTATTAAACTTACAGGTGGTGTAAAAGGTGTTTCACTTGTTATCAATGATTTTTTATATTTTTTATAATCAAAATAAAATTTTGGTAATTTTGATTCTTCTACTAATCCCCATGCTTTTGGACTTAATGCAACAAAAGCAAGACCCGGAGCTAACATAAATCCTTTTTGAGAACCACTGACTGTAACATCAACTTTCCAATCATCCATATGAAATTCTTGTCCAACAAGTCCTGAAATAGCATCAACTACTAAAACAGCAGATGTTTTTGATACAACTTCACCTATTGCTTTTATATCATTAACAACACCTGTTGATGTTTCAGTAAAAGTTGTATAAACAGCTTTTACTTTTGGATTAGCTTTTAAAACTTTTTCTATTTCTATACTTGATACTGCTTTTCCCCATTCTACACTAATACTATGAACTATTACTCCATAAACTTCACATATTTTTATCCATCTGTCGCCGAAATTACCACTAGTTGCAACTATAACTTCATCACCTGCAGAAAGTAAATTAACAACAGCGCTTTCCATAGTTCCAGTTCCTGATGAAGATGTAATAAACACATCATTTTGTGTTCTAAAAACATACTTTAATCCTTCTGAAACATCTTTAAAAATTGCCCCAAATTCACTAGTTCTATGATGTATAATAGGCAAAGCTTCCTTTAATGCAACTTCTGGTGGTACTGGAGTAGGACCAGGTGTAAGTAAATAATGTTTTTTCATTTCTCTTTTCTCCTATTTTTTTTATTTTTTATTTTTTTTATTTTATTCTTCGGTTCTTTTTTAGAAAAAATTAAATCTATAACTTCATCCATATGTTTAACAGGAATCATTTTTATTTTTTTCTTAATATTTTCCGGTATATCAGCTAAATCTTTTCTATTTCCTTCCGGGAAAATAACAACTTCTATATTTTCTCTGTAAGCTGCCAAAACTTTTTCTTTTAGTCCGCCTATAGCTAGAGCTCTTCCTCTTAAAGTTATTTCACCTGTCATAGCTATTTTCTTTTTAACCGGAATATTCATACAAACAGAAGCCAATGCTGTGGCCATTGCAAGTCCTGCACTTGGTCCATCCTTAGGAACGGCACCCTCCGGCACATGAACATGAAAATCTGTATCTTTAAACATTTCTTCATCAATACCAAATTTTTTGGCTGATGATTTAACATAAGTAAGCGCTGCCTGAACAGACTCTTTCATAACATTTCCAAGCTGTCCTGTAAGATTTAATAAACCCTTACCTTTCATTTTATTAACTTCTATTGTCAAAGTTTCGCCACCTACTTCTGTCCATGCAAGACCAGTTACAACACCAATATCATTTTCAGAGATTTTTTCTCTTTCATAATGAGGAATACCTAAATATATCTCTACATTCTTATCTGTTATAGTAATAGATTTTTTATCTTTTTCCAATGCTAACTGTTTTGCAACTTTTCTGCAAAGATTAGCAATTTCCCTATTTAAATTTCTTACACCAGATTCACGAGTATAACTACTAATAATATTTTTTATTGCACCATCTTCTATAGTTAATTCTTCTTCTTTTAATCCGTGATCTTTCATTTGCTTTGTAATAAGAAAATTTTTAGCAATTGAAAGCTTTTCTTCATCTGTATATCCGGAGAATCTGATAACTTCCAATCTGTCTAACAATGTTGTAGGGATATTATTTAAAGTATTTGCAGTCGTTATAAACATAACATCCGACAAATCATAATCTATGTCTAAATAATGGTCACCAAAAGCATAGTTTTGTTCCGGATCTAAAACTTCAAGTAATGCAGAAGAAGGATCTCCTCTCCAATCACTACCCATTTTATCTATTTCGTCTAATATAAAAACAGGATTACTTGATCCGGCTTTTTTCATTGACTGAATAATTTTGCCCGGCATAGAACCTATATATGTTCTTCTATGTCCTCTAATTTCTGCTTCATCTCTAACTCCACCCATAGAAATTCTTGCAAAATTTCTGCCTAAACTTCTTGCTACTGATTTTGCTATAGATGTTTTTCCTACTCCCGGAGGACCTATAAAACATAATATCGGACCTTTAATTTTTTTAACTCTTGATAAAACAGCCAAATATTCTATAACTCTTTCTTTTACCTTATCTAATCCAAAATGATCTTCATCTAAAATTTCTTTTGCTCTTATTAAATCTAAATTATCTTCAGTAAGTTTTTTCCAAGGCAAATCTAAAAGCCAATCAATATATGTTCTAATGACACTTGCCTCCGGAGACATAGGCATCATTTTTTCCATTCTTGCCAATTCTTTTTCGGCTACTTCCCTTGCATCTTTTGTCATTGTACTTTCTTTAATCTTTGTTCTTAATTCATCTATTTCTTTTGCATTATCATCTTTTTGTTTCAATTCTTTTTGAATTGCTTTCATCTGCTCATTTAGATAATATTCTTTCTGATTTTTCTCTATTTGATTTCTGACTCTATTTTGAATTCTTCTTTCGATATTTAAAATTTCTATCTCTGCATTTAAAATCTGAATAATTTTATTCAATCTTTTTAAAGGATTTGTAGATTCTAAAATTGATTGTTTTTCATTGTTTTTTATTGAAATATGAGATGCAATAGTATCTGCTAACCTTGATGGTTCCTGAATGTTTGAAACAGATATGGATATTTCCATAGGCATTCTCGGATTAAGCTTAACATATTGTTCAAATA
>JAQVBD010000076.1 GCA_028690485.1 Endomicrobiaceae bacterium
CTTCAAATCATTAAAGCCATTGATCTAAATACTTATAAAAATGTAGAACAGCTTGTAAATATTAATGCTGATTTTTTATTATTTGACAGCGGTAACGGCGGCACCGGAAAAACATTTAATTGGGATATAATTCCAAAAATCAAAAAATCTTTTTTTCTTGCCGGGGGACTTGATATTAATAATATAGACCAAGCAATAAAAACAGTTAATCCTTATGCAGTAGATTTAAGTACCGGTGTAGAAATAAACGGTGTAAAAGATAAACAAAAAATATTAAATATAGTCAGGAGAGTTAAAAATGTCTAGAGGAAGATATGGAATTCATGGCGGACAATATATTCCGGAAACTTTAATGAATGAAATCATTAATCTCGAAAAAAATTATGATTTTTACAAAAATGATCCAACATTTATAAAAGAATTAAATGATCTTTTAAAAAATTATGCAGGAAGACCTTCGCTTCTTTATTATGCAAAAAAAATGACAGAAGATTTAAACGGGGCAAAAATATATTTAAAAAGAGAAGATTTAAACCATACAGGTTCACATAAAATTAATAATGTACTTGGACAAGTTTTACTTGCAAAAAAAATGGGGAAAACCCGTGTTATTGCAGAAACAGGTGCCGGTCAGCATGGTGTTGCTACAGCTACAGCAGCAGCACTATTAAATGTTGAATGTGAAATATTTATGGGCAAAGAAGATGTTAAACGCCAAGCATTAAATGTTTATCGTATGGAATTACTTGGTGCAAAAGTACATACTGTAACAAGTGGAACAATGACACTTAAAGATGCTGTAAATGAAACCTTCAGAGAATGGACTACAAGAGTTCAAGATACTCATTATGTACTAGGTTCTGTTATGGGGCCTCATCCTTTTCCTATGATTGTCAGAGATTTTCAAAGTGTAATTAGCAAAGAAGCTAGAGAACAAATATTAGATATTGAAGGGAAGTTGCCAAGTGCAGTAGTTGCTTGTGTTGGCGGAGGCAGCAATGCTATGGGTATGTTTTATAATTTTATCAAGGATAAATCTGTAAAACTTATTGGATGTGAACCTGCCGGGCATGGAATTAACACAGATAAACATGCTGCAGCTATTGCAAAAGGAACTTTAGGAATATTTCATGGAATGAAATCGTATTTTTGCCAAAATGAATATGGACAAATTGCACCGGTTTATTCAATTTCTGCAGGGCTTGATTATCCGGGAATTGGGCCGGAACATGCAAATCTTCATGACACGAACAGAGCACAATATGTCCCTGTTACTGATAACGAAGCTGTAAATGCTTTTGAATATCTTGCAAAAACAGAAGGAATTATTTGTGCTATTGAAAGTGCTCATGCAGTTGCTCATGTACAAAAAATAGCGCCTACTATGGATAAAGATGAAATTATAATTATTTGTCTTTCCGGACGAGGAGACAAAGATGTAGCTTCAATTGCACAATATAGGGGGATAAATATCAATGAGTAAAATTCAAAATGCATTTAAAAATGGCAAAGCCTTTATTGGTTTTTTAACGGCAGGAGATCCTTCTATTGAAAAAACTGAAGAATTTATTTTGGAAATGGTAAAAGCAGGGACAGACTTAATTGAAATCGGCATACCTTTTTCTGATCCTATTGCAGAAGGGTCTGTAATACAATCTGCAAATGTTCGTGCTTTATCTGCAGGGACAACAACTGATAAAATTTTTTCTATGGTAAAATCACTGCGGACAAAAACTAATGTTCCTATTGTTTTTTTAACATACCTAAATCCTGTTTTTAAATATGGTTATGAAAATTTTTTTAATTACTGTAATCAAGTTGGAATAGACGGTATTATTATTCCTGATATGCCTTTTGAAGAGAAATCAGAATGCTATATTATTGCACAAAATAATAATGTTGACATAATTTCTATGATTGCACCTACATCCGAGCAGCGTATAAAAGAAATTGCTGCTAATGCAGTAGGATATATATACGTTGTATCATCTTTAGGTGTAACCGGTATGCGTAGTGAAATAAAAACAGATTTGAATTCAATTTTAAAATCAGTAAAATCAGCAAGTTCAGTCCCTGTAGCTGTTGGTTTTGGTATTAACACCATTGAACAAGCAAAAGAAATATCTAAAATATCTGATGGAATAATTGTTGGAAGTGCAATTGTGAAAATTATTGAAAAACATGGCAACCAAGCCGGCAAATATATATATGAATACACAAAATCAATGAAACAAGCAATTTTATAACTTGTAACTACTTTAATTAGTAGATTTTTTATAATATAAAATATATAATATTCAAAGTGATTAGAGTACATTGGTCCATAGGAGCAGTAATGAAAAAATTAGCATTAGTAGGTTTATGTTTGGTTCTTTTTGCTGGAATTTCTTCTTCTGCACAACCACAAGTAATTACTACACAAACTGAAACAACATCTTATTATGCAAAACCACAAGTAATTACGACAAAAGCTGAAACAACCTCTATTGGAAAATTTGCCGTAGGTTATTCACAAATTCCTGTACCAGGCGACAATACAGATACAAACAATGTTCCATCTTTTGCAGGAAGATATTGGTTTAATGAAAATATGGGAATAGATGTTACCATTGGGTTTCAATCAGGTGATGGAGATGATATTTGTTTAGTAGGCGGTAAATTTTTAGGCAAATTATATACTATAAAGAATTTAGATATTTATTGTTTAGCCGGTCTTCAATTTGGCACTGTTTCTGTTTATAATGGAAATGGAGGGACATCATCTGAAACTGCATTTAGACTTATGGGTGGTTTTGGGGCAGAATACTTTATTCTTCCTTGTTTATCCGTTCTTACAGAAGTCGGTTTATGTTTTGAAACAGTTAACAGTGACCCTAATTTTAGCCAGTTTAAAACATTTGCAGAGTGGCTTCCACAAGCTGGTGTAAGATTTTATTTCTCAAAAATTTAATGGTGTATAATTTCAAATAAAGGAGAAGATAGTGAAGAAATTATTGGCAGTCACATTTAGTTTTGTGTTTTTAGGGCTAGTTGGTTGTGCAAGTACTGGAAAAGTCAGTTCTACAGATCAAGTAAAAATAACTGTTCTTGAAACAATTCCAAGAGGCGATCAACCTTCATGGGTAAAGAATGGTAAAGATTTTTATCAAGAAAGCGGGAAAATGTTTTATGTAGCTGTTGCTGAAGGATTTACTAATTTAGAAGCATCAAAAAGAGCTTCATTTGCATCAGCACAAACAAAAGTTGCTGAACAAGTAAAAAATACAATTGGTGTAGAATTTGGAAGATCTTTAGAAACAGGGATGTATGAAGAAGCAACCGGTGGTTATTTGAAAGATGTATTTATGTCAAATGTCAATAAAATTAATATTTCCGGTGTTGTTGTTGAATCAACATATACAGAAAAAATCCAAGAACAAAAAGGTGACGATAGCAAAGTCTATTATAGAACTTATTCTTTAGTTTCTATACCGGAAGCAACATATAAAGATTTAGTAAAAAGAGCTTTTTCTGATACATCTGCACAAGTTACACAAAACAAAAGTGCACAAGATTTATTAGTTGAAGCAGAAAAAAGATTTTATAATAAAGAAGAAGCAGCTCCAGTTGCAACACCAGTAGTAACAACAACTACTGTTGTACAACAATAACAATGAAATTTAAATTTTTTGCTGTTTTATTAATATTTGTCTTAGCTTGCAATACATCAGTATTGCAAGCTAAGCTTGTTAATAAATCTTCTAAGAAAATGCCTGCTTGGATAGGTATAAACACAGAAGACAAAAATAAAATGTATTTTTCAGGTTCTTCTACACAAGATACATTTGAAAAAGCAAAAAAATTAGCTGTTTCAGATGCTTTAACACAAATTGCAGAAAGTTTAGATTTAACAATGTCAGTAAATACTACCAGACTTATTACAGAAACTGCTGTTTCCTTAGAAGATGAAACTTCATCTACATCAAGAGATGTAAGAGTTTTGAATACAAAAATTAAAGATATTTATTTTGAAGAATATGAAAATGACGGAAAGCAATCATATAATGTTCATATCTTAATGCAATATGATAAAAAAGAATATCAAAAAGAAAAAGATAGACTGGCAAAAGAATATGAAGGTTTCAAACAAAACATTGCCAACAGATACACAAAAGCAAAACAATTAATTCAAACAAATAATTATCAGAATGCATTACCGGAATTGTTTGAATCTTTAAAGATAATATATACTTATGGTGTTAGCAGGACACTTGAATCTGAGATAATATCAACAATCAATCAATTATTATCATCTATTGAAATCCAAGAATTATATACATCATCAGATAGACTCAGTGGTGTACAAGCAAAATTTAATATTTTGTTTTCTAATACTAAAGAACAATGCAAAAATTTTGCATTTATTGTTAAAACTTTAAACAATTTTTCAATAGATACCGTTTATAGTAATGATATGGGGGAAATTCAATATCAATTTAAGAAAGTTTCTTTCTTAAAAAAATCTAATTATAAATTAGATTTAGATATTAAAACTATTTATAATCTTGATGAAAACTTTCTTAAATCTTATACATTCAAAGAAGTAAGCACAGAACTAAATTTTCTTGGAAATAAAAGAAGGGTTTTATTAAATATTTCTACAAACAAGTCAAAT
>JAQVBD010000002.1 GCA_028690485.1 Endomicrobiaceae bacterium
AGCAGTTTCCTTATCCCGCTTGTAAATAACAAACCAATTATTGATTGTCTAGCTAACAATCCTTTCATCTATTTGTCCCCTCTTTCCCTTTTTCTTCTTTCATACTATAACAGATTACTTGCTATTTGCTTCTTTTACCTTTTCCCCATTAATAGTATATATAACTACTGTGTATTTTTTTTAAAATATTTGTGAATTTTTTGTGAACTTTCATTTTAATTAATTTTTTTATAAAATTGACAACATCTTCGATATATAATATAATCTTTCTCAAAATATTAAAAAAATTAAAGGAGAAAATGCTATGCTGTTTAGACTTAAAAATGTTTTGATGTCTTTGGCTGTAATTGCTTTCGTATCAGTGCAAAGTTTTGCTGGTGAAGCAGATCTTGTTATGCCAGACTTGTCGTCAGTAAATTTTTTAGGCGGAATAAGTGGCTCTTCCTTGTTGTTGTTCGGACTTTTAGTATGTGTATTTGGTCTTGCTTTTGGTTTTGTTCAGTTTAATTCAATCAAAAATTTGCCTGTACACAAATCTATGCTTGATGTTTCAGAACTTATATATGAAACTTGCAAGACATATCTTGTTACTCAGGGTAAATTTATTATTATATTAGAAGCTTTACTTGCATCAATAATATTTATATATTTTTACTTTTTTAGTGGTTTTGCATTAATAAAAGTATTTACAATTATATTATGTAGTATCGTCGGTATTTTGGGAAGTTATGCAGTTGCTTGGTTTGGTATGAGACTTAATACTTTTGCAAATTCAAGATCAGCATTTGCAAGTTTAAAAGGAAAACCATTCCCAACTTTTGCAATTCCTTTAAGATCAGGTATGTCAATTGGTATGTTACTTATAAGTATTGAACTTTTTATTATGCTTATAATTCTTCTTTTTATACCTAGAGACTTTGCTGGTCCATGTTTTATAGGTTTTGCAATTGGTGAATCTTTAGGTGCTTCTGTTCTTAGAATTGCCGGTGGAATATTCACAAAAATTGCTGATATCGGTTCAGATTTGATGAAGATTGTTTTCAACATTAAAGAAGATGATGCAAGAAACCCAGGTGTTATTGCAGATTGTACTGGTGATAATGCCGGTGACTCTGTTGGACCTACAGCTGATGGATTCGAAACTTATGGTGTAACAGGTGTTGCTTTAATTACATTTATTATGTTAGCTATCAGTAATCCTGAAAATCAAGTTAAGCTTCTCGTTTGGATATTTGTAATGAGACTTGTAATGATAATAGCTAGTGCAATATCATATTGGCTAAATGGTGCAATTGCAAAATCAAAATATGAAAATGCAGAAAAAATGAATTTTGAAGCACCATTAACATCTTTAGTATGGATTACTTCAATAGTTTCAGTTTTGTTAACATTTGTTAGTTCTTATGCAATAGTAGGTGATTTAGCAAATGGACTTTGGTGGAAACTTTCTATAATTATTACTTGCGGAACAATGGCAGGTGCAATTATACCTGAAGTTGTTAAGATATTCACATCTACAAAAAGTGCTTTTGTAAAAAATGTCGTTAATTCATCAAAAAATGGTGGAGCTTCATTAAATATTCTTGCAGGTCTTACATCAGGAAATTTCAGCGCATATTGGATGGGATTAGTTATAATAATTCTTATGGCTATTGCTTATGGTATAAGTTCTTTAGGATTTACTGAATTTATGTCACATCCTGCAGTTTTTTCATTTGGACTTGTAGCATTCGGGTTCTTAGGTATGGGACCTGTAACAATTGCTGTCGATTCTTATGGCCCTGTTACAGATAATGCACAGTCTGTTTATGAATTATCACTTATTGAAACTATCCCTGGTATTA
The DNA here is from genome assembly GCA_028690485.1 of Endomicrobiaceae bacterium. Classification (GTDB taxonomy): domain Bacteria; phylum Elusimicrobiota; class Endomicrobiia; order Endomicrobiales; family Endomicrobiaceae; genus Praeruminimicrobium. The sequence goes on from JAQVBD010000002.1 coordinate 1,845, forward strand.
AAGAAGAAATTAAAAAAGATTTTGGTTTTGAACCAAATTTTGATAAATCAAAACTTACATTGGAAGAAAATGATGGTGCAGGAAATACATTTAAAGCAACAGCAAAACCTGTATTAATTGGTACAGCAGTTGTTGGTGCTACTACAATGATTTTCTCTATTATCTTTACATTAATGAGTGTTAAAGGTGAAGATGTAGTTTTACAAGGTCTTTCATTATTACATGCCCCATTTTTATTAGGTCTTATAGCTGGTGGAGCTGTTATTTATTGGTTTACCGGTGCATCAATGCATGCTGTAACCAGTGGTGCTTATAAAGCTGTAGAATTTATTAAAGCTAATATTAAACTTGACAGTGGCATAACAAAAGCATCTACAGAAGATAGTAAAAAAGTTGTTGAAATATGTACAAAATATGCTCAGAAAGGCATGTTCAACTTATTTTTAGTTATCTTTTTTACAACTATCGCTTTTGCTTTTATTGAACCTTATTTCTTCATTGGCTATTTAATTTCAATAGCTATTTTTGGTTTATTCCAAGCAATATTTATGGCAAATGCCGGTGGTGCATGGGATAATGCGAAAAAAGTTGTTGAAGTTGATATGAGAGAAAAGGGAACAGAACTTCATAAAGCAACAGTTGTTGGTGATACAGTTGGCGACCCATTTAAGGATACTTCATCAGTAGCATTAAACCCTATCATCAAATTCACAACATTGTTTGGACTGTTAGCTCTAGAACTTGCTTTGGTGTTATCACCTGTAGTAACTACAACTTTTGCAGTAATATTTTTTGCAATATCACTTGTATATGTTGTTAAATCATTCACAAGTATGGTTATAAAATAGTCATTTAATTATAAACTAAAAAAAGCAGATAGATAACAATCTATCTGCTTTTTTTTATTTAAAAATTATAAATACTAATTAAAAACTTTAGCTTTGTAAAAACTCTTTAGCTCTTAATTGTTTATGGAAAGTAATTGCAAATCTATGAGCTTCGTTTCTAATAGATTGTAAAAGTCTTAAAGCTAACATGTTTTTTGATAAAATAATTGGTTTAGATTTTCCCATAACAAAAATCTCTTCATTTTGTTTTGCGAGGGATATAAGAGGAATAAATACTCCAAGCTCATTTAATGCAGCTTCTGCTGAAGCTAATTGACCTTTTCCTCCGTCAACAACAATCAAATCTGGAAATTTTTCATTATTTCTAATAATAGAAGAATACCTTCTAAACACTGCTTCATAAATCATTGCAAAATCATTAATTCCTGTAACAGTTTTAATCTTAAATCGTCTATACCCATTTTTGTCTGGTTTGCCATTAGTAAACTTTACCATAGATGCCACCGGATTTGTGCCAGATGTATTTGAAATATCAAAACATTCCATTATAGCTGGTAAATTCTTTAATTTTAAAACCTCTTTTAACTCTTGCAAAGCATCCGTTTTTGAAACATATTGATTGATTTCTTCAAGATTGATTTGTGTAACAGTAACTCTTTCAGACATAGAATTTATTGCAAAAAGTCTATCTCTAATTTCTCTTGCTTTTTCATATTCTTGATTTTTACTTTCCATAATCATTTGTAAATTCCAAATCTTCTGTAATTTTTGAAATTTACCTTTTAAAAATAATTCTATTTCTTTTAAATTATTTTTATAATCGACAGAAGATATATACCCCATACATGGTCCATAACATAAATCTGTATGATAGTAAAGACACGATTTTACTTTGGATCTTTCAGGCAAAGAACTTTCTAAAAAAGATATTTTACACGGTCTAATTTTAAAAATTTTATTTAACCAAAAAATTAATTTCTTAATATATGTAATTTGTGGATATGGACCAAAATAAAGTCCCCCGTCTTTAAGAAGTTTCCTAGACATTATCAGTCTCGGGAAATCTTCGTTCATGGTTAATTTAATATATGGATAAGATTTATCATCTTTCCACATAGCATTAAAATGAGGTTGTACTTTTTTTATTAATTCTCGTTCTACAAGCAAAGCTTCTCTTTCAGAAGAACATAAAATATAATTTATTGTTGTCATAGAACTAATTATAGAAGCAGATTTACTGTTTATATCAGAATGGAAATATGAAGTTATTCTATTTTTTAAATCTTTGGCTTTGCCAATATATATAATATTTGCAGAGGAATCTCTCATTATATAAACACCTGGCAAATGAGGAATATTTACAGTGTAATTATTAACTGTTTTTTGCATTATTTTTCTTATACAAACTATTTAATAATTGTTCAATTTCAGGTGATTTTAATAATTTAGCAATTACTACAAATGATATTATACCAGCAATAATTGATATTATTAACGATATAAATAATGTAGCAAATTGTAATTTTATAATTTCATAACTAATTAAACCCATAATAGATGCTGCTATCAAACCTTTAATACTTGATGCTATAATTTTTTTAATACCCATTTTCCCAATCCTAACTCTTAACTTATGCGACAACATTAATACATTAATATATGCACATATTGCCGTTGCAAAAGCTAACCCTCCAACTCCATGTGTTCTCATTAAAATAACACATAAAATTACATGTATAAACATAACAACAAAAGCGATTTTGACAGGAGTCTTTGTGTCCTGAAAAGAAAAAAATGTATTTGCTAATACTTTTGATATCGCATAAGCTGGTAATCCTAAAACATAATAAAATAATGCTTGATTAGTAAGTAATGATGCAAAATTATCAAACTTACCCCTTTCAAACAATACTTGGATAACTGGCAATCCTATAACCATTAAACCAACAGTTGCAGGAAGAAGTGCTATAATTGAAAACCTTATTGAAAAATTTAATGTTTGTTTCATTTCTTCAATATTATTTTGTGCTACTGCTTTCGACATTAAAGGTAATGAAACTGTAGCCATTGCAAGTCCAAAAATAGCAAGCGGCAACTGCATTAATCTATTAGAATAATATAAAGCTGTAATAGAACCATCACCTAAAAAAGATGCACAAATGGTATCAACAAAAGTATTAATCTGATCGACTGAAATTCCAATAACTGAAGGGATCATTAGAAAAATAATTTTTTTAACTCCGGGGTGATTAAAATTAAAATTAAATCTTAATTTCCAGCCAAGATGCTTAAACATTGGATACTGCATAAAAAAATGACCTATTCCACCAAAAATAACACTTATTGCAAGACCTTTTATTTGATTTGATGGAGATAACATTGGTGCTAAAGCTAACATATATATAATTTCGGCAAAACTTAAATTTGCAGGGGCAATAGCTGGAATAAAAAAAGAATTCATTGTATTTAGCAATGCCAGTAACATTGCTGCTAAACAAATGAACAATAAAAAAGGAAACATTAAACGGGTAAGATCTATTGTAAGTTGTAATTTTTCAGGATCAGATGTAAATCCATAAGCTATGATTTTAACCAATAATGGAGAAAAGAAGACTCCCAATATTGTTATAACTATCAAAAGTAATGTTAAAATTGTAAATACAACATCTATAAGTTTTTGAGCTTCATCTTTTGATTTTGTATGCAAATATTCAGAAAAAACAGGAATAAATGCTGCAGAAAAAGAACCCTCACCTAACATTCTTCTTATAAGGTTTGGTATTCTAAATGCTGCATAAAAAGCATCAGCAAACATGCCTGCTCCAAAAAAATAGGCAACAAGCATATCTCTAATATATCCAAATATTCTAGATATTGCTGTGCCAACACTTACACTACCTGCATATTTAACTAATTTTTTGATTTCTAACATATTGAAAGAGATTATACAAAAATAAAAAAGCCGATACTATTAAAATATCGGCTTTTTATATATTGTCAATTATATTGATGCAACTAATTTTGAAAGTCTTGCTTTTTGGTTAGATGCTGCATTTTTATGAATTACATTTTTCTTTTTTGCTTTATCCCATTCAGAAAAAGCACCTTTAAGAGCTATTTTTGCTGCTTCCAAATCTTTTGCCTTTACAGCTACTTCAACTTTTTTTGCCATAGTCTTAATTTTACTTTTTGTTGCAACATTTCTAACTGTTCTTTTTGCAGCTTTTCTAACTTCTTTAAGTGCAGAAGTATGTCTTCCTGTTTTTAATTTTGCCATTATATCCTCCAAAGATATCCATTAATAAATTTTAGATTATAAATTTTACATATTTATAAGGATATAGTCAAATACTGTATTACTATTTAGCTCTGGCAATCGTGACAACAAAAACTTTTTTGACTTTTGATTGCTTTAAAACTTTTGCACATTGATTTACGGTTGTACAAGTCGTAGCAATATCATCAATAAGTAAAATTTTTTTGCCTTTTATTATATCTTTATATTTTTTATCTACAACAAAAGTATCTTCCAAATTTTTTTCTCTTTCTTCTCGTCCAAGACCAAACTGTGCTTTTGTATTTTTTTTACGTAATAAAATATCTTTATATACAGGCTTATGTAATGATGTTGCTATATGCTTTGCAAGCAAATAAGACTGATTATACCCTCTTTTAAATTTTTTTACAAAATGTAATGGAACTGGTAATATAATATCAATACTATCACACCAATCTTCTTTATGGATTAAATCTATCATAGGTTGTGATAATTCATCTGCTAAAAAATATCTATTTGAATATTTAAATTTTTTTATTATTTTCTTTATATTATCTTTATAAACATATGGAGCTTTTAAAACTTCAAAATATATATTTTTATTATCTTTACAATCATAGCAATGAGCACCACCGTCTTGAAGAGGCATAGAACATTTTTTACATACTAAACCTTCAATTTTTAAAAAGCTATCAAAACAATAAGCACAAATATTATTTTTTTTATTAAAATGCAATGTTTTGCCACAACAAGCACAAGTTCTTGGAAAGATCATCGATATTAAAAAATATATAATGTTTTTCATTTTTAAAATTGTATAGTTAATTTACTTGCAAATTCAACTAATGTATAGTTTTCATCCGGCACAAAAGTATATATATACCTAGACCAACCCGCACCAAGAGTAAATCTAAAATTTTTAGATATTTCATAATCTGTTGTTAATTTAAAACCATAATTCTGCAAATTATTATCTTCAACATTAACAGCAGAACTTTGTGTATTATAAAAAAGATTAGAATCAAATATTAATCTATTTTTTAAAGGAATAATACCAAAAAATGGAATTTTTAAACCTGATGGAAATAACAAATCTGAAGTTATTTGTCCAGTAATTGCATTAGAAATTATTTGACTAGATAATTTGCCTGTTGAATTTTTTGCCCATTGTTGAGAATTATCATATCTTAAGCTCATTCTCCACTGTTTAATATCTACCGCTCCCTGCATTGCCCATTGAAAAGTTTCTCCTTCTTGTATTAATGCTTTTTTACTAATATCTGTTTCTTCTGTCGTTGTTATATCAGTTTCAAACAAAAGATCAAATTTCTTTAAAATTTTAAACTTATAATCACATCCATACATTATGCTATCTGCATAAGAAACATTTGCTGTTGTACTTGTTTTTTTATTATGTTTTAGATTTAATTGTGTATCACTTATCACCTGTGTATCAAAAATCTTTTCAAATCTTGTAATCCCTATCAATATATCTGGCCATGTCTTAGTATAGATATCTTTAGATGTACCAGTTATATAAGACTCTTCTTCTCCTTCTGTAAAAGTAAAACTTAATGTCATAGTTTTTATTGGAAGCAAAGCTCCCTGTAAATTAAAAGATTCAAACGGATTATATCTTCCAATAATTCTTCTGTCATCTCTTTGTACAACACTTTTTACTATATATGTACTTGTTGAAGACGTAGGTAAAATTTCTTTCATTAAATTCCCTCTAATCCACAACTTATCTACTGCAAATCCTATTGATGAAAAATCTTTTTCTACATTTGAATAAGCATCTGAATCCTGCATTCTGTAAGATGTTGTAAAAGTTAATGATTTTAAGTATTGAGAATTTACAATATCTCTTGCCTGTAAATTCCATGTTAATTCAGTAGTTCCCGTTCTTTCTATATATTTTGTCTGACCTGGATAAATAATATTTGCTGTGTCAGAACTATAATTTAAATCATATGTTTCTTTTGTGTTAATACTATAAATAATGCTTGGTTGAAGCCATTTGGCAATTTGAAAATTTAAACTTGCTCCAATATCTTGATTTAGTGATTTATCATAATTAATTTCTTTATTTATAAAATCTTCTTTATTTTTTTCATTTACTCTAGTTAAAACATATCCCGGTGAAAACACAACTTTATCAAAAATTTTAAATGGAGTTTTAAGACCCCATGTTTCTGTTTTTTCTAATGTTAAAAAATCATCAATATCCATATATTTCCTAAAAGTTTCAAGATCTAAGAAAGTATTAGAATCTTTAATTTGTTCATCAGGATAAACTTTATAATATGAATTTGTTACTTTATAATCCCAAGTAAGACTTGTTGGAAGAAATTCTATATCTACAGGATTTAAATATACTAAATTTGCATATACAGTTTCTGCATCTTCTAATCGTTCAATTTTTTCTGTATCTTTTATTGCTCTTGTATATTGTAGAGAAACTTTTGGTAAATCAGTCCCTGCAGACAACACTGTTTCAGCTTTACCTGTATATGCAAGGACTCTACCTTCATCAAGAATAGACACTGTATCCGATACATTTTGTAAAGCTAAAGGAGTAACAGTTTTTGTTTTAGTAATAGAAGCTTTTAATGGCAATACATCTATTCCATCAATATTTACACCTTTAAAAGTAACTGCTGCATAATCTTCTAAATAATCTCTATTGTAAGTCCCAGGCGCAAATGTTTGAAAATTTTGATCTATACTTTTTCTATTTAAGTCCAAAGTAACAGCACCTACATCTCCAGTTCCATCCCATTTTAAATTTAAATCTACTTTCCATGCATTACCATCTTTACTTTTAGAATCTTTCACATGAATTTCATTTACCCAAATTTCTCCAGCATCAGCTTGTTTTGTTTTAATCCCAGTTTGGATAAAAGAAATTTGCTGCAATGATGGACTACCAACTTTTGAAATATGAGTATCTTCTGTACTCCACTGCGCAGTAGCCCCATAACCTTCTTGTTTTATTGCAATTAAAGTCCACTTATCTTTTAAATCTTTTGTTATTGGCAAAGTATATTGAAAATAGTTATCACTATCTCCTCCAATTCTCATAATAAATTCACTTTCATTACCTGATTCAATTGCAGTAGAAGATGAAACATACAAGAAAAATTTAAATTTTTCATAACTGGAAACATCAATCGCACTACTTATATAAGTCGTTTTTGCATAAAACTCATCATTTGATGAACTTGAGTTATATGATAAATCTAAAGATTGTTCATCTCTTATAATACTCGAATCTATATCATACAAACTTTGATAATCTGAATTTGTTAATAATGATATATATTTAGGATTATCCCTTCCTATGGAAGAAATTTCAAAATCACTTAAAGAATTTGATTTACTTGCTTCCCATTTATTCCCAACTACTGAAATTTTTCCAATAGTAATAGTTCCCTGTCTATCTCCAGAAAGTGTTATTCTTGCAATTTTTGTATTTCTCCATAAATCTTGATTTGTCATATCTAATGGAATTTGTAATCTTTGCCATGTAGTTTTATTTGTATCCAAATATGTATTAAGTATAAAACTATTTAAATTTAATTCATATTTATCTAAAATATTATTAGTATTTAAATCTTCTGTATCTAATTTACCGTTATTAGCTCCTATTTTGGATACACCGTAAGTAGTAGTTTTATTTTGAAAATTTCTTCCGACATCTTCCCAAGGGCTAATTAAACCATCTCCATTTGTATCTTCTGTGTCAAGTATATAATTTCTATCAGAATCCTCGCTTATATTTGATGCATAATCAAGTTGTACCGTTGTATATCGAAAATCTCCTTTTACCCATATTTCTAAATATAATTTATCAGAAAAATCATATCCTGAATCTGAAAGAACCTGCCCAATGGAAACATGTTCACAAGCAGTTAAATCATATGTTAAATCCATAACTTGTTGTTTTTCGCCAGAAACAATTTCTAAATTAGGATCTATTGTTTTTTTCTCCACATCATAGTTTTTCCATGTTATAGCCTTTGTGTCATAACCAACATTAATACTGTTTGGTGTTGAAGAATAAAACCATTGATCATCTATTAATGTTAGTGAATCTTCTTGTTTTGCTCCTTCCATTGATTCAACAATTGCCTTACCAGTTGTATTTTCTATATATTGACTCATTGCATACTCAGCACTTGCAGACATTTTTAATCCATCAGTAATTTCAACATCTTTTATTTTAGAATCAACTTCACCAACAAATGTACTTGAAGGTGTACTATACAAATCAGGCAAAGTAGTATCTTCTGCAGAAAATTCATATATAAAACTTCCACCAACAGATAATTGGTTATTGAAAGCATATTGAGACCTTAGACCAACAAGAGTTGATCCGGCAGAGGTTCCTCCAAGTGGAGAATAATCATAAGAAATATCAATTGTGGAACTATCTTTTATAAGATCTTCTTTCAAAATTGTCACAATACCAGCATCATAGTCAATTACATAATCATCATTAATTTTTAATGTAACACCATCAATAATGACTTTTTCAGACATAGGAACTATATCAGTTCTAAGATTAAAAATTTTTACTTTATATTGATATTCTGTAATAAAATTATATCTATGTGTAGCAGATGTATATAAATCATCATGCAGCGGAAAACCATTTATAGGTTGTAAATTAAATATACCATTATCAAAGTCCACAGTAATATTTGCATCATATCCTTCAACATTTGGGTATTTTGGAACTGATTTATTACCGGGATTTATTATTGTAGGCACAGAATTATTTAAATCTCTAACTTCTAATATAAAGTTATCTCTTCCATTATATTTCGTAATTTGATAATTACCAAGACTATAGAATGTATATAACTCTGTTGATAATGCTGTTGTATTATTAACATCCTTAATAACTTGTGGACTGCCAGGCGATATAGTACTGCTATCTGATAACCATGTCCCATCTGAGAATTGATAATCTATTGCAACAACATATTGTTTTGACAAAGTAGTTTTAAATGTTATAACTCCTGTATTATAATCTATTGAATAATCAGTACCTGCAACAAGTTTAATAAAATTACCAGTATATGGGGTTTCCGATAAATTTTTCATATATTGCAAAGGTGTTGATGTTGAAATAACTATATAATCAGTTGCAGAAACCTTTGCTTTGTCTAAATATACTTTAGCACTATCCTGCTTAATAGTTTTTGATGAATCTTTTATTATTGAATAATATTTGAGCTGTATATATGCCGTATCTGCTATAGTTTTCTTCTCTGTTTTTGCATTGCCTTTAAATTGCTTACTTTCAGAATAACCCTTTGTTTTTGAAAAAAATGCATTTGTACTTAACCCTTTATATTTTGTATCTATTTTTGCACCAAATAATTGTTTTGAATATCCTGTAAATTCTGTACTTGGAAGTAATACATCAATATCACCGAAAGCAGCTTGCTGGATAAATTCTTCTTTATCGCCTTTATATACAATTGATATATCTTTCTTATTATTTTGTGTATCATCAAAATCAATATTAAGTTCTAATTTATTCCCTACTTTCCCTTTGATTTTCATTTGTAATTCTTGTGCCATTGAAAATGATGATGAATTTGTTCTTTTCCCGGATTCTTCATTATCATACAGTGTTGCAGAGTAATCTATACCTATAAGTTTTCTTCCTGATAAAAGCAACTGTGACTGAAAAGGTAAATTTGTAAGTAAACTTGTTGACGAAGAAGATTCTGCAGGATTTTGTTTTTTGTTTTCTTCTTTTCCTATTATCTGTTGTGATGTCTCTGTTGATTTTATTATTTTGTTATCTTCTTCTTCAATCTTATCCAAAGCTTCTTCTCCTGCTACATGTGGAGATGTTGTTGTTGGTATAGCTAACTCATATAATGTTTCTTTCTGGGGTTCTTCAATAATAGCACCGGATTGATAATATGTTCCAATTTCATCTTCATTGAATGTTGTTGTGGAAATTGATAATTTTTCAGTTTTAGTTGTTGATGTTGAAAGTGAAATTCCAGTACTTGTAGAAATAAATAACTCATCTTTTTTAATTGCTGATGTTGAAACTAAAACTTCAGTATTTGTAGAAACTTGAATAGAAAATGTCGCTGTTGAAATTGATAAATCATCATTTTTAATTGCCGATGTGGAAACTTGAACAGAAGGTATTGATGTAGAAATTGGGGACTCATTAACTTTAACTGTTGATACAAAATCTGAAATCTCAGTATCATTAGAAATTTGCACAGAAGTCGTAGAAATATAAATATCGGCAGAATAATTTTCTGCATAAATATAACTACAACATAATATTAATAAAAATAAAATAATTTTTAATTTCACTATTAAAAATCTCTATGTAAATTAATCATATAAATTTATACTAAAATATTTGACATCTTTTTTATTAACCCACCATTTATTAAAATTCCACCCGATACCAGCTGCTGCAAGTTCTATGCCATTAAATCTTTTATGTATTGCAACAAGATTTTCAGGATAATATAAAAATATACAAGGCACATCTTCTTTCATAATATCCTGTATTTTATGATATGACTGTATTCTTTGTTTTTTGTCAAAAGTAGTTCTTGCTTTTACAAGTAATTTATCAACTTCGTCATTTTTATATGACATAAAATTATACTGGCCTTTATTTGACTGTTCTGAATGCCACAAAGAATACTGATCAGGATCTATAGCTGTATTCCACCCTAAAATTAATGCATCAAAGTTTTTTTCGTTTACATACTGGTTAATAAATGTACTCCACTCTAAAATTCTTATATTTACTTTTATTCCAATCTGTTTAAGTTGTTCTTGGATAATTTGTGCTGTCAATTCTCTGGCTTTATTACCTTGATTTGTAATTATATTTATCTCGAATTGTTTACCTTTATATAAAAACATTCCATCTTTATCTTGTTCAAAACCGATATCTGATAATAAATTTTTTGCCTTTTCTCTATTATATTCATATGGTTCTATATTTTTATAAGCCCATGATTGTGGTGGAAATATTCCATTAGCTTCCTTTGCCATCCCAGATAAAACCCCATTAATAATATCTTGTTTGTTAATAGCATGACTAATTGCTCGTCTAAATTTTACATTATTATATGGTTCTTTTAATAAATTAAATCCTAAAAATGTAAAACTAAATGCAGGATATCTATATTTATTATAATTTTTAAAGAAAACATCATAAGCTTTCCATTGATCTGTAGTTAAAGAAAGTTCATCAATAGTTTCATTTCTTAATTCCAAAAACTGAACTGATTGATCAGGAATAACTCTATATAAATAAGTTGATATGTATGGCATCCCATCAAAATAAGTTGGATTTGCTTCTAAAATAATTTTCTGGTCTGTTATCCACTTTTTTAAAATATAAGGACCTGTACCTATAGGCATTCTATTATATTTTGAAGTATTTATATCTTCATTTTCAAAAATATGTTTTGGAATAATACCAATACACCAACTCTCTAGTATAGGTGCAAAAGGTTCATCATAAGAAACAATAAAAGAATAATCATCTATTATTTTAATTTTTTTTATCATCAAATAATTTGAAGAAAAAGGAGTTCTTGTCATTGGATCAACTAATTTTTTATATGTAAATTCAACATCTTGAACTGTAAAAGGTATTCCATCATGCCATAAAACATCTTTTCTTAATTTAAACAAAATAGATAAACCATTATCTATAACTTTATAACTTTCTGCTAAATCACAAACAAGATTAAGATCTTTATCGTATTTTAAAAGACCATTATAAACAAAAGCATTTATAGCAGATGATGAAGAGTCAGATGCAAGTATAGGATTTAAATATATAGCATCTCCTATACCGGCTGTAACATACATATCACAATATTTATCTTGTACTTGGCGTTCTACATTATTATTTGATATTTTATTATTTCCACATGCACAAAAAATCAAAAAAATCATTATATAGAATAGTTGAATATTACAAAAGGTTTTCACTTTCTATCACCATCATAATTATATCCCTGATTTTGGATAAGTTTTTTATCTTGTTTTTGTATAATAACATTTGGATATATATTCGCTAATTTTTGAGCTGTAGGTAAAATTGATCCTGCATTTCCATCAATATGATTTCTTGCGATATTTAAGCTATCTACTGCTTCTTGAACTTTCTTATGTGCATCAGCAAAATTTATTAAGAAATTATTAAATTTATTTATTAATTTCTGGGCATTTTCTTTAATACTTTCAACTTCATCGGATTGCTGTTTGGCTTCCCATAATTTTGCTATTAAATTTATTGTATTAATTAATGATGTTGCAGAAACTAGAGCAATTTTTTTCTTCCATGCATTACTTGTTAAAAATGGTTTTTCTTGACAAGCAATAGAAAGAGCACTTTCTGGATTTACAAACATCAATGTAAAATCAGGTTCAACAAGCTCACTATTTTCTTGTAATTGTTCCGGATATTTTTTACTACTCAAATCATCAATAACAGCTTCTATTTGCTTAATATGATTTTTCAAAGCTTCTTGTTTTTCTTTATGTTCAGTTTTATTGATGTATTTTTCATAATCAACAAAAATTGTTTTAGCATCTATTATAATCGTATTACCATTAGGCAATTTTATCATTATGTCTGTTCGTTTGTTATCTTTTAACTGAGTTTGTATAAAAAGATTTTTACCAATTATAAGGCCTGAATTTGTAAGGATATTAATTATTGTCTCTTCTCCCCAACTTCCTCTAACAATTGATTCACCTTTTATTGCATTTGTGAGTTCAAAAGCACTAGTACTTACTTCATTTGTTTTAGAAACCAAAGCTTCTAATCTCTCTTTTAAAGCTCCTTCCCTTTTATTATCTTGTTCAACAAAATTTGAAATTTGTTTTTTAAAATCATCTATATTAAGTTGAATTGGTTTCAATATACTGCTTATTGATTCTTCATTTGATACCTTTATCTTAATTTGACTATCGGAAATAATTTTATTTACTAAATTTTCAAACTCAATTTTGTTTTTTTGTTGCAAAATTTCAAAATCTTTCTTGTTTTTTTCAAGTTGTTCTTTTTCAATAATAATTTGCTGGTTATAATTTTCTAATTGATGATTTTTATTTACTAATTCATCTTTTTCTCTGCTTTGCTGTTGAAGTTGAATTTCTTTTTTATTTAACTCATCTTTTACGAATGTTATATCATTTTTCTTAGATGATATTAGATACCCAACTACAACACCAATTAGAGAAAAAAATCCTATTACAGCAATTTGAATAATATCCATATTTTATTTTCCTTATTATAAATTATCCCACTGTTTTTTACCTTCTCTTATTTGCTTAATACCTAAACTGTCTTTTTGTAAATATGATGAATATTCATTCCCCATAGAATTCATTGTTTTTTTCCAATTTTTACCTGAATAAACAGATGCATTATATTGTTTAATCCCAGGCAAATTATTAAACCATTTTTTAAATTTTTCCCAACCAACTTTAATAGATGATATAAATTTAACTACTATTTCATTTTTTAAAATATTATCATAAACTTTTTCTATTCGTTGACTTATAGACAAATCTTGTGCATAAACCATTGTTGGAACTGCAAAAAAGACATTAAACAATAATAACAATACTAAAATTTGTCTCATCTTTCTTCTCCTTTACTTTTTAATTTTTCAATTTCATTTTTAAAATCATCATCAACATAAAATCCTTTTTCAATAGCTCTATCCATACTTTGCTTTGCTAATTCATATTTACCTAACATTAAATATACTGCTGATCTTTTATAATAATATTCTCCATTATCTTTAGATAACAATATCGCCATTGTATAATATATTACTGCATTTCTATATTCTTTTTTTAATGCAGCTATATTACCTAAAAAGAAATATCCTAAATAATTGTTTGTTTTAATATTTACTGACATTAAAAACATTTGCTCTGATTGATTATAATTACTTCTTGTAAAATATTCTTTACCAATCACATCCATTATATTACTGCTATCTTTAATATTTTTTAATCCTTGTTGAGCTATTTCTTCAAAACTTTTAAAATCAGCTTGTTTTTTATAAATTTCCATCATAGCTAAATAGTATTGTTCTTTATCTGGATTTTTCTTTACTGCCAATTTTAAATTATCTATAGATTTATTCAAATCATTTACCTTAAAATAATAGATAGCAAGTGTATAATAATAATAATCCGGTATAATAAATTTTCCTTGGCTTATTGTCCGTTCTAATAATTTTATGGCTTCTTCAACTTTGCCGGAATCAGCCAACATTATTGCAATATTATTTACAACAGTAATATAGTCTGTACTTGTTTTAGGAATTTTTGAATAATATTTTTTAGCTTTATCATTATCTTTGTTTAATTGAGCTATATGTCCAAGATGAAAGACTGTATATGCATTATTTTGTTTAATTGACAAACTCTTTTCTAAATCGTTCTCTGCTTCTTTCAAATGATTTTCATTTATATATATTATACCTCTGGTTATATAAGCATGTTCTGCTGTATCAGGAAATTGATTAATTGTATCAGTCATCAATTTTTCTGTATTTGTCCAAAGAATTGTTCTGTTATATGTAAGATAAAACAATATACTACTCAAGCATATAACACATAAAAACAACATGAATTTGATTTTCGGATAACTCAAATATATACATCTAACAAATTCTGCAAAAAGATAAAATAATCCGATATAAGGCAAATAGACATATCTATCTGCAACATGAGCAACCCCTGTTGGCATTATGCCACTAGATGGTAAAAGAGTAACAATAAAAAATAAAAAGCCAAACAAAATTTTCTTTGTATATTTCATACTGAAAATAACAGCAAGAAATATCAAATACAGTACCATTGGTGAATATAAAATAAATGGCGGTGGCAGTGTATATAAATTATAAAAATTTGGATAAAGACAAGATAAATTTATAGGAAAAATACACTTCCAAATGTAAAACAAAATATTATGATGTGTATTTAAAATATCTATAATTCTTACAAAAAATGTTGTTATTTCCTTTTCTTCAGTAGAATAATGACTAACTATTGCAAGCCAACTAAAAAATAATGAGATAATAATAAATGGAATATATTTTTTTATATTCTTAAATATAGATTTATCCTGATAATAATCTATTAATATTAATATTGCCGGTAATGTAACAGCCATTGGTTTAGATAAACATGAGAATAAAAAGCATGTCAAAGATAAAAAAAGAAATATCTTATGATACTTTAAGTCATCAATTTTTATATAAAATAGAATAGATAGCAAATAGAACAATGAATACAAAGTATCCTTTCTTGATGTTACCCAAGCCAC
Organism: Endomicrobiaceae bacterium; assembly: GCA_028690485.1. Taxonomy (GTDB): domain Bacteria; phylum Elusimicrobiota; class Endomicrobiia; order Endomicrobiales; family Endomicrobiaceae; genus Praeruminimicrobium. The sequence goes on from JAQVBD010000002.1 coordinate 17,338, forward strand.
TGCCTCAACATGAACCGGATGTATAGCGAAAAGCAATGATACTATATACGATATCATAAAAGATTTAGACAATTTTCTTAAAATTAAAAAAACTAGTAATGTATTAAATAAATGTATTAATATATTGTCTAAATGATAAATATACGGATCTAATTTAAAAAAACTATATTCTACAGCATACGATAGTGTTACTAAAGGATGGTACAATTTATAATAAGATTCTGTACAAATTGTTTTAATGTTACTTAAAGATAAATTCGTAATATACGGATTTTCTACAATCATTACAGGGTCATCAAGGTTAACAAAATCTGCTGACAAAATTGGATAAAATGCAAAAATTGTTATATAAGAAAGTAGTATAAGTAAGAATATTTGATATTTTTTTAGCATAAAAACTCTAATGTTTTAAAATATACATATTAACAATGTATTTTACTATTTTTAATAACATACTGCAAAAGAACATTAAATTTTATTTTAAATACACAAAATACCCTATATTAATTTATTCCTACAAATATTGAAAAAATGTAATCTTTTTGATATAATTTACTAGGTTTAGTCTTGTTAAGGACATAAATACACACACAAACGAATTATTCAAAAGTCCCTTTTTAGGGTTTGAGTTTTGAAGTTTGTGGAGGTCACTTTTCTAAAGTGAAAAAAACTAAAGGAGCAGTTTATGGCAAATGTAACAATGAAGTCGTTACTAGAATCTGGTGTACATTTTGGACATCAGACTAGAAGATGGAATCCAAAAATGGGGAAGTATATTTTTGGTAGCAGAAACAAAATTCACATTATTGATCTTCAAAAAACGTTGAAAGAGCTTAAAAAAGTTTACAACATTGTAAGAGATTATGCTGCAGAAGGTAAAGAAATTCTATTTGTAGGCACAAAAAAGCAAGCTCAAGGTCCTATCAAAGAAGAAGCTTTAAGATGTGGTGCATATTTTGTAGCACAAAGATGGTTAGGTGGAACTCTTACCAATTTTGAAACATTAAAAAAATCCATAGCTAGATTGAAAGAGCTTGACACAATGAAAGAAAATGGTATCTTCCAAGTTTTATCAAAAAAAGAACAATCTCAAAAAGAAAAAGAAAGAATAAAATTAGAAAAGTCTCTTGAAGGTTTGAAACAAATGCAAAAACTTCCTCAAGTGATGTTTATTATAGATCCTCAAGAAGAAGCAACAGCATTGGCAGAAGCAAGAAAATTAGGTATACCTGTAGTTGCAGTTTGTGACACAAACTGTGATCCTGATTTAATAGACCATCCTATTCCTGGAAATGATGATGCGATAAGAGCGGTAAAATTGTTCTGTTCAGTTATTGCAGATGCAGTTTTAGAAGGAAAAGGAATTGAGAACAAACAAGAGAATGGCACAGTTGAAGAAAATATTGTAGAAGGAACTGAAGAAGTTTTAGAAAATAATAAAGAAGAAGTTAAAGTAGGAGAATAATAATGTCAATTGAACTTATATCAAAACTTAGAGAAATGACAGGTGCAGGAATAAAAGATTGTAATAATGCACTTAAAGAAGCAAATAATGATATTGAACAAGCTATTAAAATTTTAAGAGAAAAAGGTATAGCTTCAGCAGTTAAAAGAGCTGATAGATCAGCTAAACAAGGGATTGTTTATTCAAGTATTAGCGATGATAAAAAAACAGGTGTTTTAGTTGAAGTAAACTGTGAAACAGATTTTGTTGCAAGAACAGATCAATTTAAAAACCTTGTTGTAACTATTGCATCTCATGTTGCAAAATCACAATCACAAGAAAATATTTTAGAACAAAAATATGATAACACACAAACAGTAAAAGATTTAATTACAAATGCAATTGCAACAATTGGTGAAAATATTATATTAAAAAGAGCTGTTAAGTTTGTATCCAACGGTGTAGTTAGCTCATATATACATATGAATAATTCTTTAGGTGTTTTAGTCGATTTTGAATGTTCAGAAGAAGTTGCTAAATCAGAACAATTTCAAACTCTTACAAAAGAAATTGCAATGCAAATAGCAGCTGTTAGCCCTCTTTATATAACAAGAGATCAAGTTCCTGCAGAAGAAGTTGCTAAAGAAAAAGAAATATATGTAAAACAACTCCAAGATGAAGGGAAACCTGCAAATATAATTGAAAAAATTGTTGTTGGAAAACTTGATAAGTTTTATTCTCAAATTTGTCTTATAGACCAACCTTATATGAGAGATACAACCGGTAAAGAAAAAATTAAAGAAGTTATTGCTAAAGCAGGTAAAGATATAGTAGTAAAACAGTTTGCAAGATTTAAAATTGGTGAATAAATGAAAACTAAAAGAGTTTTACTTAAACTTTCAGGAGAAGCTTTATCTAGTAATGATAAGTCTATTTGTTCTGAAAGTCTTCAAAGTATTGTTGAAGAGATAAAACCTGTTTTATCTAAAGGTATCGAACTTTCAATAGTTGTTGGAGCAGGAAATATTTGGAGAGGTGCAGGAAAAGAAATTGATAGAGTTTCTGCTGATAAGATGGGAATGCTTGCAACAACTATAAATGCAATAGCCCTATCCGATATTTTAAAAGCAAACAATATAAAATCTATCATCTTATCTGCTAGTGGAGTAACTAATTTTTGTGATACTTTTTCACAACAGAAAGCTGAAGAATATCTATCAAAAGGTTATGTTGTTGTATTTGCCGGTGGAACAGGGAATCCTTTTTTTACGACTGATACAACAGCTGCTTTAAGAGCTTCCGAAATTAAAGCTGATGTTATACTTAAAGCAACGCAAGTCAATGGAATTTACACAGCAGACCCTAAAAAAAATCCTTCTGCTATAAAATATGATAAAATAACATATCAAGAAGCTATTGATAAAAAATTAAAAATAATGGATATAAGTGCTTTTTTACTATGTATGGAAAATAATATTGCTATTTATGTTTTTGATTTTCATAAAAAAGGCAATTTGTTGAAAATGTTAACTAATCAAAATATTGGGACAATCGTTTCTTAATTTTGGAGGAAAAATGTTACCAAAAGAACTTTTATTATCTGGCGAAGACTCTATGAAAAAAACCATAGAAAAGATGAAACATGATTTTTCAACAGTTAGAACCGGCAGAGCAAATCCTGCTGTTTTAGACAATTTAAAGATTGAAAGTTATGGATCTATGATGATATTAAACCAATTAGCTGGTATAAGTGTTCCTGACGGTAGAACATTAGAAATTAGACCTTGGGATATTTCACAATTAGCTGCAATAGAAAAAGCCATCCTAAAATCAGATTTAGGACTTACACCTATTAATGATGGAAAAATTATTAGAATATCTATTCCATCTCTTACAGAAGAAAGAAGAAAAGAAATTATAAAAGTAATTAACAAAATGTCTGAAGATTACAAAGTAGCAATTAGAAATGAAAGAAGACATATTGTTGATGGAATAAAAAAATCTGAAAAAGATAAATTAATAACTGAAGATGATAGAAAAAAATACGAAGTTGATTCTCAAAAACTTACAGATATATACATTAAAAAAATAGAAGAATTAGTAGTAATAAAAGAACAAGATTTGATGAAAATCTAACAATAAAAACATGGAGGATAGTAAAATGGCATATGTAATAGATAAAGATGTTTGTGTTGGTTGTGGAGCATGTGAATCTACATGTCCAGCAAGCGCAATAGCTGCAACAGATGACAACAAATACAGTATAAGTGATGCTTGTGTTGATTGTGGAGCATGTGCAGCAGCATGCCCAGTATCAGCAATAGCTCAAAAGTAATAAAAAGGTGTCTTTAAAAGAAAAAATAGACTTGTCTAAATTGCCAAAACATATAGCTATAATTATGGATGGTAATGGCAGGTGGGCTAAAAGTAAATTTTTACCAAGATTTATCGGTCATACTAATGGGGTCAAAACTGTAAAAAATATTGTTGAGCTTTCAAGAAAGCTTAACATAAAAGTTTTGACCCTATATGCTTTTTCTACTGAGAATTGGCAAAGACCTCAAGAAGAAATATCAGGACTAATTTCACTGTTAATAACTTATTTAAAAAGTGAAATAGAATCTATGATAAAAAATCAAATATCATTCAGAATATTAGGTGATATTTCAAGATTTTCTAAAGAAGTACAAGATGAAATTGAAAATGTTTGTAATAAAACCAAAGATAATAGTGGTTTAGTTTTAAACATAGCTCTAAACTATGGTGCAAGACAAGAAATTATAAAAGCTTTTAAGTCTTTATATAAAAACAAAATAGATAACCCTACTGAAGAAGATATCTCGAATTGTTTATATACAAAAGGGTTACCTGATCCTGATTTACTTATAAGAACATCCGGAGAAATGAGAATATCAAACTTTCTTTTATGGCAAATCGCATATGCAGAAATTTATATTACCAATGTATTGTGGCCTGATTTTTCAGAAGAAGAATTTTACAAAGCAATTTTAGAGTATCAAAAAAGAGACAGGCGTTTTGGTAGTATTTAATTTTAAACTTTTGGAGAATAAATAGTATGCTTTTACCTAGGATATTGACTGCTTTGGTAGGAATCCCTATAGTTATGTTATGTATATATATTGGAGGATTACCTTTCTTTTTTATGTTTTTTGCAGTAATAATATTTTCTGTTATGGAATTTTATACAATATGCAAAAAATATAATCCAATGAATATTATTGGCATATTTATAGCTGCCGTATTTTATATTTCATTATACCTGAATTTATATGTTCAAGAAGTTATAATATTATCTATATTTTTGATTTTTCTAATTACAATGTTAAGAAATAGAATAAATAATGTGTCATGTGAACTTGCTATTACTTGCTTTGGTACATTCTTTCTTACTTGGTCATTGTATCATATGGTTTTAATAAGAGATATTGCAAATTATGGTATGCAATACATAATATTTTTATTTGTGAATATATGGGTTCTAGATACCGGTGCTTATGTTGTCGGTAAAAAATTCGGAAAACATAAGCTTGCAAAATTCATCAGTCCTAAAAAAACTATTGAAGGTGCAATTGCTGGTGTATTTACCGGTATATTTACTGCAATAATATGCAGAGAAATATTTATGCAAAATATCATTTCAATTCAAGAAACTATAATTTTTGCAATTGTTATTTCTATTGTCGGACAATTTTCAGATTTGGCAGAATCACTATTTAAAAGAGACTGTAATATAAAAGATTCCGGCAACATTCTTCCTGGACATGGCGGAATGTTAGATAGGTTTGATTCTTATATTTTTTGTGCACCGATATTTTACTATCTAATTATATTCATCAAAGGCTAAGTCTATATAACTTCCACTTATATCATATACTGGTATTTATAAATATTGAAGAATTATATATTTATTTTCTATAATTATACTTATGAAAGATAAAATAATGATAATTCTTGATGATATAACAAAACTGGATGTTGATGTAATAGTAAATGCCGCAAACACTTCATTACTTGGTGGTGGTGGAGTTGATGGCTCAATCCATAAAGCTGCCGGCAAACAACTTCTTGAGGAATGTAAAACTTTAGGTGGATGCAAAACTGGCGAAGCAAAAATCACAAAAGGATACAATCTAGTTTCAAAATATGTTATTCATACAGTTGGACCTGTATGGAATAATGGCAAACATAATGAATCTAAACTTTTAGAAAATTGTTATATAAATTCATTAAATCTTTTGCTTAAATATGATCTCAAGACTATTGCTTTTCCATCTATTTCTACCGGTGCATATAGATTCCCAATAGAACAAGCAAGTAAAATAGCGATTAAAAGTGTTTACAATATTATACAACAGAATATTAATAAAATCGAAAAAGTTTATTTTGTATGCTTCAGCCAAAAAGATTTTGAAATATATAAAAAAGAATATAATTATGAATAATGATATAAAAGAAGTTGCAAACATCATAAAAAAATCAAAATATGCTATTGCTTTTACTGGTGCAGGGATATCAGTCGAAAGTGGTATTCCCCCTTTTACTGGTGCTGGCGGTCTATGGGAACGATATGATCCTAAATTTATAGAATTGGATTTCTTTTATGCAAATCCTAAACAATCTTGGAAAGAAATGAGAAAAATTTTCTTTAACTCTATGGGGCAAGCAAAACCAAACGAAGCCCATGTTGTTATTTCAGAACTTGAACAACAATGTTTTATTAAAGGAGTGATTACACAAAATATAGATAACCTACATAAAACAGCAGGGTCAAAAAATATTGTTGAATTTCATGGGACAATAAACTCTTTAATATGTATTGAATGTCAAAAAAAATATGATATACCAAACATTGATATAAGTGTTGATATCCCGAAATGTTCTTGTGGAGGAATATTAAAGCCTAATTTCGTATTTTATGGAGAAGGAATTAATCAATATAACTATGAAAAATCAAATGCTATGATAAATAAATCTGATTTAGTAATAATTGTAGGTACAGCAGGCCAAGTTATTCCGGCAGGATACTTACCTTTTATTGCGAAAAACAATGGAGCTACTATTATTGAAGTAAATACTTCAAAATCTGCTTATACAGACAAAATCACAGATTATTATTTCAATATGAAAGCAGGTTTATTTTTCTCAGAATTAAAGAAATATTTCACATAAACTGTTTTTATATCCATAATTCTATTTTATTTATCTATCTAAAATGATATAATTATCAAGTTAATGAATGTTAAAAGGTCAACAATAATGAAGAACATTGCAATATTAGGCTCGTCAGGATCAATAGGAATACAAACACTAGATTTCATTTCAAAAACGAAAAATATGTTCAATGTCTGCGGACTTTCTGTAAATTCAAATATTGAACTATTAAAAAAACAAATAATTAAATTTAAACCTGCCATTGTATCAGTTGGAACTCAAGAAGATGCTAAAGTACTAAAATTATGGTGTAAAAATAAAAGACTTACAATTAAAGTTTTTTATGGTATAGATGGTCTTACAAAAGTTGCAACTTTTAATAAAGTTGACACTGTTCTTTTTGCTATTGTCGGTGCAATAGGAATACACCCTTTACTTGATGCAATAGACAATGGTAAAAATATCGCAATAGCAAACAAAGAAGCTCTTGTTACGGCAGGGCATATATTAATGAAAAGAGCTAAAGAAAAAAATGTTAAAATACTTCCTGTTGACAGTGAACATTCTGCTATTTTTCAATGTATAGGACAAGAAAAAAAAGATTCAATAAAAAGAATTATATTAACAGCTTCCGGCGGTCCTTTTTATAAATCCAATAAAAACTTTTCAAAAATAACAGTGGAAGATGCTCTTGCTCATCCTACTTGGAAAATGGGTAAAAAAATAACAATAGATTCAGCTACTTTAATGAATAAAGGACTTGAAGCAATTGAAGCATCAGTCCTTTTTGATATACCTATAGAAAAAATTGATATAGCTATTCACCCTCAATCTATAGTTCATTCTATGGTTGAATTTAATGATGGATGTGTTATGGCACAACTTTCAAATCCTGATATGACACTTCCTATACAATATGCTTTGTCATATCCTCAAAGAACTAATTGTTATATTAAACCTTTAGATTTGACAGAAGTTTCTAAATTAGAATTTTTCAAACCTAATTTTAAAAAATTTAAATGTTTAGAAATTGCTTATAATTGTGCAAAAATTGGATGGACAATGCCTGCTGTAATGAATGGAGCAAATGAAATAGCTGTAAAATATTTTTTGAATAAACAAATATCTTTTGATTCTATTCCAAATGTTATTACTAAAGTAATAACTAAACATAAACTATTAAAAACAAACGATATTCAAAAATATATAGATTCTGATAACTGGGCAAGGTTAGAAGCTGAAAAAATTATAAATTCTTTAGATTTCAAAAAAAATACTTAAAAATAATGGGGCATTATGAAAAAAAGTACAATCTTATTAACTCTTATCTGTTTATTATCTTTATCAGTAAATATTTTTTCTCAAGAAGATGAACAACCTGAAATATTAGTTGAACAAAATCCTACATTAACTACTGAAAAGACTAATGCTAAGGGAATGCATTTATCAATTTATGTGGCTGCATCTGCAAAACATAAAGAACGTATAAATGATTTACTCGATACTACTGAACTTAATACAGTTGTTATTGATGTTAAAGAAATAGATGGTCACATTTCTGTTAAAAATGTCGCAAATAATTTGTCATATTCTAAATCTGTTCCTGATATTTCATCTTACTTATCTCAAATAAAAGAAAAAGGGATCTATACTATTGCGAGAATAGTCGTTTTCAGAGATAATGTTATGCCTAGGAAAAGACCTGAATTGGCAGTAAAGACACCGGAAGGAAATTTATGGCAAGACCGTAAAAATATTACATGGCTTAATCCTTATAACCAAGAAGCTGTAAATTATATACTAGACCTTGCAGAAAAAACAGCAGACATGGGATTTGACGAAATACAATTTGACTATATACGTTTCCCTTCTGATGGCAAAACAAGTCTATGCAGATATGGTGTTAGGAATTCATCAATGACTCCATCTGATGCAATTGTTGATTTCTTAAGACAAGCAAAAGAAAGATTATCTCCTAAAGGTATAAAAACATCAATAGATGTTTTTGGATTAACAACAACAGAAAAAACAGATATGGGAATAGGACAAAAAATAGTTGAAATGGCAGAATATGTAGATTATATAAGTCCTATGATTTATCCATCACATTATGCAAATGGTGAATATGGTATACCAAATCCAAATAAAGAACCATATAGAACAGTATATATAGCATTGCAAGGGGCTAAAAAAAGACTACCAGTAGAAAAGCTAAGACCTTGGTTACAAGATTTTTCTATGAAAGGAGTTAAATATGGTCCAAAGGAACTTCAATCTCAAATACAAGCTTGTTATGATTGTGATGTAAAAACTTGGATGTTATGGAATGCAGCTTGTAAATATACAAAAACAGGCTTAAAAACAAAAGAAGCAGAAAATTCTTACGAGAAAACTTCTACTGAAAAAATCAGAGAATTATTAAAACATGATAATATTAATTCTGCTATGCAAAAAAGGACAACTAATAAATCCAGTAAAAAATTAGAAAATAAATCAACAAAAACTACAAATATGAACAAAATTAGTATATCAACTTCTACAAAAACAAAATAATTCTTGTAACTTTTGAAAGTATTTGATTGTCTAAATGGTATACATATGAACGATAAAGAGATTATTGAAAAAATTCTTGCCGGGCAAGAAAATTTATTTAGACATATAATAGACAGATATAAAGATAAAGTTTTTAGCATTATATTTTCTTTTTGTGGTTACACCAGCGATTGTGAAGATATAGTTCAAAGTGTTTTTATAAAAATTTTTTATTCTTTAAAAAAATTTAAATTTGAATCTTCTTTTTCAACTTGGATGTACAGAATAGTTATAAATGAATCTATAAATTTTGCAAAAAAAAGAAATAATAAAATTATTTCTTTACAAGAAAAAATTTCTAGTGATGATGACCAAGAAATAATTGATTTTATAAAATCAGATGATAATATTGAAAAGAAAGCAATTGAACAAGAAACTCAAAAGCTTGTACAAAACACTCTTATTAAATTAAAAAACAATTACAAAATTGTATTAACACTAAGAGATATTGAAAACTTTTCTTATGAAGAAATATCGCAAATGATGAATGTTTCGGTTGATACAGTAAAAATTTGGTTGTTTAGAGCAAGAAAAAAAATGAGAGAAATATTAATACAAGGAGATCAATTATTATGAAATGTAAAAATATAGAATTAATGATTTCTTTGCATATCGATAATAAATTGTCTCTTGAAGAAGTTACATTTCTAATGGAACATTTAAATTCTTGCGAGAAATGCAGACAAATTTATAAAGATTTTAAAGATATTAAAATAGTTTTATCTGACAGTCAAAAAACTAAAGTAACCAATGATTTTACAGATTCTACTATGAAAAAAATTATAGATTTACAAAATAAAAAAAATGATAATATTATATTTGTTGATTTTGTAAAAAAGCATTTGATAATGGTTGCTAGTTTTGTTTTTATAATTATAGCATCTATAGTTTTTTTATCTAAAAATTCTTCAGATAATAGTGCTTTAGCAGAATACTATTTAAATTATGAGCAATATTCTTCTGTTGAAGATATTTATGATGAAAATATAATATCATTTTTATTATTATATTAATTCTTCTAATATTTTCTTATATTCTTTATTATATGGTGATGCAGATATAGCTTTTTTTATATAATTTAGTGATTCTTGTTTATCATTTAAATCTTTATATAATAAACTGATATTATAATAATAATATCCCTTATTCTCCTTATCCAGTTCCAATAATCTTAATGAAGTATCTATTGATTTTTTATACTCGCCATTCATTGTATAAAATTTTGCAAGATTTCCAAGACATAAAATATCATATTTTTTTAGATCAGTTGCTTTTTGAGCATACTCTATAGCATTTTTGATATCATTTTTTAAATAATAAATTCTAGATAATTCAAATAAACACAAAAAATTATTACCATTTACTGCATCCAATATTTTCAGATAATTTGTTTCTGCTGCTTCTAAGTTTTTATTAATCAAAAAAGATATTTTTACTAATTCTATAAAATATGTTGTTTTTGGTGATAATTCTATTGCTTTCTCTATCATTTTTCTAGCTTTTTGATAATCTTTATACAATGAATATCTTTTACTAAGTGAGAAATAAACGACATGATATTCTTTTGCATCAATATAAGCATTTGTCCAAAATTTATCAGCATTTTTATATTTATCAGATTCTATATACGAAAAACTTGAAAATATTATAGCCAAAACAATCGAAAATACTATTAAATATTTTTGTATTACAGGATACTTTAATACAAATTTATCTAAAATTAATGACAAAACCATAATTATTCCGACAGATGAAATTATTACCCTATGTGTTAAAAATAAATATTCTATTGTAAAAAATGTTGGCAATAAACAAACTATAAACCATATAATCCCAAATAATATAATCTTCCTATTTATAATTTTTTTATAATATACAAAACCTAATGAAGATAAAACTGATATATTTATTATTATAACTTTAAAATTCAATTTTATGTTATATAACATTATTGGAATATATCCAGGTTCTATAAAATTATCTATATAAACCATCATTCCTTTTATTATATTTGCACTATATTTTTGCCAATTTATTAAATATTCTTTTATACTAACATCAGGTACAGCAATACTTCTTAAAACAAAATACACAATTACAATTGGCAATAATATTAAGAAAATTTTAATTACTTTTTCTTTTGAAATATTTAAATCAAAACAATAGATAAATAATCCATATAATGGAATTAATATGACAGTAGTTTCTTTTGTAAATAATGCCATTGAAAAAAATAAAATATATAAAATGAGATGTTGTATTCTGTCTTTTTCTAAATAATTTATAAAATTTATAAAAGATAACATTAAAAAGATTAATAACAAAGTATCATTTCTTGCCGGTATCCATACTGCACAAGAAGTAAATATTGGATGAATAGCCATTAATAAACATATAAATTTTACTATATTCTGATTAAATTTTAATTTAGCTAATAATAAAAATATTAAAAAGAGGCTTAATATAAACAATATTATATTACTTATATGGTATATTTTAGGATTATTCCCAAATAATATTGCTTCAATTGAAAATGATATTGATAAAATTGGTCTGTAATATTGAAAATCGTGTATATAATAACAATCTGTTGTAAAATGTTTGGGAATACTAGATATATCTGAAATATAGTTAATATTATTAATAATTAATGTGTCATCATCTAATTCAGTAAAGCCAAATGATATACTCTTAGCATAAATAGCAAGAATAGATATTGTCAAAATTATTAAAAAAAATATATTACTTCTTATAATTTTATTCATTCTATAAAAACTACCAAGTTGTTAAAGTTTTAAATATTTTTAAATGCTTTGACTAAAATTCTTTTATTGATTTTTTTTGTAACCAAACTAACTATTGGAATTATAATAAAAGGGACTATCATTGCAATACTTGCAGAAATAGGTGATTTTTTTGGCCCTAAAACAAAAAACAATATAATAGCCGTAGATATTCCTGATATCATTCCAATTTTTGCACCCAAAAGAGTAGTTCTCTTCCAATATAATCCATAAATATATGGGGCTAAAAAGCCACCTGCAATAACTCCCCAAGATAAAGACATAAGCATAACAATAAAAGCAAATTCATATCTTGCTATAAAATATGAAATTATTATAAAGACACCACTTAAAAACCTCATCATGACAACTGAATTTTTACTTGATATATTGGGATTAATATTCCCTTTATATAAGTCAATTGATATACTTGAAGCAGAAACTAAAATTAATGATGCTAAAGTTGACATTGAAGCAGAAAGCACTAACAACAAAATTAAAGCTACAACAAATTCTGGCATATATCTTATTAATAATTCAGGAACCATTCTGTCATATTGAACAATTCCATTAACCATAATTGGTGAATCAAAAAACACATGTGTTAATGCACCGGTATAATAAGCACAAGTTGTTATTATAATTGCAAAAAATAAAGTTGTAAAAGCAGCTATTTTTATTACTTTTTCATTCTTTATTGAATAAAATTTTTGTATCATCTGCGGCATACCCCAAGCACCAAAAGAAGTCATAAAAATTATTGAAAAAAGCATGAAATAATCTGGCTTGGCTATGGAATATACATGTTTATAATAATTTAAAGAAACTGTTTGTATTGAATTAATAATTCCACCAGCTTTACCTGATATAATAACTACCATCAAAACAGCTCCTACTAACATTACAAAACCTTGTATAAAATCCGTTATTGTTATGGCAAAGTATCCACCAAGTATCAAATATATAGCTGTTATAACCATTATTATCAAAAGAGCAAAGTCAAAAGATATATTAAAGTTGACTTCAAATAAATATCCAAGTCCTTTAAAAACAGAAGCAGAATATGGAAGTAAAAACATAAATATAACTATTGCAGCTATTATTTTAATATATTTCCCGCCATATCTTGATTGTAAAAATTCAGGCATTGTCATGGCATCTAAATTCTGCGTCATGACTCTAGTTCTTCTTCCTAAAAATATCCATGCAAGAAATGCTCCAAAAAAAGCATTCCCAACAGCAATCCAAAGAGAATTTAATCCAAATATCCATCCAAATTGTCCGGCAAAACCAATAAATACTACTGCAGAAAAATATGTTGTTCCGTAAGCAAAAGCTGATACTAAAGGCCCTATATTTCTACCACCTAAAAAAAAATCATTCAATGTAGTTGTTTTTTTCATACCCCAAATACCAATACCTATCATAACTATCATAAAAAAACTTATTAAAATAATTGCTATCATCTTAAATTCCTTTTAGTATTAATATTTATATATTTTTTCTGCAGTTAAAACATTAAAACCCAGACCTGATAACAATTGTTCTGCATTAGGATGATTTTCAATTTCTAAAATTATCGCAGCTGTTTTTCCATCACTTAACAGAAAACCATAACAATCTTCAATATTGATATCGTTTTGGGATAATTTATTTAATAAAAGATTGAAACTACCAGGTATATTATCAACAACAACAGCTGTAATTTGCCTTTTTGTTACAGTTAACTTATTTTGTTTTAAAACCTCAAAAGTTTTTTCAGGATTATCAACAAGTAATTTCATTACTCCAAATTCACCGGAACTTGCAAGAGACATAGCTCTTAAATTAATATTATTATCTGATAAAATCTTAGTTATCCTTTGTAATTTGCCTGGATTATTTTCTAAAAAAACAGATAAATGATATGCCATAATATACTCCCAAACTTTATTTATTTTTATTTCTTAAATCAAAAACTCTTTTTACTTTACCTTCACTAACAGGCAAGCTCCCTGCATCTACAAACTTTATAATTGGTGTTACTCCTATTTCTTGCTTTAATTCATTTTCTAACTTATTTTGTAACTTTTCTAAATCTTGTAATGTACCACCAAAATTATCATTGTCTATTTCTAATTTAATACAAAGCTTATCCATGAAATTATTCTCAAAAATTTCAATAACATAATTTCTTCCTGCTTCTGGAATAGACATTATTGTTTTTTCTATCTGAATTGGGAAAATATTTACTCCATTAATAATAATCATATCATCTGTTCTGGCTGTAATTCTTGCAATTCTTCTATGAGTTCTTCCACAAGCACATGGCTCTGTTATAATCTTAGTTAAATCTCTTGTCCTATATCTTATAAGAGGCATTGCCTCTCTTTGTAATGTTGTTAAAACAAGCTCCCCCTCTTGTCCATCTGGAAGAACTTCTAAAGTATTTCGATCAACTATTTCAGGATATACATAATCTTCCCATATATGTAATCCGCTCTGGCACTGACATTCAAAAGCAACTCCTGGACCAGATATTTCTGAAAGTCCATAAGAATTAAATGCTTTTATATTATAAAGTTCTTCTATTTTTTTTCTCATTTCTTCACTGTGCGGTTCTGCACCAATAAAAGCAATTCTTAAATTCAAATCTTTTTTTACATCTATTTTCATTTCTTCTACTGTTTGAAATAATCTTAATGCATAACTTGGTAAAATATGGATAACAGAAGTTTTAAAATTTTGCATAAACCAAACTTGTCTTTTACTATTGCCTGGCCCAACAGGAATAGTTAACATCCCAAGCTTTTCAGCACCATAGTGAAAGCCTATCCCGCCAGTAAAAAGCCCATATCCCATAGTATTTTGAAAAATATCATTATTTCTTGCACCGGCAGTATACATACACCTTGCAGATAAATTAGCCCAATTTGAAATATCAAAAGCTGTATGAAAAACAACAGTTGGATTTCCTGTTGTTCCAGAAGATGAATGCAATCTAATAACATTTTTTAAATCTGTGGCTAAAAATCCATATGGAAAGGAATTTCTTAAATCATCTTTAGTTGTGAAAGGTAATTTTTTTACATCATCAAGTGATGATATTTTATCAATATTTGATAATTTATTTTTATAAAATTCTGATTTTTTTGCAATTTTTATCTCTTTGTTAATAAAATCAAGCTGTACATTTCTTATTTCTTCTCTATCCATTAATTCAATATCTTTTTGCCAAAACATCATTACTCCTTATATTTTTATATAAACTTTCAAATTTAGACTATATCCGAGTAATTCAATGTCTATAACAAAAACTATGCAAATTCTATAATACAAATTGTACATTAATATCAGTTTTTATATATAATAAAGTATTATAGCAAATTTTATATTAAAGGTTATATATGAAATATAATATTGGAATAACATATAATCATTCTAAAGAGAATGCTAAAAAATATTCTTTACAAATTACAAATTGGTTAAAGAAAAAGAATCTAAATGTTAAACAAATATCTACCAGTTTAAATAAAAATCCTAACTTAGATTTTATTATTTGCTTAGGTGGAGATGGAACAATGTTAAGAACTGCAAGACTTGTTTCTAAATATTCTATTCCTATTATGGGAGTAAATTTAGGGACTTTAGGTTTTTTAACAGACACCGATTTAAGTAACTTATACCTTTCATTAGAACAAATATTTAAAAACGGTATAAAATATGAAGAAAGAATGATGCTTGATATTGAAATACCAACAGAAAAAAAAGTTATAAGAACAACAGCTTTAAATGATTGTGCTATTCGTTCGGTATATGATGGTAGATTAACAGCTATTGATGCTTTTGTAAACAGATATTTTCTTTCAAGTTATAAAGGAGATGGTGTCCTTGTTGCAACACCAACAGGTTCAACAGCCTATTCGCTTGCACTTTCAGGTCCAATTGTTTACCCAACATTATCTCTATTTATAATAGATCCTATTTCCCCTCATACATTAACACACAGACCAATGATAGTGGATTCTAAAAATACATTGGAATTTTCTTGTACAGCTAATAATAGGAAATCAGATTTAATTGTTTCTATAGATGGGCAAGAAAATTATATATTAGAAAAAAATAAAAAAGTAAAAATAAAAGTATTTCCAAAAACTGCAAAATTCATAAGAAATAGTAAATATTCATATTTTGATACATTAAAAACAAAACTAAAATGGGGGGTTTAATTGCTTAATAGTATATCTATTAAAAATTATGCTCTTATAGAAGATATTTCTATTGATTTTAACAAAGGTTTAACCGTTATAACCGGTGAAACCGGAGTAGGAAAATCTATTATTATAGATTCTATTGATTTGCTTTTAGGTTCCAGAGCAACAACATCCATTATTAGAACTGGTGCAAACATATGCACAATTATTGCTAACTTTGATATTTCAAACAACATTAAAGTAAAAAAAACATTGACAGAACTTGCAATTGAATATGATTGTGATATTATAATAAGAAGACAAATTGAACTATCCGGTAAAAGCAAAGCTTTTATAAATGATATGCCTGTAAGTATAAACACATTATCAAACATTGGAAAATATTTAATAGATTTTTATGCCCAGCATAAAAGTAATATGCTGTTTGATAATCAATACCAAAAACAAATTGTAGATGATATTGCAGACAATAAAAAATTATTAGAAGATCTCTCTGCTAAATATGACATATTGGAAAATTTTAAAAATAAAAAGAATTCTATTGAAATATCTAATTCTGAAAGAGAAAAAATGTTAGATTTGTATAATTATCAAGTACACGAAATAGATAAAGCTAACTTAAATATTGATGATGAAAATACAATTGAAAATGAATTACCAAAATTAAAAAATGCAGAAAAAATACAAAATTTAACTCAAGAAATTACATTAACTTTATACAAAGAAAATAATTCTATTTTAGATAATCTATCAAAAATAATTAAGCAAATAGATCTTTTAGGGCAATTTGGCATAGATACTACAAGTATGTTAAAGATTATTAATGAATCATTTGTTCAAATAGATGATGTATATAGAGAAATTAATAATATATCACAAACTATAGATTCAAGTCCTGAAAGTTTAAACAATATGTTAGAGAAACAACAATTAATAAAAAAATTAAAATTAAAATATGGAAACTCTGTAGAAGAAATTTTAGCTTTTAAAGAAAATTTAAAATTAAAAATAACTGAATTAAGCAACTATGAATTTAATATAGAACTACTAGACAAAGAAATTAATCTTGCAGAACAAGAAGTCATGACAATATGTAATAAAATTTCTGATAACAGAAAAAAAATTGCTAAAACACTAGCAAAAGACATAATAATAGAATTAGAAGATTTGAATATGAAAAATGTTCAATTTGAAATAGATGTTCAAAAACAAGACATGACTCGTTATGGTTATGATAAATTAGAATTTATGTTTAATGCAAATCACGGCGAAAAATTATATCCATTATCACTTGTTGCTTCCGGCGGAGAAATTTCCAGAGTAATGCTTGCACTAGCAACAACAATATCAAATCATTATAATGTACAAACAATTATTTTTGATGAAATAGATACAGGCACCAGCGGAAAAACTGGAGATAAAATAGGTAAAAAACTTAAAAAATTATCCACTAATAAACAAATAATTTCAATTTCCCATTTAGCACAAATAGCTTCAAATTCTGATAACCATATAAAAATATACAAAGAAACTAAAAATGAAAGAAATGTCACTAAAGCAAAAATATTAAATCAAGATGAGCATATAGAAGAAATAGCAAAAATTATTTCTGGCGAAAAAATCACAGAACATGCCTTAAAACATGCTAAAGAGATGGTTTGTAGTTAGATATTTATGTCTGTTTTTTCGATTTTACATATTTTATTATAAATCTTAACAATCTTAAATTTATGGGAATTTTTATTTATATCTTTTTGCTGTATATCAAAAGGATATAGTATATATATGGTCTTATTATTATCTAATAATAATTCTATCTCTTTTTCAGACAAATCAAAGAATGCCATTGCATAATCATTTATATTATATTTCTTTAGATAATACTCAATATGATAAAGTTTTGAATGAAGTATAACAGTATTACTATCTTTGATTAATTTCTCCTTCAAAAAAATCACATTATCTCTATCCTGTATAGAAATTTTAGAAATTTCTATACTTTGAATATTACATGAGAGAAAAATTAATATGCATAGCAATATAATATAATAATATTTTTGTAATATTTTGTTCATAAAATGGGAAATCATTATATATATTAATGGCAATACAAAAATGAAATATCTCGCATGTAAAAAAGACATAAATTTATATGCGAATAAATTTACTATAATTATAGGCAATAAAATAAAATATAAAATGAATTGGTTACTTTTATATTTTAAGTTGAAAATTAAAAATATAAAACTTGTATATAATAAATATTTCCCTATAACATAGATTTTATCCAAAAATAACACAGAGATTAATTCACTTGTTATGAAAAACTCTCTATTTAATATATTCGATGCAAATATAGCATTATGTTCAAAAATTTGTTTTTTAAAATATAACGAATTCAAATGAATAAAAGGATATATAGAAATAAGAATTATAAAAAAAGCTATTAATAAGTAATGTTTTTTTAAATTTTTTGTATTGTCAAATAAAAATATAATTTGCAAAATAACAAGCATCAATCCAAAATAATGTGTTAATGTGCATAACAAAGCTATGCTAAAATAAGTATATATATATTTTGTATTTAAATTATTGTTTATAATTTTAATAATTAAATAAAATGATAATATTGCTAAACATAAGAATAGAGAATAACCTCTTACTTCAATACTATATGATAAGATAAACGGAGAAAAAGAGAATAAAATACAAGATAATAATGCTTCTTTCTTAGAATATATTTGATTAGTTAACAAATAAACAAACACTATTGATATTAAATTTAAAATAATTGACGGTAATCTCAAGACGAATTCAGAATCACCAAATAAAAGTTGTATATAATGTAAAAGAATATAATATAATGGTGGCCATGAATCAGCTAAAGAAGCTTCTTTCACAACAGACAGTAAAGACATTGATGAATTTGTTTCCACAGTTGAAAATAATTCATCTGCCCACAAAGAAATCCCAGAATAATATATACTAATTATTGCACTAATTGATATACAAAATATAATGATATACTTATATCCGATATTATCCATCATGCAATTAAACTTCAATATAATATTATTAAGTAATTTCATTAATTATTTAGATTGATACAAATAAATTTTTGCATTATCATGATTATACATATTTAACGTTCTTATTTGCTTGAAATTTGTATTTTGCAGTAGCCAATCATTAAAGGCTTCAAAAACATTTTTATCTCTAGAACTGATTATTATATTTTCATAACTGCCTATATCAATTTTGATTTTTTTTATATCATCATAAGTTTTGACTTGGCATAAATTTCCATTTCTATCTTTTTGCAAAATTAAAAAATTATATGCTATTGGAGGAAATATTTGGACAAAAGCAGTATTTAACTCAAAATTTTCCCCTAGCAATTGATTGAATTCTATATATTGAGACTTATAAGTTTCTAAATTTGATTGATAATCATAATATGTTATCCCTCTAAAAGAATTATACCCATAAAAATTACCAGATTTAAAATTTTGGAAACTTGAATAATTTATTAATACAAATTGAATTATCATCAAAATACATATTAGAAAAATAAAAATTCTTCTAATATAAATATTTTTTATTTCAAATATAAACAAAGAAGATATTATTGAAAAGAACATAATAACAGGGAAAATATGTCTTGAAACTTTATTTCCTGATAAAGAAAATAATAAAACAATAAATACTATAGATAATATTATTGTGTAATATTTTTTCCTAAATACAAAATATAATACGCTAATGATTGATAAAATTACAATAATCGGTGTAATGTCAAAATAATATAAACTTTTTAAATAGAATAGTAAATCCGAATTAATAACTTCTGTTGAATATTTATATAAATGTAAAAAAATATTTTTAGCATTGTCAAAATACCATACAATATATGAAAGTATGATAGCTAAAATAAAATCAATAAAAAAGAAAATATTTTTTGTTAACTCTTTATAATTTTCTTTTTTTACAAAAAATAACAAAAATATTGGAATATACATAAAAAATTGTTCTTTTGTAAGCATCCCAATAGCAACTACAAATAAAAAACAAATATTAAAATAAAAACTATTAAACTTATCAAAAAGAATAAGATATATGACTAATGAAATGGTTGCCATTAAAAATGTTTCTATAAAAAAAGTTCTATGCATCACAAAAAATAACGGATAGAAACTCAACATAAAACTAGCTAATAAACCTGTTTGAATTGACATCAATTTTTTACAAATTCCATAAACAGATAAAAGAGTTGTAATTGATATAAATAAATTCAAGA
The DNA here is from genome assembly GCA_028690485.1 of Endomicrobiaceae bacterium. GTDB lineage: Bacteria > Elusimicrobiota > Endomicrobiia > Endomicrobiales > Endomicrobiaceae > Praeruminimicrobium. The sequence goes on from JAQVBD010000002.1 coordinate 37,819, forward strand.
TAACTATAAATAGATTTATATTATGGATTAATATAATAAATGGTAATGAAAATATAAAATATGCAGGTGGTTTCCAATAAGAGACTATTGTATGAACTATTTCTGCAAAAGAAATTTTATTTAATATCTGATTAGAAATATTATATTCGTGAACAAATGAAGTTGACATATCAATGATACTTGTAACATCTTCATTTAAATATGAATAAAATTGATTATGTGATAAAATAATTAAAGAATTTATAGCATGAAAACAGGCTATCATTAAAATTATAATGATAGCCTGTTTATTAGTAATATTTGAAAAAACAGCAAATAACTTTCTCATTATCTAGAAATTTTCAATATTTCAAATTTCATAACACCTGCCGGTAAATCGACATCAACTTTATCTCCAACTTTATGTTCCAAAAGTCCTTGTGCAAGTGGAGAACCTACAGATATTTTCATTTCTGAAGGATTTGCTTCTTCTTCATCAACAATTGAATATTCATATTCATCCCCATCTTCATCTTTTATAGTAACACAAACACCTATAAAAACTTTATTTGGATCAATATTTTGTTCTTCAATTATTTTCGCTTTTGAAAGTTTTGAATCAATTGCTGAAATTCTTTGCATAAGATTAGTAAGAGTTTCTTTTGCTGCATGATACTCAGCATTTTCTCTCAAATCTCCATGTTCTCTCGCTCTTGCAATTTCATCTTGAATCTGAGGTTTTCTCTTTTGTAATCTGTCTAATTCATCTATTAATTTATTTCTTCCTTCTCTTGTTAAATAAATTTCTGCCATTTTTTACTCCTTAAGCTTTCTTATATAAAGATATTAATTTTTTTACCCATTGATCAGATGCGATCTTGCCTATTATTTTACCTTTTTTAAATAATATACCTTCTCCGATACCACCTGCTATACCAAAATCTGCTTCCTTCGCTTCCCCAGGTCCATTTACAATACATCCCATAACTGCAATTTTTATATTTTTTTTACCTATTATTTTTTTTACCTTTGCTAATTCTGTTTCTAACCCATTTACTATATTTATTAAATCGACTTTACATCTGGAACAAGTAGGACAGGAAACTATTTCAATACCAGTTGATCTTAAATCTAATGATTGTAATATTTGATAAGCAACCCTTACTTCTTCAACAGGATTTGCAGTTAAAGATACTCTTATTGTATCTCCTAAACCTTGTTGTAACATAATACCTAAACCAACTGATGATTTGATTGTTCCTCTAAATATTGACCCGGATTCTGTTATTCCAAGATGTAACGGATAATTCCTTTTTTCTGCAAAAAGCTTATGAGCTTCAACTGTTGTCATAACATCTGAAGCTTTCAAAGAAACTGCTATATCATAAAACTTAGATTTTTCTAATATTTTAACATGTTCCATTGCTCCTTCAACTAAAGCTTTAGCTCTTTCTTCTGGAGTAGAACAATTGTGAACTGATTTTAAAGATCCTGCATTAACACCAATTCTTATTGGTATTCTTGCTTCTTTTGCTTCTTTAACAAGCTCTTTTACTTTTTCTTCTGAACCAATATTTCCTGGATTTATTCTTAATTTATCAACACCCTGTCTTATAGCTTCTATTGCGATTCTATGGTCAAAATGAATATCTGCAACTAATGGAATAGATATATTTTTTTTGATGTTCTTAATGTTTTTTGCAGATTCCATATCAGGTATAGAAACTCTGATTATTTCACACCCGACATTTTCAAGTTCTTTAATTTGTTTTACTGTAGCTTTCCAATCTCTAGTATCAGTATTAGTCATAGACTGAACTACTATTGGATTACCACCACCAATTTTTACCCCACCCACATTAATTACTTTTGTATCAATTCTATTAAACATTATATCACCGCGATTTTATAATTTCAAAGTTATTATTACATCTTATCATTGGAATAGTTTACCTATTCCTAATCTTATCAAATCACTATAAGTAGCAAAAAGAAAAATAACCAAAATAATTGAAAGTCCTATAGTATTATAAACTTGTATGATTTTTAAACTAACTCTTTTTCTAATTAATCCTTCTACTAAAAATAAAACTATCATTCCACCATCAACTAAAGGAATAGGAAGTAAATTAAAAAGTCCTAATGCAACAGAAATAACAGCTAGTAATTTTATATAACTTTCCATACCAGATTTTGCAGATTTTGCCATAACTTGCATAACACCTATTGGTCCTGCAAGTTCAGGTTTTTCCCATGTAACAATCCTGTCCCATAAATAAACGAGTGTGAAAGTTGATTGAAAAATAGCTGTTTGTAAACCTAATGGCAAAGTTTTAAAAAATGGAACTTCTTCTCTAGTAATTTTTGGTTGGATACCTAACATGCCTATCCCAGTATTTGGATTTTTATCAATTACAAAAGAAAAATCTAATTTTTCATTATTTCTTAATACGGATACATCCGTTTGCTTTTCGGCTTTATCTTTTAAGTTATTAATAATATCTTCCCAATTTCTAACTTCAACTCCAGCTATTGAAAGAATTCTATCACCTACTTGCAGCCCAGCTTTTTGTGCACATTGTTCTGGAGCTAATGCTCCTATAAATGCTTCATCAGAAACAGTTGTGATTCCCCATAAAGAAAAACAAAAAGCAAATAAAAATATTGCCAAAATATAATTCATTAATGGTCCCAAAAAAGCTATCATAATTTTTTTATACCAAGCAAGAGACAAATACTCCCCCTCTTGTCCACTAGCTTCGTCAGGATTTTCTCCTGCCATAGCAACCATTCCACCAAAAGGAAATAAGCATATAGAATACCTGGTTTCTCCTCTTGTAAAACCAAATAGCTCTTTCCCAAAACCAAAAGCAAATTTTAACACTCTAACTTTATAAAACTTTGCCATAGCAAAATGACCAAGTTCATGTATAAAAATCAAAAGGCCTAATCCAAATAATACTGCACAAATTTGTAACAAAGTTGAATATGCACCTGAAAAAAATGTCATTATTTACTATTCCCCCAATAAAAATATATATCAAAAAAACACTATTATAAGATTATAAGAAATCTTACATTAAATAGTACTAAATTAATATTTGTAAAAAATTATATCATTTTTATAAATACAAATAAATAAAATTATAATCAAATTTAAAAATTTTGTATAATGAAAAAATGAATTTATCTTCTGATATTAAATACATTAAGGGTATCGGGCCAAGAAGATCATCATTGCTGGCAAAACTTGAAATACACACAATAGAGGATTTACTAACCTTTTTTCCAAAGACATACCAAGATAGAACTAAAATTATAAAAATTAAAAATATTCTATTTAACCAGCATTGTTGTATTTTTGGAAAAATAATTAATGTTTATGAAAAAAGTATTGCCAAAAACTTATCTGTTTTTTGTGTAGATATAGATGATACCACCGCTGTATTATCTGCAAAATTTTTCAGAAAAGTTAATCCTTATTCAAAATTTGATATTTTTTCAGGCATTAGATCATCTTTCATTGTAGGCAAACAGGCTTATTTATACGGTATATGTGAAATAAAGTTTGGACAAAGACAAATGTCTATAGAAGATTACGAAGTACTTGATAATGAATTTGATAAAACAGAACTTTTTAACAGATTATTACCTATATATGATTTAACTGCAGGTATTACTCAAAAAACATTGTTATCAATAATAAAAAAAACAGTAAATGAAGCATCTGTTTTTTATCCTGATATATCTAATATAGATATTATTAAATCAACTACAAATATAATGCCAATACAGCAAGCTATCAGAAGTCTACATTTCCCAAAAACTTTGCAAGAAGCAGAAGCAGCCAGACAATCTTTTGCTTTGCAAGAATTTTTAATGTTGCAAATAATTCTTTTAATGGCAAAGAAAAAAAATCGAAAAAATACAAAAATACAAAAATACACAATTAAAAAAACATTATTAACACCTTTTAAAAATCAATTATCATTTGATTTCACAAAAGCACAAAAAAAAGTTATTAATGAAATTTTTTCTGATATGACAAGTAATACTGTCATGAATAGAATGTTAATGGGAGATGTCGGTTCAGGTAAAACAGTGGTTGCATTAAGTGCAATTTTATTAGCAATTGAAAATGGATATCAGGCAGCAATTATTGTCCCAACTGAAATTTTAGCTGAACAACATTTTTTAACATTTAAAAACATATTAAAAAATCTAAATATAAATATAGATTTAGTTACTTCTTCAACATTAAAAACAAAAAAACAAAGGGAAGAAATTTTAGCAAATATATCCGAAGGAAAAACTAACATTATTATAGGAACCCACTCCGTAATGGAAGATAGAATTAAATTTAAAAATATCAGCCTTGTTATTATAGATGAACAACATAGATTTGGTGTTATGCAAAAAGTTTCAGCTTTATCTAAAGGAGCTACTCCTGATGTCTTAATGATGACAGCTACCCCTATTCCTAGAGGATTAGCAATGACAATTTATGGTGAAATGTCTATAAGTGTAATTGATGAATTACCACCTAACAGAACAGCTATTGAAACCTTTTGTTTAACTGAAAATGTAGCATATCAAAGTGCAATAAAAGAAATATCAAATGGCGGACAAGTTTATATTGTTTATCCACTAATTGATGAATCTGACAAAGTTGAATTAAAATCTGCTGTTAAAGAAGCCGAAATATTATCTCAGACTGTATTTAAAAATAATAGAGTTGCTTTATTACATGGTAAAATGAAGCCTAAAGAAAAAAATGAAATAATGATAAGTTTCAAAAATAAAGAATTTGATGTTTTAATATCAACAACTGTAATAGAAGTTGGAATAGACGTGCCAAATGCAACAATAATAATCATTCAGCATGCCGACAGATATGGACTTGCAACTCTGCATCAATTAAGAGGAAGAGTTGGCAGAGGAAAGAAAAAATCTTATTGTTTACTTATATCAGATGTTAAAAGCAAAACATCACAACAAAGACTTAAAATCATGACAAAAACTACAGATGGCTTTAAAATTGCATCAGAAGATTTAGAAATGAGAGGTCCTGGAGAGTTTTTGGGAACAAAACAACATGGTTTCCCAGAATTTAAAGCAGGTGATATTGTAAAAGATATAAAACTTATAGAACTTGCAAAAAATACTGCAAATAAAATAATCGATGAAGATCCAAAATTATCTTTAGAAAAGAATCTAGCTATCAAATACTTCCTAAATAATAAATATTTAAATATATTTAAAGTTGTACAAGTCGGATAATTGATATATTTAATATAAATCTCTTAGTCTATATTACTATAAACGAAATGTTCATATTATAATTAATAAAACTTTTATGAGATTTTTTTATTTTGTTTATTTTATTTTTTATTCTCTCTGTATATTTGAGTTAAATTCTGTTATAATATGTGATTAATAATTACTAAAGTTTCTATTGTAATTTTGGATATTCTAATGAAAAAAATATTAATAGCTATGTCTGGCGGAGTAGATTCATCAACTTGTGCTTATATTCTGCAACAACAAGGATTTGAAGTTGCAGGCCTTACATTAAAATTATACGATTCCCAACATAAAACCTGTAGTTCTTTAAAAGCTATTGATGATGCAAAAAAAGTTTGTAAGCATTTAAATATAAAACATTTCGTCTTAGATTTGCAAAAAGAATTCTATGATGAAATTATAAATAATTTTATAGATTCATATCTTTATGCAAAAACGCCTAATCCTTGTATATTGTGTAACGAAAAAATTAAATTTGGATTGATGTTGAAATATACTATCAGCCAAGGTTATGATTGTCTTGCAACCGGACATTATGCACAAATTGAAAAATGTAATAATGAATATAAATTAAAAACACCTAAAGATAAATCAAAAGACCAAACTTATTTTCTTTATAGATTAACTCAAAATGAATTATCTAAGATTATATTCCCGTTAGGTATTTATACTAAACAAGAAATTAGAAATATTGCAAATAAATCAAATTTGCCGGTTGCAAATAAGCCAGATAGTCAAGAAATTTGTTTCATACAAACTACTTATCATGATTTTTTAGAAAAGAATATAAAAGATTTTAAAAACAAAGTTTTACCCGGATTAATTGTTGATAAAAATGGTAAAAAATTAGGCAAGCACAAAGGTCTAATTTATTATACTATTGGACAAAGAAGCGGATTAGGAATAACAACTTCTGAACCTGTTTATGTACTGAAATTAGATATAACCACAAATACCGTAGTTGTAGGAACAAAAAATGATGTATTTTCAAGAATAGCAAAAATTGATAATATAAGTTTTATTTCTTCTAAAAAGAATAACGATTTTAAAGCTAATGTTAAAATTAGAAGGATGCATAAACCAGCTAGTGCTTTAATCAGTAATGATATTATTATTTTTGATGAAGAACAAACATCTATTACTCCTGGTCAGTCTGCTGTTTTTTATGACAATGATGAATATGTTATAGGTGGCGGATTTATACTTTAGGATTAACAAAATAACTATGAACAAAAAGAAACGTTCTATATATATATATATATTATTAATTATACTTTTAACTTATTTAATATTTAATCCAACTGCTAGAAAAATATTTTCAAGATATGTTGAATATTATAAATTATCATCTAATTTAGAACTTGCAGAGCAATCTAATTTAGAATATAAGAAAAGATTATATTATCTTGAAACAAAACCTTCGCATATGGAAAGAATTGTAAAATCTGAACTTGGAGTTATTTCTGAAGGCGAAGTTGAATATAGATTTAATCAAGAAACTAAAAACGGCGGAAATACCAATGAAAATTAAAATATTTATCTTCATATTATTAATATCAATTTGTTTGCCATATAAATCAGCTCTTTCTGAATCCAGATTACCTCAGAAAAAAATAAAAATTACAGTTACAACTTCACATTTAGCAAATTTAGTCAACGAAATATGTAAAGATAAAGTTGAAATAATAACTATGATTCAACCTACAATGTGCCCTAGCAATAATGATATTGATCCTGTATTAATGAAAAAAATAGCAAAAAGCAATATAATTCTATATCACTCTTGGCAACCATGGGTAAAAAGTTTAAAATTCAAAATTGGTAATCTTGGTATAGTTTACAGAGAATTTCAAACTGAAGGCAATTTAATGATTCCATACATAAATGTTAGGGGTGCAGAAGAAATAAAAAACTTATTTGTAGTTTGGGATGCAGATAATAAAAACTATTACGAACAAAATTTTTTAAATTATATATTTAAAGTGAATCATCTCGCAGATGAAATAGCAAAAAACAATGTTAAAAGATACGATACAAAAGTTGCTTGTAATAATAGAATCTCTGATTTCGTTCAATGGTTAGGATTTGAAGTTGTAATTGAATATGGAAAATCAGAAGATATCCCTTCATCAGAAATGATGAAATTAGCAAAAAAAATTAAAACGAATAAAGTAAAAATAATTGTAGATAATTTACAAGTTGGCACAGACATTGGAAGAATACTTAGTAAAGATTTAAAATTAAAGCACATTGTTATTAGTAATTTCCCTCTTGGTAATTCTTATATTAATACTTTAAAAGATAATGTTGCAAAACTTGATAAGGGTTTATAATGAATACTGCTGTTTTGTTATCAGATATAAATTTAATAGCAAACAATTCTAGATATATTTTGCAAAATATCAATCTAGAATTTAATTATGGAGACTGTGTTGCTATTATCGGTCCAAATGGAGCAGGAAAAAGTACTCTCTTAAAAATTATTAATGCATTGATAAAACCTACTTCCGGGAAAATTAAAATCTTTGAGGAAGATATCAGTAATAAAATAAAAAACAAAATAGGATATATTCCGCAAAGTAATTATTTTGATCCATTCCTTCCGATATCAGTTAAAGAAGTAATTTCAATTGGACTCTCAGCAAAATATGGTATATTAAAAAAACTATCATATAATGATTCTCAATTAATAGAAGATATAGCAAAAAATGTTGGCATTATAGATTTAATAAATACTCCTATTGGAAAACTTTCTGGCGGCGAAGCTCAGAAATTGTCAATTGCTAGAGTTTTAGCACAAGATGCAAAACTAATTCTAATGGATGAACCATTATCAAATTTAGATAACAAAGCTCAAAAAGATATTTTGAATACTATTGATTTTGTTTACCAACAACAAACAGTCACAATTTTAATAGTGCTTCACAATTTATCACAAATACCAAAAAGTTGCAATAAACTACTTTTTATATCCAATGGTCAAATAGTAAAGTTTGGTAAAAAAGAAGATATTTTTAACAACAAACAATTTCAGGAGTTATATAATTTATAAATATGGAATTTTTAGATTTTTTTAATTATTCATTCTTTAATAGAGCTTTAATAATGTCAATTTTAGGTGGCATTTCTTGTGGGATTATCGGAGTATGGATTTTATTATTAAATATCCCATTTATTGGTGTTGCGATGTCTCATGCAGCTTTTGCCGGTGCTATGACAGGATTATTATTAGGAATAAATCCTGTTTTATGTGGGTTCATTTTCTGTATTGGATCATCTATTTTTATTGATCCGGTAGCTGAAAAAACTAAATTACATAACAACATATCAATTAGTTTACTTTTTTCTTTTATGTTAGGTATTGCTTTTTTATTTATAGGAATGTTGAAAGATTACAGAGCTGAAGTTTTAGGATTTATGTGGGGTAATATTCTAACAACTACTTGGCGAGATGTTATATTAATTAGTATTGCTACAGTATTACTAATATCTTTTATTATAATTTTTCATAGAGGAATACTTGCTATTTTATTTAACAGAGAAATTTCTAGAGCTTGCGGGATTCCTGAAAAATTGATATTTTATGTTTTGTTGATTTTATCATCAATAATTGTTAGTTTAAATTTACATTCAATTGGTGGATTACTAATTTATAGTTTGATTGCATTACCTTCAGCATCAGCATATCAACTTACATATAGAACAAGTACTATGTATATTATCTCATCTGCTTTTGCAATAACAGCTTGCATTTTAGGATTGTTTATATCTACGATTACAGCTTTACCAGTTGGAGCAACAATAATATTATTATCTTGTTCATTGTTTCTGATCTCAGTTATATTTTCAAAAAAGAGAAATTATGAAAAGAAAACATTTTTTTGATATAAATGCAGATATCTGGGACAAAGATATCTGTCCTTTAAAAGAAAACAAAATTGTAAATTTAATATTACCTCTATTAAATTTACAATCAAATGACACTATCCTAGACATTGGTAGCGGAACCGGAGTACTTGTTCCTTATTTAAGCAAATATATAAAAGATCATAACAAAATTACAGAGCTTGATTTTTCTCAAAGCATGATAAATAAAGCAAAAGAAAAATTCAAAAATAATATTAATTATTTAGTATCAAATGTTGAAAATATTCCAATTGACGATAATACTTTTTCTAAAGCTATTATCTTCAATTCTTTTCCTCATTTTGAAGACAAACAAAAAGCCCTATTTGAAATTTTCAGAATATTACAAAATAATGCTATAATATTGCTTGCTCATTCTGATTCAAAAGAGATTATTAATGCTCGTCATAAAAAAGTAGGAGGCATTATTGCTGATGACATTTTCCAAAGCAATGATGATATGTCTTTTATGTTTAAAAAAGCAGGATTTAAAAATATCAAAATTATCGATAATAATGAAGTGTTTTATATAAAAGCAATAAAATAGGAGGAGTAATAAGGATGTATAAATTAGTTTTAATTAGACATGGCGAAAGCACTTGGAACAAAGAAAACAAATTCACAGGTTGGACAGATGTAGATTTATCTGAAAAGGGAATTCAAGAAGCTATTAAGGCGGGTCAACAATTAAAAAAAGATGGTTTTACTTTTGATTTAGCATATACTTCTGTTCTTAAAAGAGCAATAAAAACTTTATGCAATGTACTAGATCAAATGGATAGCTTGTGGATACCAGTAAAAAAATCATGGAAACTCAATGAAAGACATTATGGAGCTTTACAAGGTTTAAATAAATCTGAAACAGCAGAAAAATATGGAGAAGATCAAGTAAAAATATGGAGAAGAAGTTATGATATTCCTCCTCAACCACTAGATATTTCTGATGAAAGATATGCAGGTAATGATCCAAGATATAAAGATTTAGATTCAAATATTATTCCTCTTACAGAATGTTTAAAAGATACTGTTGCCAGAGTTATTCCTTTCTGGAATGAAGAAATAGTTCCTAATATAAAAGCCGGTAAAAAAATTATTATTGCTGCTCATGGCAATAGTTTAAGAGCTTTAATAAAATATTTAGATAATATAAGTGAAGCTAATATAGTTAATTTAAATTTACCTACAGCTATGCCATTAGTTTATGAATTAGATGAAAACTTAAAGCCAATTAAAAGTTATTATATTGGTGACCCAGATGCTGTTAAAAAAGCTATGGAAGCTGTGGCTAATCAAGGTAAAGCTTCAAAATAATAAACTAACAAACAAAAAGTCCAGACTTCTAGTAAAAAGTCTGGACTTTTTGTTTGTTTAATTTTGTTATTTGATTAAATTTGTATAAGATTATCAATTACTAAATTTTTATCAATATTATCAATATTACAAATTATAGATTGATTTAATTTATAATCCCCGATTTCTTCTCGAATCAAATTACTTAATACAGCATCGGTATCTAATTCTCTACCTATATCTTCTGCTAAAGTTCTAATATATGTCCCACTAGAACATTTAACTATTATATCTATAATATTTTCTTTAAAATTTAATACATCAATACTATATATTATCACTTTTCTTTTCTTTCTTTCTATTGTAATACCCTTTCTGGCAAGTTCATAAAGTTTTTTTCCTTTAACTTTTAAAGCAGAAAACATTGGAGGTATTTGTTCTATTGATCCTATAAAACTTTCACAAACTTTTTTAATTTGTTCTATAGTAACATGAGCATAATCAGATTGTGAAATTACTTTACCTGCAAGATCCCCACTATCCGTTTTTATCCCAAGTTCTATGCTGGCTCTATAAACTTTATCCTGTTTCATAAATTTATCTTGTAACTTTGTGGCTTTACCAACAAGAATCAGCATCAATCCACTAGCTAAAGGATCCAATGTGCCACAATGTCCAACTTTTTTTACCTGTAATGTTTTTCTTATTATACTAACGATTTTAAAAGAAGTTATTCCAACAGGCTTATTTACAACAATAAGACCTGAATAATCATTATTTTGCACTTAACTTATCCTTAAATGCATTTATTAATTGTTTTGCGGCAGTATCTATATCGGCATTAATTGTACAACCCGCAGCATTTTTATGACCACCACCATTAAACTGACTTATAAGATCTAACAGATTAAATCTTTCAATTGATCTTAAACTCACTTTCGTTGTTTTGTTATCTATTTCTTTAAAGACACAACCGACTACTGCATTTGGAACAGAAATACAAAAACTTATAATACCATCGGTGTCTGTATCAACAGCTTGAGATTTTTTAAACATATCTTTTGTTAATTTAATATATACAAATTTTTCATTTAAATCTGTTTGTATATTTGATAAAGCAAAGCCATATAATTTTAACTTATTAATATGTGTTGTCAAAAATAATTTTTTACAGATTTTATTTGATTTTACACCATATTGCAATAATTGAGCTGTGACAAAATGAGAGTTAGCCGTTGTGTTTAATTGTTGAAATCTCCCTGTATCTGTAACAATTCCAATATATAAATTTTCAGCTTCTATTTTATTTGGTTCTATTTTTAAAGCTAAAAAAACATCATATATAAGTTCTGCCACTGAAGATGAATTAGGAACAACATAATTAACTTTACCAAAATTTTTGTGTGCTAAATGGTGATCTATATTAATTATGTTTTTTGCTTGGCTGGGACTAATAATGTTACCCATTCTTTCAAAATCTATACATTCTAAAATAATTGCACAATCAAAATTAGTTTTTATTTTATTTGTAACTTTAATATTTCTTGCACCTTTCATAAAAAGCATATCTGCAGGTATTGGATCTATGGAACAATGCACAACTTTTTTACCCAATCTTCTTAGTACAGATGATAAAGCTAAACCAGAGCCAATGGCATCTCCATCCGGTTTAATATGACCTGCTATAAAAAAAGTTTCTGATTGCTTGATTATATTAACAATTGCTCTTAAAATTTCTTCTTTTGGACTATTCTTGAGATGTAGATTCATTTTCTTTCTTCTCTTGTTCTATTTTATCAAAAAGTTCAAAAATTCTTACGGATTTTTCTCCTGAATCATCATATTGGAATTCAATAGTCGGAGTTCTTCTTAAATTAACAGCATGGGCTAATTGAAATCTTATTTGTTTAATATTGTCTTTTAAAACAACTGATGTATTTTCAATATCATCTTGACTTCCTATAACAGAATAAAAAATCCTACAAGTTTGTAAATCATCTGTAAGTTTTACTTTAGTCACTGTAAGTAATCCTTTATTAAGAGCTTTCACATCTCTTAAAATTCCGACAATTTTTTCTTGTATTAATTCTGCTACTCTTGTAGATCTTTTATATGCTTTCAAAGTTTATTCCTCTATTAATTTTCTAGCTGTTTTATCTATTGTAAAGAATTCTATAATATCAGAAATTTTTATATCTGTAAATTTTTCAATAGAAATTCCACATTCATAACCTTTTTCAACTTCTTTGACATCTTCTTTAAATCTTTTAATAGCAGCAGTATTTCCTTCAAAAACTATGACATTATCTCTAAGAAGTCTAATTTTAACACCTCTCTGAGCCTTACCTTCTGTTATAGTACAGCCGGAAACAGTACCTGCTGATGAAAGTTTAAATACTTGTTTAACTATAGCTTTACCAATAATCCTCTCTTTTGTATCAGGATCAAGAAGTCCTTCCATTGCAGCTTTAATATCTGCAATTAATTCATAAATAATTCTATATACATTTATACTTACACCCTCTGTTTCTGCAAGTTTTTCAACAGAAGCATCAGGTCTTATATTGAAACCAACTATCAAAGCATCTGAAGCTGCTGCTAAAACTACATCTGATTCTGTAATTGAACCAGCACCTTTATGTATAATTTTTAAATTAATTTCTGAATTAGACATTCTTTCAAGTGCATCACATAAAGCCCCAAGTGATCCTTGAACATCAGTTTTTAAAATAATTCTTAAATCTTTAACTTTACCTGCATTAACATCAAGCAAAGATAAATGTTTTCTAGGTCTTAAAGAATCAACTTTGACTTTTTCTTTTCTGGCATTTGCTATTTCTCTTGCTTGATATTCATGTTCTAATACTATAAATTTATCACCTGCCTGTGGCGGTTCATTTATACCCAACACCTCAACAGGCATACTTGGTATAGCTTTATCAAATCTCTTACCATATTCATCAATCATTGCTCTTACTTTACCATAAGTTGTACCTACAACTAAATGATCTCCAACTTTTAAAGTACCACTTTGGACAAGTATAGTAGCAATTGTTCCTTTTTTAGGATCAAGCTTAGCTTCTACAACTACTCCCTCTGCTTTCTTATTCGGATTTGCTTTTAATTCCATCATTTCTGCTTTTAGTTGAACTAATTCTAATAAGCTATCTATATTAATTTTTTGTTTAGCTGATATATCAACCATTATAGTATCTCCACCCCATTCTTCAGGAAGAAGCCCATAATTACTTATCTCTTGTCTTATTTTTTCAGGATCTGCTGTTGGCAAATCTATTTTATTTACAGCAACTATTATTGGAACATTTGCAGCTTTAGCATGATTTATTGCTTCTATTGTTTGAGGCATGACACCATCTGTTGCAGAAACAACTAATATAACTATATCCGTTACATCTGCCCCTCTAGATCTCATAGCCGTAAAAGCCTCATGACCTGGTGTATCTAAAAATGTAATTTCTCCTGTCGATGTCTTAACTCTATAAGCACCTATATGCTGCGTAATACCACCTGCTTCACCGGCAATAACATTACTATGTCTCAAAGCATCTAACAAAGATGTTTTTCCATGATCAACATGTCCCATTATAGTAACAATTGGCGATCTTGGTAAAAGATTTTTAATATCATCTATTTGATTTTCTTCTTCAATATGTTCTTCGGCATATAAAGAAACTAATTTTGCTTCAAACCCGAACTCATTTGCTAATAGCATAGCTATATCAATATCAAGTCTTTGGTTAATTGTTGCAAGGCTACCCATTGACATTAATTTTCTTAATATATCACCTACTTTCATCTTCATCTTTTCAGCTAAATCTTTAACAGTAATAAGTTCATTTATATTAATTATTGGCAAAGCTTGTTGCAAAACTTCATTTTTTGATTCATTTTTTTGCTCAACTTTTAATTGAACTGGTAACTCTTCTTTTTTTTCAATAACTTGTTCTTGTACATTTTGTTTTACAGGCTGCTGTTGTACATGTTCAACTCTTTTGACCTCTTTAACTTGTTCTTGTTGATTAATTTTTGGTTGTTCTTCAACTTGTTCTTTATGATGTTGTACATGAACTTTCTTAGGGACTATTTTTTCATTTTTTGGTGTTTCTTTTTTTATAACTTTAGCAGCTGCTTTTTTAACTGTTGTTGGTTTTGTTTTTTTAGGAGTTGTTTCTTTCTGTTTAGAAGCTTTAGAAGTAGTTGTATCAACAACTTTTTTTGCAATAACAGTTTTTTTAACAACAGCTGTTTTTCCTGATTTTTTAACTTCATCATTAGAAGCTGATGTTTTAACTTTTTTAGGAGCAATTTTAGTTTTATTAACAACTTTCTTAGTTTTTTTATCTTCTTCTAAATCTTTGTTTACAGATGTTTTTTTTGCAATCGTCATATTCTATCAACTCCTATTTTTGAGAAATTACTTCCTTTGCAGCAGCAATTATTTTTTCAGCTGTTTTTGGTCCAATACCAGGTAAAGTTGTCAAATCTTCTATAGTTAATTCAGCTATTTTTTTAATATTTGTAAGTCCTGCCTGAACTAAAAGTTCTATAATTTTATCACTAACACCACTTAATTGTTCAAGAGCAGATGTTTGCTGTTCTACCTTTTGTTCACTTTCTTGTTTTTTTTGCTCTTCTGATTTTACATCAATATGCCATCCTGTAAGTCTTGCTGCAAGTCTGACATTATGCCCAGATTTTCCAATAGCTAAAGAAAGCATATCATTGGAAACGATAACTTCTGCTTTTTTTTCTTCTTCAGAAATTATAGCTACACTTAAAACCTTTGCTGGAGAAAGAGCTGATGTAATATATTTAACAGGATCTGCTGAATAAGCAATCAAATCTATTCTTTCACCTCTGAGCTCATCAATAATAGGTTTTATCCTTGCACCCTTAACACCAACACAAGCACCTACCGGATCAACTTTTGGATTATGAGAAACAACAGAAATTTTAGTTCTCATTCCCGGATCTCTGACAATATTAACTATATCAACAACTTTTTCATAAATTTCAGGAACTTCTAACTCAAATAAAACTTTAACTAAATCAGGATGAGCTCTTGAAAGAACTGTATTAGGCCCTTTTATATTCTTTTCTGCTTTTATAATTATAGCTCTTATATGTTGACCAACTGAAAATTTTTCTTTAAATACTTGTTCTGAAATAGGCAAAATAGCTTCACTTCTACCCAAATCGACAATAATATTTCTATTAGCTATCTTGTATATAGACCCATTTACCATCTCACCAATTTTGCCCTTCATCTCTTCATATAATGAATCTCGTTCTGATTCTCTAATTTTCTGAACGATAACTTGCTTAGCAGTTTGTGCTGCTATTCTTGAAAAATCATCAGTGTCAAGAGGAATCTTTACATCATCACCAACTTTATTACTCTGTCCAATTTTTTTTGCTTCTTGAGGTGTTATTTCAAGTAAAGAATTTGTAACATGATCTACTACTTTTTTAATAACACAAGCCATCATAGCTCCACTTTCAGGGTCTACTTTTGCTTCAACATTAACATTTTTACCAACATGTTTTTTATATGCAGAAACTAAAGCATTCTCAATAACATGCAAAATTTCTTCCTTAGGTATCTTCTTTTCTTTTTGTATTGTCTCAAGTGCATTTAAAAGTTCACTTTTTTCCGACATTTTCTCCTCCATTAAATTCTGTATTAACTTTTGCTCTTAAAATATTTGCTATTTCTATCTCTAAAATTTTATTTGTCAAATCATCAATCACAATTTTGCCGCTGCCAACAGCAACTAAGTTACCATTAAAATGTTTTTGTCCATTAATTGCAACAATTGTATTTACTTTTATTTGAAAACCTTTAAATCTAATAAAATCTTTTTCTTTCTTTAAAATTCTATCTATTCCCGGTGAAGAAATTTCTAAAACATATTGTTCTTTTAAAAAATCATTTTCATCAAGCTTTACTCCGAACAAATTACTCATATTTGCACATAAATCAAGATTTACACCATTTTCACTATCAATAAAAATTCTTAATACTTTCTGTCCTTCTTCTTTTACATATTCAATATCAACAATTTCAACTTTTTGCTCAGCTGCAATAGGTAATAGAAGTTCTTCAATTTGCTCTGTAATGTTCATTATTTTTTCCTATAAAAACAAAAGGCGACCTTCCGGCCACCTTATTATATGTTAATTCTATCAAATTATGTACAAATATTGCAATATATCTTTATTTATCAATCATATCTCATATATCTAATTTTTTCAAAATTTCAAAAGTTTTATCATAAAATTCCTCAAATTTTAAGCTGTCATTATGTTTAGCCTGTGAATACAACACTGTTGTGCATTCCTCTAAAATTCCTTCTATTGAATTTATAAGTTCTATATCTATATTTTTTTCTTCTAAATCCTTTCTAATTTTATAAGCTGTAAGTCCGTCAGCAGATTTTGCTAAAACAGATGCAAAGTATTCTAACAAACCTTTATACATTAGCAAATAAAATTCTTTATTATTTTTAGTTTTTTTAGCTTTTTGAAAATATTTCTTTGATTTCTTATAAGCTTTTTTATTTTTTAATTTCTGTTGATCTTTATTAATATATTTTTTGTATCTTAAAAAGATTTTGATACAAATCATTATAAATAAAATTATTCCTAATAATATCCAAAGTATCGGTTTTTTAAAAAAAGCATACACTTTAAATATGAATGATAGATTTATGTTTTGAGGAATTTGTTGTTGTAAATTTTTAAAATCTGTTTGGTCTACAACACCGGTAGAAAGTTCCTGTTTATATTCTTTATTTGCAGAATCTTCTAAAACATTAACTTTTATTATTTTTGTTTTTAAATTTTTTATCTGTTTTATTTTTGGATCAAAATATTTCCCAGATAATATTCTAATTTCACCTTCTCCTGAATTCAATGGCATAATTAATGTTGTAAATTCTTTTCCTGTTTCTTTATTATCATTAACTAATATTTTTTCTGATGTTTCATATTTCTTTAAATTATCTGATAAAACAATCTCCGGTTCTTGTATTGTTTTTATATTACCATTACCTGATACAACAATTTTTAAATCAAACGGTTCATTTTCTTTTTTCTGTTTATTGTCTACATTAATATTTATATCAAAATTACCAACCATATCAATATTTTCTGGAACTTTTAAAACATTTATATTTATCTTATCTGTCGACAATTCAACATTTTTACTTCTCCTAAAAAAACTTGAGAAAAAATCATCTTGAGCTTTAGCAAAATCCTCAATTGACACTTGTATTACAGAACTGCCAATTGTAATTAATCCTTCCTGTTGAGGGAACAATTCAGTAGAAACTTCTGTAACTATATAATCTCTTCCATTAATTTTTGTTCTGTAATTATTCTGTGAAGTTTGCCCATTAAAAAATCCCGTAAAATTTGGAGCTTGATATGATGGATTAGAAAGCAAATTAATTGATGTATAAAATGCAAACGTATATGTTATTTTTTCATTTACATAAGCTGTTTTTTTATCAACATTTGCCTGAACAAAAACTGCTTTAGATGTGTCGAAATTATATACTTGCGATGGTGACTGTTTATATTGCGGTACTTGTGTATTTTGTACAGAAACAGAATTTACATTTTTTGCTGGTTCTATTGTTATTTTTATTGGTTGAGTTTCATAAGTTTCCCCATTATATGTCAATTTAAAAGATGGTATTTCATATTCTCCAATTTTTTTTGGACCTAAAGTATATACATAATTAACTGCATTACTTATCTTACCATTAATGATAGAAAAATTTTTTGATTGAGAACTTGCATAAGTATTGAAATCTTTTAATGTCGGTGCAGAAAAATCCGGCAAAGACCTAGAGTCTCCACTTATAGAAATTGTAAGTTGAAAAGCTTCATTTAGCGGAACTGATGTTGAACTAACACTAGACTTCATCTGTATATTATCTGCATAAGAAAATACAGAACATATAAAACATATAACAGCAACATATATAAATTTAATTTTCATAACAACTCACCAATTTTTCCCTGTTTTACTATTTTGTATAGATAAAGCATCTTTTGCTTTATCATGATTTTGTTTATCTTGATTATCAAAATAATCTAGCAAATTCTGATTTTTTTTATTCTGAGATTCTTTTTTATCATCTTTTTTCTGATTTTCCTGATTATTTTTTTTATCTTTGTCTTGTTGCTGATTTTGCTTTTTGTTTTGACCTTGCTGATTCTGTTTATCTTTATTTTGTTTATTATCTTTGTTCTTTTTGTTATCGTTTTTATCCTGTTTGTTGTCGTTTTGTATAAATTCTATATTATGTTTTGTTTGCATATCTGCACTATTTAATTTCAGAGAAGATTTGTAATAATTTAAAGATAAATCTTTGTCACCTTTTTTATATGCAGAGTTTCCCATGTTATACAAAATAGAACTTTTAAAATTTATATCTTCTGTATCATTTAGAGCATTATCATAATATTCTAAAGCTTTGTCATATTGTCCTGTTTTATAATATGCACAAGCTAAATTATAATTTATCATAGCATCTTTTGGCTTTTCTTTTTGTGCTTTTGAAAAACTTTCTATTGATCTTTCAAAATCTTGTTTTTTATATTGTTTAGTGCCTATAGCCATATCTTCATTTGCATAAGAGATGGCAGCTAAAAAAAGTATTGATAATAATAAACTTATTCTTTTCATTCCCATATTTTAAATTTTTTAAATCTTTTTAATTTTTCTTGTCGGTATAAAAACATATGCCAACAAAAATATTATTCCAACAGCTAATGGGTAATAATATCTATCTTCCAAATTACTAAATATATTTGCTGTTCCTTCTATTTTATCTAATTTATTAAGTCTAGTTGCTAAATTATTGACAGAAGACTGACTTAAATTATAATATTTACCGCCCGTAGATAAAGCTATTTGTTCTAATGTAGCGGAATCTAATTTTGTTACAACCGTTTTACCTTTTTCATCCTTTAGATATTCTTTAAATTCACCATTTTCATAAGTTGGAATAGGTTCCCCTTTCTGTGTCCCTATTCCAACACAGAAAATTTTTGTTTGGCTATCTATTGCCAGTTGCAATGATTTATTTAAATCTCCATCAAAACTTTCGCCATCAGTAATGATTACAAGCGCTTTTGTATTTGAAGGAATTTTCTCTAAACTCGTACAAGCTAAATCTATAGGTGCCGCAATATTTGTCCCTTCAAAAGGCACAGCAGATGTATCTAAAAGAGAAAGAAACATCTCAAATGCTTTTATATCTGAGGTTAAAGGACATTGCCAATAAGCTTGCCCTGCAAAAGCTATTAATCCTACTCTTTCCCCTTTCAATTGTTCTGTTAAATCTTTAAAAACAATTTTTGCTCTTGTTAATCTATCCGGTTTTAAATCTTGTGCTAACATACTTTTTGATACATCTAATGCAATAACAATATCACTCGATAAAGATTTTGCTTCTACTTGTTTAAGGCCCCACTTTGGTCTTGCTATTGCAATAACTATAAAAAATAATGCTAATATAAAACAACTATTTTTTATTAAAACTCTTGTAAAATTTATATTTAATAAATTATTCCAAAGAGAACTACTTGTAAATTCATTTATTGTTCTTTTTGATAATTTATATGAAATAAAAAATATCACTGCTACAACAGCAACAACTATGAGAAGTGATAAAGCATTAATATTTTGAAACATTTATGGCAACCTCTTAAAAACTGTAAGTTTTAGTATAAAACCTAAAACTAAAATCCAGAATGCAGGAATTAAAAATTTCATATATTGTTCATTATAATTTACTGATTTTGTATATTCAACTGTTGTCTTTTCAAGTTTATCAATGCTTACAAAAGCTTCTGATAATTCTTTTGATGTTTGTGCATAAAAATATTCTCCGTCAGTTTTTGCAGCAATTTCTTTTAATAGATTTTCATCTAAATCCATGCCTTGCGCTTTCACTTGTCTTTTACCGAAAAACATATCTTCAACTTCATAATAGTCATCTTGACTACCTATACCTACTGTATATATTTTAATGTTGTTATCTTTTGCAAGTTGTGAAGCGACCAAGGGATCAATCTCTCCCATATTATTATTCCCATCAGTAAGTAAAATAATAATTTTACTTTTACTGTCTATTTTGGATAACCTATTAACAGCAGTTGCAAGTGCATTCCCGATAGCTGTCCCATCTACTTTCGTAATTTTTGTATTTATGTAATCTACAAAATTTATTAAAGCATCTTTGTCTAATGTTAATGGACATTGTGTGAATGCTATCCCGCTAAAAACTACTATACCTATCCTGTCACTTATTCTTTTTAATATAAATTCTTTTGCTCTTGCCTTTGCATTTTCTATTCTTGACAGATTTACAGATGGATCTATTGCTTCCATACTTGTTGAAGTATCAATAACTAACATTATATCAATACCATTTGCTTGAAAAATCTCATATTTAGATGAACTTTGTGGTCTTGCTAAAGCAAGTATGGCAAGAATTATTCCTAATAATATTAAAATTTTTGGCAAAATTAAAAATTTTGTTCTTAAACCTCTTTGATTATTAAATAAAAAAATTGAAGAAAATTTTAACGAACTTTTCTTATAATATTTTCCTTTCAAAAAAAATAGTATTAATATTATTGGTATTAATGATAGTAAATAGACATATAAAAATCTCATATTCTTTCCACAAAATTCTTTGCTGTTTTAAAATCCTCTTCTATATTTTCTTGTGTTGGGATTACTTTCGCAAATTTTACGAAATCACAACTTATTAAATAATTTTTAAGTTCCCTGTTATAATCTAAAGGAGCTTTATTTTTTAATAATACAAAAAGTTCATTAGTAGTTTTTTCAAGTCCGTCAATATTATATACTCTTGATACATAATATCTTAAAATATCTGACAATTTATCGTAGTAATCTTTTATTTGACCTTTTTCTATAAGATTAAGTATTTGTAAATTTTCTAATTGTGATAATGCATATTCTTTTGGCGGTATTGCACGAATAATTTCTTCTTGTGTTTGTTTACGAGTTCTTTTTTTAAAAAATTTATATATATAATATATCAACACTAAAAATAAAATAATTATAAATAGAATTTTCAAATACCACCAGACACCATGACCAAATACTACAATACCTTTTATATCTAAAATATCTTGACTTGGTTTTTGTGGATTTAAAACGCTCTTTATTTCTAGTTGTTTTGCCTTTGTTTTAATAAATTTAGATTGATCATTAACTGTATAAGCAATATCTACAGATAATAGCTCAACTTTTCCTGATTTAAAACAAGTTAAGATAAAATCAATTCCACCGGTTGAACTAGGCTGAATATCTAATAATTCAAAATCACCAAAATTAAGAGATTGAAGTTTTGTTTTATCAAGATTATCTATAGTTAACCCATCTGCTTTGACTTTTAAAGTAGCTTTATCACCAACTGTAAGATTATCTTGTGGAGAAAAATTCTGTTCAAAAGCAAAGCAATTTATGGAAACTAACAAGAGTATAATTATTATTTGCAACTTTTTTTTCATACTATTTTTACTTCTTATTTTATAATTTGTGTATTAGCAATAATCCCATTTATCATAACTGTAGAAGTACTATTAACAATATTTTTTGCTGTATCTGTGCTTAATATTATACTTTCTCGTACAGTTGTTGATGTACTTATAGCAATATCATTGTCTTTTATTTCATCTATAGATAAACTTTTAAGTTTTTCTATAGATGCTTCATGATTTTGATCTGCTGCCAACTTAAACCATTTTTTTGCTTCATCTGTATCTTGTGCTACACCTTCACCATTAGAATACATAATACCAATCATATATTGTGCTTCTTTATCATTATTTGTTGTAGCTGCTTCTTTAAAATATTCAAAAGCAAGCGGATAATTTTGAGCAGTATTTAATCCTTCATAATAAACCACACCTAACATGTAAATAGCTTCTTTGTTATCACTAACTGAAGCTTGTCTAAAATATTCAAGAGCTGCCGGATAATTTTTATATCCTAAATCTCCATAATAATACATTAAACCTAATACATATTCAGCATAAGAATTACCTTGTTTTGCCGCTCTATTATACCAATTAAAGGATGATTTATAATTTTTATTATTATAATAATATTCACCTAATTCAATTTGAGCTTTATCATATCCAGATTCAGCTGATTCTTTAAATAATTCTCTAGCTTTTTCTATGTTTTGGTCTACACCTTCACCTCTTTTATACATTTTCCCTAAACAATACTGGGCTCTTCTATCATTTTGTTCTGATGCTTTTTTATACCACTTAACAGCTTCTTCAATATTTTTTTCTACTATTCTTCCGTTATAATATAACTCACCCATTTTATATTGAGCATCAACATTAGCATTCTGTGCTGATTTCTGGTACCATTTTAAAGCTTCTTTTGCATCTTTTTTCACCCCTACTCCATTTTCATACATTTCACCCAAATAAAATTGTGCACTATTTTGCTCTTGAACTGCTGCTTTTTTATACCATTTTACAGCCTCTTCATCACTTTGGCGTATATCCCCGGTTCCACTAGCATGGAATCCGCCAACTTCATATTGTGCATTGGGATTGCCTTGTAAAGCTGATTTTTTGAACCATTTATATGCTTCTTGGTAATTCGGATCTATTTCTTCTCCATTGTAGTACATCATCCCGATGTTATATTGCACAATCGGATCTTTTTCATCAGGGTTTACTTGGAAACAAAAAATATTTTTTAAACTAATAAAAAATATTACTACTGCAACAGTTAATATTAATACCTTTTTCATTTAAATACCCCTTTGTTTTTTTGTTATTAACTTTAATAATGCTTAATAACTTTTGTTTCCCTATTTTTAAAAAATTTAATCAATTCCAATATATATGGTTTGTCTGTTGATATGTCTATAACATCTGATTTTGATGTTTTAAAAATATTATTCAAATAACTATTATGTTCTTGGAAATTTTTATAGTATTCGTTTTGAATATCTTTTGATGAAAAATCAACATCTATACATAATCCAGTTTCTGCGTCTTCTAATGTAAAAATACCTTTTTTAGGAATTTCTTGTTCTTTAGGATCTGAAATCTTAACACAAACTAAATCATGCTTTTTAGATGTCACTTTTAACAATTTATCAAAATTTTTATCTTGAAAATCTGATATTAAAAACACTAAAGCTTTTCTCTTACATAATTTATTTAAATATCTTAAAGCATTTTCTATATTTGTTTGTTTATTCTGTGGCTTATAACTTAAAATAATATCTATTAACTTTAATATGTGCTTTTTATTTTTTTTAGGTTTTATATATTTTTCTACAATATCAGTAAAAGCCAAAAGTCCTGCCCTATCATTATTTTTTAGAGCAGAAAAAGCAAGGACAGAGGTTAACTCTGCTATCAATTCATTTTTTGTAATATTTTTACTACCGAAGTGACCTGAAGCACTCAAATCTATAACAAACATTACTGTTTGTTCTCTTTCTTCATCATACTTCTTAATATAAGCTCTATCTCTTCTTGCTGTAACACTCCAAGAAATTCTTCTTATATCATCACCAGGAGCATATTCTCTAACTTCACTAAATTCAAGCCCATGACCTTTAAAAACACTATGATATTTCCCTGAAAAAACATCATCAACAAGTTTTTTTGATCTAAGTTCTATCTTTTTAATTTTTGATAAAATTTCTGAATTTAACAATTATAAATTCTCCAAATATCAAATTATAATATTAACTTTACAAATTACGGAACTTCAACACCATCAAAAATTTGTTTTATTATATCATCACTTGTAAGTTCTTGAGCATCTGCATCATAAGTTGTAAGAATTCTATGTCTTAAAACATCCGGGCCAATATCCTTAATATCTTCAGGAGTTACAAACCCTCTGCCATTTAAGAAAGCAAGAGCTTTACCTGCTAAATTAAGATTAATTGTTGCTCTTGGTGATGCTCCAAAAGCTATAAGATTTTTTAATTCTTTTAGGTTATATTTTTCAGGTTTTCTAGTAGCAAAAACGATATCAACTATATAATTCTTCACTTTTTCATCAACATAAATATCGTCAACAGCTTTTTTTGCTTCTTCTAAATCATGTAGTGTTATAACAGAATTTATTTCAATTTTTTTTCTCGTGGAGTATCTATCTAAAATTGTTCTTTCTTCCTGTTCAGTAGGATAATCTAATTTCAATTTCAACATAAATCTATCAACTTGAGCTTCTGCTAACGGATATGTCCCTTCCTGCTCTATAGGATTTTGTGTTGCAAGAACTAAAAACGGATCCGGCAATGGATAAGTAACATCACCTATTGTAACTTGTCTTTCTTGCATTGCTTCTAAAAAAGCACTTTGTACTTTTGCAGGAGCTCTATTAATTTCATCTGCGAGAATAAAATTTGCAAATACAGGTCCTTTTTTTACATTGAAATTTCCTTGTTTTGAATCATAAATTAGGGTACCAGTTAAATCTGAAGGTAATAAATCCGGTGTAAACTGTATTCTCTTAAAATCCCCGGAAACTGCCTTTGCCATGGTATTTACAGCCAATGTTTTAGCAAGACCCGGAACACCTTCTAATAATATATGCCCATCTGACAAAAGACCAACTAACATTCTTTCTATAATATAACTTTGTCCAACTATAACTTTTGAAACTTCATTCAATAATCCCTTAATAGCCAAAGATTGCTGTTTAACTTTTTCATTTAAACTTTTAATATCAACAGTTTCTGACATAATCCTACTCCTTTAAATAAAAATCATTTTGGCACTCTAAAACTTATAGTGCTAATTGTATAATTTTATAATCTAAAAATCAACATTATGTACATATATTAATTCTTTAAATTATTAATTTTTTTTCTTTTTTTTTGATATCTTTCCAAAGTTTAATTACATCTTCTTCCGTTTTTACTTTGGATTTACCAAAAACATGAGGATGTCTTCTAATAAGTTTTTTATTCAAATGTTCTATTACATCATAAATATCAAAAAGATTACTTTCTTTTGCTATCTGTGCATGAAAAACAACTTGTAATAACACATCCCCTAACTCTTCTTTAATATTTTCAATATCTTTTTTTAAAATAGCTTTTTTTAATTCTCTGGATTCTTCAAACAAATATTTAATGAGTGTTTCATGTGTTTGTTTCTTATCCCAAACACATCCATTTTTACCTCTTAACCGTTTAAAAATATCTACCAGTTTAAAAAAGCCTATATCTTTTTTTCGTTTTTCCATAATAATATTTTCCTAGTTTGACATTAGATTGTGCAAATGATATATTTTTTAGACTTAAAACTCAATAAATTCATATCTTTGCCGAGGTGGTGGAATGGCAGACACGCAGGTCTCAGAAGCCTGTCCCTGCAAAGGGGTGCGAGTTCAAATCTCGTCCTCGGCATATTACTACAACAGTTTTACATAAATGAATAAGTTAATAAATACAATTTAAAGATATTTTTATTTCTGGGAAAAAATAGAAGTAAGTCCTTTCCACCACGGTAATCTCTTAGATTCCAATACTTTTAAAGTTCTCCCTTTCGAAACTTTAGAAATTCCAGTAATTAAATTAGCATATTCCACATATACATCATAGTAATTATCTTGTTCTTTTATATTATGTACAGGTGCTGCAAATGGTATCATTTCATTGTCTTTTATTGCACCAATCAAATGTCCTAAATAATGAGATATGTCTCTAGTATCTATAATCGTCACAAGTACCATATCTCCTTCTACAATATTTTCAACTTTCTTACCTGCATTATCTTCAAGTATCACAACTTCTAATTCTATAGCTACCATATCTTGAAAAGCAGATGTTCCCAAATGACTATCAGGAAGATAATTTGGAAGTTTTTTAAAATCTCTCAATGTTAATTCTTCTGCAACTATTTCTACTTGAATATCATTATCAACAAAAAATTCTTCGAACACATTTTCTAAATCATTAACTGTTAATATTTTATGTTGTTTTAAATTACTTGATATGAAATCTCTGAAATTAGTTTCTATAGTCTTTGTATCTTTTTCTGTTACACCAACAGCTAAACGATAAGAATATATAGCCTTTTCAAATGAAAACCAATCCATTGTTGCTGATTGTTCATAAATTACAGGATTATAAGTCATAACAGAACTAAATCTAAGTAAATCAAGATTTTTATTATTTGTTATTATATGTATTAAACCAAAGATATTTTCATTTTTTAATTTTATTTTAGCTTTATATGCTGTAATATATTTTAACATTACACCTATATTAATAATTGCTTGTTCAAGATTATCATTAGCAAGTTCAAGAGCTAACCTTGCTTCTGTTTCTTCACAACCTGTATCTTCCATTAATACTTTTATATTTTCTGTTATCATTATTATACTCTTGGATGAGTTTTATTATAAATTTTTCTTAAGCTTTCCAAAGTTACATGTGTATAAATTTGTGTTGTTGATAAATTTTTATGACCCAACATTTTTTGAACACTTCTAATGTCACAGCCTCTGTCTAATATATGTGTTGCAAATGTATGTCTTAAAGTATGTGGAGAAACTTTTTGAATATATCCTGCTTTAATAAACCAACCATGCAAAACTTTTCTTGCCCCTCTTGAAGTAATTCGTTTACCAAATCTATTTAAAAACATAGGCGAATTTATTTTACACTCTTGTCCAACTTTTCTTCTTTGATCAATATAATTTTTTATTGCTATTAAACACATATCTCCAACAGGCACAATTCTTTCTGACGAACCTTTACCAAAAACTTTTACTGTTCCGGATAAAAGATCTATATCCTTTAAATTTGTACTAACAAGTTCTTCTATTCTGATACCGGAAGAATATAACAACTCTAACATTGCTCTATCTCTACAATCTATATCCGGCAAATCAAACAACTTATGAATTTCCTGCTCAGTTAAAAAAACAGGGATTCTTTTTTCTTTTTTAGGACTTGACATCGAAGCAATGGGATTTATATCAATAAGATTATTGATTACAAGAAATTTATAAAATGATTTTAAAACTGCAAACTTTCTAATAATTGATGCTTTTTTTAATTTTCTGTCATACAGAAAAACTAAATAATCTCTAACAATATTCTTTGTACATTTTGTAAGTTCAATATCATTGTGAACGTCTTTTAAAAACTTAGTAAAATCATACATATCTATATAATATGCTCTAGCAGTATTTTGAGAATAATTTCTTTCTGCCTGCAAATATTGTATGAATTGTTTTATTTCTTTTTTTTGACAGCTTTCTTCGTTGTTTTCTTTGCAACTTTCTTCACTGTCTGATCTTGTTTTATCCATTGTAAATTCCTACATTTTGGAAAAGCTGAACAAGCTAAAAAAGGTCCTCTTTTCCCAATTCTTTTCAACATTGGGCTACCACATTTTTCACACTTTATATCTGTTACTTCAGGTTCAGGTTTTATAACTTTATTTCCATTTTTATCAATTGAAAAAGTTGTTTTACATTCCGGATAATGTTCACAAGCTAAATATGGACCTCTAAACCCTCTTTTCTTTAATATTTGTCCACCACATTTAGGACATTTATCTTCTGTAACTTCCGGTTCATTACTAACTTTATTTCCATCTTTATCAATTGAAAAAGTTGTTTTACATTCCGGATACCCGGAACAAGCCATAAATTGACCCCTTCTGCTATCTCTTATCAACATTGGCTTTCCACATTTTGGACAATTTTCACCTGTCATTTTAGGCTCTATTTTCTGCCTTTGTGTATTTTCTTCTGCCTTCGTCAGATAAGAACTAAAAGGATCATAAAATTTCTTTATAACTTCTTGCCATTTAATCTTATTCTCTGCTATCTCATCAAATTGCTCTTCTATATCTGCTGTAAATTCATAATTAATAACATCTTTAAAATTATTTTTTAAGAAATTATTAACGACAGTACCCAAATCTGTTGGATAAAATTTCTTGTTTTCCAATCTGACATAAAGTCTGTCTAAAATTGTTTTAATTGTCGGAGCATATGTAGACGGTCTTCCTATGCCATGTTCTTCTAGTGATTTAATTAAACTAGCTTCATTATATCTTGGTGGTGGTTCTGTAAAATGTTGTTCCGGTAAAATATTTAATAATTCTAAATTATCACCTTTTAATAGTTTTGGAAGCTTAGGCTCCTGCTTATCATCATCAGCAACTATGTAAACTTTCATAAATCCTTCAAATTTAATAGTACTGCCACTAGCCCTAAACACATAATTATTTGCACCAATATCTATACCAACTGTATCATAAATTGAATCAGCCATTTGACTTGCAACAAATCTGCACCAAATAGCATTATAAAGTTTATATTCATCAGGTGTTAAATATTGTTTTAATATTTCAGGCGTTCTTTTTACAGATGTTGGCCTGATAGCTTCATGAGCTTCTTGAGCACCTTTGGACTTTGTTTTATAAAATCTTGGTGTTTTAGGCAGAAACTGTTTACCATAATCTGTTTCTATAAATTTTAATGTTTCTTCCTGAGCAACTTTTGCAACATTTAAAGAATCTGTCCTCATATATGTTATAAGCCCCACTACCCCTTGGCTGCCAATATTTATTCCTTCATATAACTTTTGCGCAACCATCATAGTTTTTGATGGAGAAAAACCAATTCTTCTAGATACATCTTGTTGCATAGTCGAAGTAGTATATGGACCATAAGGAGATCTCTTTCTCTCTTTTTCTTCTACGGATAAAACTTTATATTTTGCATTTTCTAATTCTTCTAAAATAGTTGTTGATTGTTGTTCTGTTTGTATTGAAAGTTTTTCAAATTTTTCACCGTCTTTTGATACAAGATTTGCTTTAAATGAAATCTCTTTTTTTGTTTTTTGAAGTTCTGCAATAATAGACCAATATTCAACCGGAACAAATTTGTTTATTTCTTCTTCTCTATCACATATCATCATAACAGCAACAGATTGTACCCTACCAGCGGAAAGACCTCTTCTAATTTTTTTCCATAAAAGTGGAGATAGTTTATAACCTACTAATCTATCGAGAATTCTTCTAGCTTGCTGACTATCAACTAAAGCCATATCAAGTTTTCTTGGAGTTTTTACTGCACTAGTAATAGCTTCTTCTGTAATTTCATGAAAAGTTATTCTGCTGGTGTTTTTATCAGATAATTTTAATAATTCTTTTAAATGCCAAGCAATTGCTTCTCCTTCTCTATCAAAATCGGTCGCAAGATATACATGATCAATTTTTTCAACAGCTTTTTTTAAATCAGCAATCACTTTTTTTGATTTTACCATTGCAATATAAGTAGGTTTGAAATTATCTTCAATATCTATACCAATTTTACTTTTAGGTAAATCTCTTATATGTCCAAAAGAACTTTTAACTAAATAGTCTTTACCCAATATTTTAGATATTGTTTTTTCTTTTGCTGGAGACTCAACTATTACTAGATATTTCATATTATCCTCATTACTTCAACTATTTCTTATATAAATTTGTCCTGGCATAGCTTTAATAAATCCATTAAGTTCCAACTCTACCAATATCGTAGAAAGCTCAGGAATATCAATTTCAAAATATTCGCTTAACTCATCTGTAGATATGCCATTTATTGATGATTCTATCATTTTTAAAATATTTATACTATTTTTATCTTTAATATTACTCATATTTTCTGTTTTTAATTTTTTTTGTTTTTTCTTTTTACTTACCCATGTTGATAAAAGTTGTATTTCATTCACAACATCCTGCGGTTCTAATGCAATTAAAGAACCATTTTTTATTAAATTATTAGGACCTTTTGAATAAGCAGAAAATATTGGTCCTGGAACAGCAAAAACATCTCTACCGTATTCTGTTGCAAGCTCTGCCGTTATTATTGCCCCACTTGAAGCAGTTGCTTCAACAACAACTGTTGCCATTGATAAACCTGCTATGATTCTATTTCTTCTTGGGAAATGTTGTTTATCTGGTCTTTGTTGTAAAGGAAATTCACTTATAACTGCACAATTCTGACTTATTTTATCTTGTAATTTCTTATTCTCTTTAGGATAATATTCTAATAAACCATTACCTAATACCGCTATTGTTCTACCATTATATTTTAATATTGATTGATGAGCTTCTGTATCTATTCCTCTAGCAAGTCCGGATATAACTGTTATTTCATTCTCTGCAAAATATTTACAAAAAGTAGATGTTACAGCTCTTCCATAATTTGTTGGCATTCTTGAACCAACAACAGCAACTGATACAGAATCATTTTTTTTGATATTACCTTTAACATAAAGCACAGGTGGAAAATCATAAATATCTTTTAACGGTAAAGGGTAATTTTCTTCTGTATAAACAAAAATGTCTATACCATTTTCTTTTGCTAACGAAATTTCTTTATCTATTATATTTGAATCAACTGTATGTTTTATTGATAAAGCTATTTTTTCTGTTATTTTATCTACCATCTGCAAATCTTTTAAACTTGCAAATAAAACATTGTAAGCACTACCAAAATAATTACTTAGTGCTACTATTTTTTTTGGTCCAAGCTCTGCTACCATATTAAGTTTTATAATTGCTAACTTTTCTTTATCCATTATTGCATATCCATATCTAAAGGGATATGAGAGTTTGCTCCTGCTTGTACAAGTATTACTGTTATTAAACCACCAGATTTATTTTTTTTGGCATACATAAGTGGAGTTGTTCCGTCATTACTTTTTTCATTTACATCTGCACCTGAATTAACTAACTGAACCACTATTTTTATATTCGGATTTTTTTCACAAGCATACATTAATGCTGTTTTGCCTTCTTTTGTTTTTGCATTTATTTTTGCTCCTGCTTTGATTAAATCATTTATTACTGTTTCATATCTATTACTTTCACTTGCATATATTAAAGCAGTCTTGCCATCTTTATCAGCTAAATTTACATTTGCACCTGATGACAATAATAGTAGCACAACTTCAGTAGTAGCATTATTTGCACACGCAAACATCAATGGAGTTTTTTTATCAATATTTAACTCATTTACATTTGCACCTTTTTTTATTGCATCTTTTATTTTATCAAAGGAAGATGTTTGACATAATTCATGAAGAGTTTGTGCTTCAACAATTGTTTTAAGAGATAAACATACTAACAATGCTAAAACCAGAGCAACTATGTTTTTCATTATTACTACCTCTATTATTTTTGCTTAAAATAATCTACTGTTTCTTTAAGCCCTATTTTTATATCAACTTCCGGTTGCCAATTTAAAATTTTCTTTGCTTTAGTAATATCCAAATAACTTTTAAATAACTCTCCGGATCTCTTTGCTTTATGTACCGGTTTTGGTTTGTATTTTATAATTGTTGCAAGTTCTTTTGCAAGTTGGTTAACTGAAAATGTTTTATGTGTGCCAATATTTATAATTTCATTATTTGCTTTTGTTAATGCCTTTAAATTTGCATTTACAACATCTTGAACATATACATAATCTCTAAGTTGTTTCCCGTCACCAAAAATAAGCACTTCTTGATTTTGTAACATTTTACCAATAAATATTGCAACTACTCCTGCTTCTCCATGAGGGTCTTGTCTTGGACCATACACATTAGCATACCTTAAAATGGTATATTTTAATCCATAAATTGCATTATAACACTTAATATAATGTTCTACTGATAATTTGGCTACTCCATAAGGTGATAACGGATTTGCAAAAGCTATTTCATTTGGAGCTTTTTTCGAACATTCACCATAAATTGTACCACCGGAAGAAGCAAATATTATTTTCTTTACATTGTTTTTTCTTGATGCCTCTAAAACATTTATAGTCCCTTTAATATTTACTTCTGCATCAAAGCTAGGATCAGAAACAGATTTCCTGACATCAAGTTGTGCTGCATGATGAATAACTATATCAATTTTTTCATTACTAAAAATTTCATCTATTTTTTTTGCATTTGTTACAGATAATTTATAAAATTTTGCTTTAGGATTAATATTTTGTTTGTTGCCTGTAGATAAATCATCTACTATTACAACTTCATGTTTTTTATCTATCAAAGCATCTGTAATGTTTGAACCTATAAAACCAGCTCCACCTGTTACAAGTATTTTCATTTTATTTCTCCCTTATCATTTATCAACATATATTGTGCAATTGCAACTGCAGATTTATAATGTTTTTCCATGTTTTCATGCTCTTGAGTTTTTTCTGTTAATTCTATTTCTCTTGGTTTAGTTTTATTCCAAGTATAAAATTTTTTATTATCTGAACTAAAATCGTATATTAAAGCATAATCTTTATTCATTATTAACCCTAAATCATTTGATGCTATATTATCTTTAGCTTGTCTTGAAAATAAATTTGTCCCCATTGCACAGTAAGAAGTACTAGACAAAGATAATTCATATAATGTCGGCATTATGTCGGTGTGAGAAGCACATATCGTTGTATCTATATTTGCTTTGTCAGGCATTAATTTTTTAGGTATATATAAATAGAGAGGAACACTCATTGTATCTAATTTTCTTTCTATCGGGTAAGTAAAAGTACTCCAAAAGTTATGGTCGCCGGTGATTGCCACTATAGTATTATTTGCATATTTAGATTTTTTCAATCTTGTTAAAAATTCACCAACTTTCTGAGCAGAATACTGATATGTCGCAAATCTCATTTTAGATAATTTCATATCTCCTGTAATTGCTTTTTCTAATTCCGGTGTTAATATCAATGGCATCGTTTTATAATTTTTTGGTAAAGAGTATGGTGGATGATTTGAAGTTGTCATAGCATAGATAAATTTCTTGTTATCATTTTCTTCAAGCAAAGTAAAAATTCTGTCGAAAAGATGTTCATCATAAACACCCCACTGATTTCTTTCATAGTTCTTTGGCATACTACCTTCACCAATAATTTTATCAAATCCAAGATTTGGCATATATGAACCTGTATTTCTCCAACCGGCATTACCACCATAAAGAAATGTTGTTTCATATCCTTGATTTTTGTATGGAATTGGTCCTGAATAAAAATATTTATTATATGCATATTTTGACTGACACAAATATTTTGATAAAGGAAGTCTGACTATATTTGTTATTACCGCTTCTAAAGAACCTATTGTTCCCATGTGCCCCGGTAAAAATTTATAGAAAACAATATCTTCATCTAAATGTTTTTTAAATTCGCCTAATACATTAAATGTCTGACTGTTGTAATGCATTAAATCTGTCCCGAGTGATTCCATAACAATAACTATAACATTTGGTTTTATTTCTTCTATATTTTTATTATATTTCGTAATTTTTACTAATGATTGTTCTGGATTATCTTTAGGAATATTTGCTATGTCTATTGATAAATAATCGCTAAAAGCTTTAGGTATATTATTTTCGTAACCCATTTTAGCAATATAGTTCATACCTCTATTTTCTTTTGATCTTGCCTCAAGTGCTGCTTGTAAAGTATATATTGCATTAATTGAAACTCTATTGATAAATATATTATTTGAAACTTCTGCATTATCTACACCTAATGGGAAAAGGCCAAAAGAACCTCTTGCTAACATAAAATTAAGACAAATCAAAATAAATGTTACTAAAATTTTATATTGAATTTTAACTGTACCTAATATAAATGATGTAATGTTTTTCTCTAAAATAAATTTCGTTAAGAAAAAGACAAATACAAAAATTGATATGAATCCGATAGTAACTAAAACAATTGGATAATTTTCTACTAAAGTTGAAAAAAGAGCTTTTGTATCATCTTCAAAAACACCAAATATTAAAATATTTATATGATTTTGAAAATAAGAATAAAATCCAAAATCTATACATAGAATAGAAATAATTCCACCAAAAAATAATGTATAGTAATATTTTAATATTTTAATAAATTTTACGAAGGCATTTTTGCTATTGATAAAAAACAATATGATAAATGATAAAGTTACGGTTATGTTAATATATGCGATAACAGCCATGTCGTATCTAAAACCTAATACAAAAGCTTTTAACAAATCAGTTAAATATGGCATTAAATTTGAGACACTAGAATAATAAAATGTAAAAATTACTCTGTATATCATCATTAATAAAACGAATATTATATTTAAAATAATTAATCTTTTAAATATTACTTTAATCATTTATTTCCTTTATCAATCATGCCATTTATATTATAAAACTTTATTTTGTTTTTTGAAATAACTTATATGATACTGCATCTTTATTGAAATGTAATGGATTAAAAGCCGACGATGCTATCAATCTCCAACCTGTTGAAGATGATGATGCTACCCAAGAACCATCTTTCCCTCTAGGAATTTCCCAATAATCAGCAAATGTTGTATAAATTTGTTTATCATCCGGCTTTTTTGACGTATATGGCAATGCTCCATCTATTAGACCTACCAAATCTGATGCAACCTCAACATCATTTAAAAGATGTATTGATTTTTTTTGATACTCTTCTGCTAAATCTTTTTTGCCAAGTTTCGCCGCATAATCAGACATAACTTGTAAAGCTGTTATGTGAAAACATGTCCCTTCAAACCATATCATTCTATAATTTTTTCTTCTTCCTTTTTGATTTGTAAAATCATATCCGCCAATATCAGTATCGCCGATTTTGTCAACGACATAATATTCTTTTTCAGCAAAAGTCATTAAATAAAAAGGATCAATACCTAATTCTTGTAATCTCTCCGGAGTCAATGCTGTGATTGTCCATGACACAGTATCTAATGCATCAACTC
This sequence comes from Endomicrobiaceae bacterium, assembly GCA_028690485.1. GTDB lineage: Bacteria > Elusimicrobiota > Endomicrobiia > Endomicrobiales > Endomicrobiaceae > Praeruminimicrobium. The sequence goes on from JAQVBD010000002.1 coordinate 73,113, forward strand.
TGTCAACACCCCTTTCGTTATATCCCATATTAAATGTCTTTTTCTTTTTGTCATATATTAGTTTTATCATCCATCTTTCTATATTTTCAATTTCTTTTTCTACATCAGAGATATCATACTTTGCTTTTTTAAAATAAGGTTTTATATCAACATTCGAATTATAATAAAGATCTTTTAACATTTTTAAAGCAGCATAATGATCAACAATATTTTCTGTTGAATATACTTTACTCCAATCAGGAGGCTCCCAACCATAACCCATACTCGCAGCACCCAATTCTCCATCTTTAAATTGATAATGTTTAATTCCTTCTGCCCATTTTAACATATCAATTATAAACGGTAAAAAATCAAGTTTTCCTGTAATTGCGGTATATTGTAATGCGGAAATTGCAACCCAAACATTTGGACCTAAATGAGTTCTATTACCATCAATCCCTGCTGTTAAACCCCATCTCTTTCTAGGAACATCTGTTTTATATGCATTATATAAACCTATATTTTCACCTTTTGAACAATAAAATTCTCTTTGATAAACTTTTAATATGCTAGCTGTTTTTTTATATTGACCTGCTACAAGATATGCGATTGATGCTATTGCTCCATCATATATAAATGACTGAGCATCTAAAACGCCTCCACTACCTAGAATAAAAGCTTTTGAAAAAAAATCATATGAATATATTGAAGTTCCTCTAAAACTTTCAACTAAACCATTTACAGACGATGTTTGTCTGTCAAAAAAACTTGCTGTTTTCATCTGTAATCTATAGTAATTTTTTTTCAAACTATCATTAGAAAATCGTTCTCTATATGACTTATCTATTAATTCAGCATTTACAACTGTAGCTATCATCAATAGAATATTTAGACTTAAAAATATTATTTTTTTCATAAATTTAAAAAAAACACAAACTCAAATGATAGACATAGAGATTGTGTACTCCCATCCGAATATAAATTAAAATCTTTAATTTTTTAATTAAATACTAACTGTAACATTTACAGATGTCTGCATTCCCTGACAAGTTAATGTTATTACAGCTGTACCGGCACTTGCCCCTACAAAATCTGTACTTTTTGTGTTTGAACTAGTAAAAACACCAATACTTGAATTAGATATAGACCAAACAACTGGTTCATCAATATCTTCATATTTAGCATTTTTAATAATTGCTGTTAAAGAATATGCCGCACCAACATTAATACTAATGTCTGCCTTTGGTTCAATGGAGAGTGTCATAGTATTATTTCTTATTCTGTCTTTCTGGGCACATCCAAAAACAGAACAAACAATTATAAAAACTGATAAAATAAATATTTTTTTTAAAATCATAATACCCAACTATATAGAAATTTTTGTTTTATATTTAAGCATAATACCATCATTACTATAAGCTGTAACATCAAATTTTTTATACGAATATAGTTTTGATTTTTTATTTGCAACGATATAAGCATCAACAACAGCATATACCCATGTAGCAATAGCTACTACTCCTAAAGTTCTAGATGTATTTAAACTTGATTTATAATCATTATAAAGAGAACCATTAATGGAACCCATATTTTCATATTTTTCATAATCACTTTCAGCTACATTATAGTAATAAAATGCTCCAAATACCGATAAAGAAAATACACCAAAAACTATCCAACCTTTTGTTGTTTGTTCATTCCAACCTTGTCCCCAACCCGGCATAATAGCGGAACGAACAGATGCATTCATAGCGGTATATTCAGAAAAATCACATGTTAAAGAACAAGCACTTTGTGCTGATGAAGCATTTAATAACAATATACAGCTGATAAATAAAACAATTTTTTTAATCATAATTAATCTTTAACAAACCTTATATTATCTATATATATAGTTCCGCCATTTGTAGAAACGGAATCACTATCTCTTTTCATTGCTATAGCAACATAATATTGCTGTATTCCCCAATTTGATGTTGTTCTAGAAGTAATAGGAATCGAAAAAGTTTTCCAGACCGAAGTTAATCTATTAGGACCACCATCATATAATAAAATATTATCAGTATCTAGTGCACCGTCATGTCTTGGAATTTCTACTTTTACAATACAACCTGCCGATAAAGACCCTTTTGCTTCGAATTCAAGCCTTGTATATCCGCTAGTTGTCATATTTTTAGAACCAATATCTGCCGGATCGGTTGATGCTAATGCCCAACCTGCATATGGAAAACACCCTGATGGCAAAACAATGTTTTGACTAGCATCATACCATTCCATTTTTATACAATATCTTCCTTGATATGCCCCTGTACTCTTAAAAGATAAAGAACCATTTTTAAGTTCTAAAAATCTAGAATTATCCCATACTTTAGGTTCATATGAACCTTTTGTATTTATTTCATCATCATATAAATACCAAGTAGTTGGCCATGAACTTATAGAAGAAGGTATGCTAGTTAAAGCACTTACAGGATATCTTTCACAAGATATAAAAGTAAATATTGATATTAAAAAAAATGATAAAAGCATTATTTTCGTTCTATTCATATCTTATCTCATCTAAATAAATTAAACATCCTTTTGGGTTATCTTTCTTAGAAAAAACTATACAAAAACCACCTGAAATTGAACTCAAATCTGATTGAGACAAATCTATTGTATATTGTTTCCACTCTCTAGTCAACTTTACATCTTTTAGCCAAGCAACATCTGAATCACTGAAAACACCGGAAATTCCACCTATTTTTACTTCTGTTATTACTTCATTCCCTTGAGAACCTTTTGCCCAAAAAGTTAATTTTGTTGCACCTGTTATATTATAACCACCATTTTTATCGCCCCAATTATTGACAGGATGCTGCCAATAAACACCTGCCCACTGTTTAATTCCTTCCGGCACATATTTTATTTTTAAACAAGTTGTACCTTTATGTACTGACTTGTCATATGAGCTATCAAAATCCAAATTTGCAACATCTCCCATCCATCCTGATGGTGCATAATGATTTTTATTTGAAGGGAAATCTTCATATACATAAAAAGGTTCAAAAGAACTAATGCTTCCTTTATCCATCTCAGTAGACTTATTTGTATCTATGTAACCACCAGAATTCGGATTATATCTAGGAACACATGCACAAATAAAACTGCTAATCAAAAACAAAAAAAGAGATAATTTTATTTTATTATATTTCATTTTATGCCTTTGTTTGGGGCAGGAAAAAATCCTGCCCCAAATAAGAAAAATCAATTATTCGAAAATAACATCATCAATGTAGAGAATAAATCCATTTGGATTATCATCTTTTGATGCTGCAAAACAGAAACCACCAATTATGTGGCTTAAGTCTTTACCTGTTAAATCTATAGTATATTTCTGCCATTCTTTTGTAAGTTCAATTGGTCCGATTGAAGAAGAATCTGAATCTGGATATTCACCGGTAATTCCTCCTACTTTGAATTCTGCTATTTTTTCACCGCCATTTGCTCCTCTTGCCCAGAATGTCAATTTTGTTGCACCTGTTAAATCATAACCACCTTTCTTCTCGCCCCAGTTATTTGCTGGTTGTTGCCAAAATATACCTGTCCATCCTGCACCTTGTGTCATTTTTGCACTATATGTAATTTTAATACAGCTATTTCCGCTTCTTGGTGTTTCTGTACATGCCTGATTAAGTTTTAAATCTCCGAAATCTCCCATCCATCCTGATGGTGCATAATGATTGTCTTTTGAAGCATTTTCAAGATAAACTGCAAAAGGTTTGAAAGTTGTTTGTTCAACTTTTTCTGCTTTAGCTTTTGAAGATGTTCTTTTTTGAGATGGAGCTGAAAAAGCTACACCAACCGCACTTGCCACGAAAACCGCTGCTACTAACAAACTTAGCATTTTTTTCATTGTGTGTGTCTCCTTTTTATTTTTTATTGTAGATTATACTCTACAGTATCTGCCTTTTCTTGACCGGACTTTAAAATAAGGATTTCAACTCTTCTATTTTGTTCTCTGCCTGAACTTGTTCTATTTGTTGCAACCGGATTTTTTTCACCAAAGCCAATCGTCGATATTCTGCTTTTATCCACACCTTCCGCTATTAAATAATTTGCAACAGCTTCTGCTCTTCTTTCAGACAATTTTTGATTGTATTCATCTGAGCCATACGAATCTGTATGTCCTTCAACACTAATATTTTGCTTTACATATGAATTCAATATTCTTACTGCTTCTTTTAATACTTTATCTGCACTTTGTTTTATATCAGTCTTGTCAAAATCAAAGAGAACTTTAGAAGAGAATGTTAGTTTTAATCCTCTTGATGTCTCATCAATCCTTATATCAGGTGTAAGTATTTTAACTTTACATATGTTAGACTTAGAAATATTTCCAAAAGTATCACTCACTATCAACTGAGCATCATAAACTGCATCCGGTAAATATCTATTTTCAAAATCCTTACCATTCCATTTTACAGATTCCGGAGGATATCCATATCCATTAAACGAATAAACAACTGTTGAAGATTTATTTAATAATTTTACTTCCCATGTAGCTATACCATTTTCATCTTCTGCAAGTGGATAAATAGTTGTTTTTTGTCCTTTTGAAGGAATAATTACATCTGGATCCAAACTTAATTCTACTGTTGGAGGTGTTTCATCTTTTTCAACTCTTTCATTATTTCCAAATTTAAATAATGCATCAAAAACAAATCTTGCAAAAATTCTAACTTCATCAAAAGACCCCAATTCATTTCTTGAAGAAGTATTACCATCTATACTTTTTAATATATTCAAATCTGTCTTTCTTCCAGCAACATAATCAACACCAACTGTCACACATTTCGAAAAACCTCTAGAAACTTGAGCATAGTACAATTCATCAAATGTTGCACCAAAATCTCTGTTCCAATCCTCTGGTCCCCAAGCATCTTTTGCATATCCAACTTTAAATTTATATGGAGCGATATTTACTGATAAACTTGTTTTAAAATAACCTGTTATTTCTTTTAGAAATGATTCCTGATGAGTGTATGGTGCACTAAGTGTTGCAACATCTTCCCCTACTTCAAAATCATATAAAACTTCTGTCTCATCAAAAAACATTCTAGTTAAGAAATAGAATGATCCTAAATATCTATCTGATGGCAAAGCTCCATAAACCGGATACCCTGAAAAATTTTCCCAAACTATTTCGTCATTTTCATTTCTATAAATTTGTCTATCTGTTCCACCTAAATATCTTGTCATTTTAACTTGGGAAGCAAATGTTACCAATGAATCTTCTTGAGGATTTAAATTCCACTCTTCAATGGTATTAGGTTCATATAGATAAAACCATGTATCAGGTGTTGGGTCATAAGTAAATGTAAAAACAAATTGATCGGTTTCTCTGTTATCCCAACCTGTTGGAGCATTTCTCCACCATACCCAAAAAGGCTGGTTAAAACCTCTGGCAGTTGTTAAATCTGGACCATATGAACTTGCTGTTGCAGGAACTGCTCTTAATAACGGCTTTCTATACATATAATTAAGAGAACCAGTAAGAGATTCAGTAATTCCTTGCTGAACTCCAGTTTCTATTTGTTGTTTATTCCCTGCAGTTAAACCTTGATATGTAAATTTTGCGGTTACCATATCAAACCACAAACTTTTTGGGATAGATAATTTTGCTGATCCGCCAAAAGCATCAGTCATTGTGGTTTTATCTTGTTTTATAATATATTTTGAACCATTTGTTCCTTGACCTTCTGCTACTTCGGAATCAACATAATCATATTCTTGGTCAATTCTAAATGGTCTAAACATTGCACCTAACTGTAATGTGCTGCCACTTATATTAAAATCTGTACTAACTTCAGCCGTTCTCATTCTTTCGCCTTCTTCACCATAAGGAATTACATGATCAGTATAGAAAAAATTAAAATTACTGCCGAATATATCTTTATATTTTAAATAAAAACCTTCTTTATAATCAACCATTGCTTCACCATATTGCAATTCAAAATCGCCAGCTTCGCCTTTCATATTTAATTGCCACCATTCAGGAACAGCTCTACCGGTAACTCTAAGATCATTATAAGGGTCAGATTGAGCTTGATATACATTAAACATATCTCCCTCATATTGCCAATTATAATGTGCTTGATTTCTGTTATAAGATAATTTAGCCCAATCATTGTGAATTTCAACTTTTGCTGTATTCCATGAAAATTCTGGAAATGTTTGTGATTCGTTAAACATTCTATGCGGATTATTAACCGTTGTCCAATACCTAGACGCATAATCGCCAATAAATTCTAACCCGAATTGAGCGCTAAACCATTCTGTAGGTCTAAAAGCAACATCTAAAAACAATGTTTGTCCCCATCTGTCTTTCCAATCTTGATTATACAAACTTTTATTAGCAGAATTATATCTGAAATAATTATTAATGCCTGCTGGAACGGTATACCAACCATCCCCAGTTTTGTTAAATATACCTTCAAGTAACAACTCAGTTCTAATTGAAATATCAGATACATCTAAATATTCTGCCGATGGAATTCCGGAGGATTGTCTGAAATCATTTCTAAATTCAATAGCCGAACTCGAAGCCATGCTAAATGTGGCATAAAATAGAAATGCGAGAGAAATAATAAGCTTTCTTTTTGATATCATACTGTGTCATTATATTTTTTACAAAATTTAAAGTCAAGCTTTTTATCAGCTTCTTTAAATACAAAAAAAGTCAGTTGAATTTTTTTCAACTGACTTTTTTTTTAGAATCTTTTTTACCAATATATTTTTATTAATACATTGATGGCATTCCTCCACCCATAGGTGGCATTGCTGGAGCATCTTTCTTCTCAGGAATATCTGTAACTAATGCTTCTGTTGTTAGAATTAATCCTGCAATTGATGCAGCATTTTGCAATGCTGTTCTTGTTACTTTTGCCGGATCAACAATACCTGCTTTAATCATATCAACATATTCATCACTATCTGCATTATATCCATAAGTATTATCTTTACTGTTTTTTATTTTATCAACTATAATTGATGCTTCAATACCAGCATTTTCAATAATTTGTCTTATAGGACCTTCCAATGATTTTTTAACAATGCTAATACCTGTTTGTTCATCAGCATCAACACCTTTCATCTTTTCAAGAACTGCCTGTGCCTTAAGAAGTGCAACTCCTCCACCTGCAACAACTCCTTCTTCTACACCTGCTCTTGTTGCATTCATTGCATCTTCAACTTTAAACTTTCTTGCTTTCATTTCAGCTTCTGTTGCTGCGCCCACATTAATAACTGCAACTCCGCCTACTAATTTTGCAAGTCTTTCTTGTAATTTTTCTTTATCATAATCAGATTTTGTTTCTTCAATTTGTTTTCTAATCTGGTTTATTCTCTTTCCTATTTCTTCTTTGTCTCCTGCACCTGAAACTATTGTTGTATTTTCTTTATCAACAACAACTCTTTTTGCTTGACCAAGCATATCTATTGTAGCTGCATCAAGTTTAAGACCTGTTTCTTCAGAAATAACGGTTCCACCTGTAAGAATTGCAATGTCTTGAAGCATTTCTTTTCTTCTGTCACCGAAACCAGGAGCTTTAACTGCTATAACCTTTAATGTTCCTCTAATTTTATTAACTACTAATGTTGCAAGAGCTTCACCATCTATATCTTCTGCAATAATAACAAATCCTTTTCCGGTTTGAACAACTTTTTCAAGTAAAGGAAGAATTTCTTGCATAGAAGAAATTTTCTTATCTGTAATAATTATATAAGGTTCTTCTAAAACACCTTGCATTCTTTCTGCATCTGTAACAAAATAAGGAGATGTGTAACCTCTGTCAAACTGCATACCTTCAACAACATCTAATGTTGTATCAGATGATTTTCCTTCTTCAACTGTTATAACACCATCTTTTCCTACTTTTTCCATTGCATCAGCAATCAAATTACCAATTTCTTTATCATTTGCTGAAATTGAAGCAATTTGAGCAATTTCTTCTTTATTATTTACTTTCTTAGCTATTTTCTTTATTTCTTCAATAACAGCACCAACAGCTTTATCAATACCGGCTTTTATATGATTTGCATTTGCTCCAGCTGTAATATTTCTTAAACCTTCTGTTATCATTGATTGTGCCAAAACTGTTGCAGTAGTTGTTCCGTCGCCTGCAACATCATTTGTTTTTGATGCAACTTCTTTAACAAGTTGTGCACCCATATTTTCGAATGGATCTTCAAGTTCAATTTCTTTTGCAATTGTTACACCATCATTTGTAACTGTCGGTGACCCAAATTTCTTATCTAAAACTACATATCTGCCTTTAGGTCCTAGTGTAACTTTAACTGCATTAGCAAGCTTATCAACACCTGCTTTCATAGCTTTTCTAGCTTCATCTGTATAAATTAATTGTTTTGCCATACAACATTCCCCCATTTTTATTTTATTTTTAATTAATAATTATTCTAAAATACCTAAAACATCATCTTGAGACATTATTAAATAATCAATATTATCTATTTTTACTTCTGTTCCTGCATATTTACCATACAAAACTTTATCACCAACTTTGACATCCATTTCTATAACTTTTCCATCTTTACCAACTTTACCTTTTCCTACTGAAACAACTGACCCTTCTTGTGGTTTTTCCTTTACTGTATCAGGAATAATAATGCCACCTACTTTTTTTTCTTTTGGTTCTTCTGCTTTTACTAAAATTCTGTCACCTAATGGTCTAATCTTCATTTGTAATCTCCTCCTATTTTTTAGGCTATTTTATATGCCTTTTCTTTTTTGTTAGCACTCTAGCTTAACAGGTGCTAATTATATAACAAGTTTTGAATTTTGTCAATAGTCAAAAAAACATTTTCATTTATTTTTTAACTTGTTTGGTTTTATTTAATGATAATTGAAGAGTAGAAGTAAGCCAAAGAAATGCCCGATAGAGGATTCGAACCTCTGACCTCTTCCACGTCAAGGAAGCGCTCTAACCAACTGGGCTAACCGGGCAAAAAATAAGGTGTGGGTCGGAATTGAACCGACGAAAGGCAGTTTTGCAGACTGTCCCCTTAACCACTCGGGCACCACACCAAATAAATTATTGGAATTAAGGATATCAGAGTATATAAAAATAACTTAAAACTGTCAAACGATATACTATTTTTATTAATTTTAATTAGAATTTATCAAACACACATATGCTTTATTTAATAATATTATTACCTAATACAGCAATTTTGACTTTAGGGAAGCCTTTTTGACTTAAAATATTTTTAGCTTGTTTTAAATTATTTTTATCACCATGAACCAAATATACATTTGTATATTTATCTTGTTTAGATAACCATCTAATAATTTCATTTATATCCGGATGGTCAGAAAATATATCGAAACTTTGAACTTTTGCCAACACTTTAGATCCTCCATATTTAGTTTTGATATATTTTACACCCTTCTTTAATTGTCCTGCCGGAGTGTTAGGACTTGCATAACTGACAAGAAAAACACTTGCATCATTTAATGGTAATAATTTATTTATCAATGATAGTGACGTTCCTTGGTCCATCATTCCACTAGCAGAAATAATAATTGATGGTTTTGGAAATTGTTTAGGTTTTTTAGTTGTATAATTTTTAGGTAGCAATGTTTTTTCATTATAAACATTAGGAGTAAACCATTTTTGTATTGACGGCACTCTTATCTCTTGTTCATATTGTTTAGTTATTCCATTTGCAGATGGAGATAAACTAAAAATTTGTACATCTGATGGAATTAAACCTTTATCCTGTGCTTGCTTTATTTCGTATAAAACCTTTTGTGTCCTATGCAAAGCTAACGATGGAATCCAAACTATATTTTTATTTTTTATTGCCTTTGCAACTTCTTCTTGAAATTTATCATAATCTTGAACAGTTATCTTTTTATTTGCCGCACCATAAGTACTTTCGACAAAGATATTATCTACTTTTGGAACAATTTCTTTATCTTTAACTATTTTTGAATAACCACTACCAAGATCTCCTGAGAAAAGTATACTTGTTTTCTTCTTGCTATCTACTATATTAAATAAAACACTGGATGAACCAACGATGTGACCTGCATCAAAAAAAACAAAATTTATATCGTCAGATACTACTATATTATTGCCATATTGAACTTCTTTAAATTGTTTTTGAATTTCATTTAAATATTTTTTTAAACATTTTTTACATAATTTAAAGTTATTCTTATATTTCTTCTTTAATATTGATATTGATGTTTTTTTATCTGTAGAACTTATATTTTTAATTGATCCTTTACACTGTTCTTCCCAATGTAAAGTTAAAGTCCCTTTTTGTATATTTTGTATATTTGATAATTTTGCAGATGACCAAAAATATTTCTGCATTACATCTTCAAAATTCCAACCGTCATCATATAATTCAAAAACAATTTTTTTTGTTGCAGGTGTACAATAAATTGTTCCTTTAAAACCTTTACTTATTAAATATGGAATTCTACCGCTATGGTCAATATGAGCATGTGTTAAAATTAATGCTTTCGCATTGAGTAACTTATCACTTATAAATGTATTATCTGCCGACAAATCATCTTCTTGATAAAAGGATCCACAATCAATAATTACTGATGTCTTATCTGTCTGTAATAAAGAACAAGAACCAGAAACTCTTCCTGCTCCGCCAAAATATTCCACACATATATCGGCATATAAAGGTTTTAAAATAAGGAATAAACAAATTATTGCAATATAAATATTTCTAATCATTTTTATTTTATAATCCATGTTTTTTATGATATTGCCACCAAGTAAAAATAAGAAATTTTAAAAACAAAATAAATATTAAAGATTTTTCTATTCCCCATACAGGAATAATAAATGCTCCTCCAATACAGCTTGCAAAACATCCGCCAAAAGCATCAGATGAAAATATCTGTGTATTACTATCACCCTCTTTCATAATGGCAAAAATTTTAATAAGCTGCGCAAATTCCAACCCGGTAATAAAGCCAGTTCCTAAAGACAAAACAACTAAACTATACATATTTAATATTTGATATTTAACAATAATTATATATGCAATTATCCAAAGTAAATATAATATTTCACTACTGAAAAAAGTTTTATTTAATGCTACTGCTTTATGATTATATTTAGAATAAAGTGCACCTATTATCAAACCTATCATAAAAATTGATGTTAAAAAGCTAAACCATTGATATATTTGTCCAACATAAATCTGAAATGCCCAAAAACATACCATTTGCAACCACATTGCACTCGCACCGGAAACAAATGCAGTAACTGTATATTTAAATTTTATGAAAAAAAACAAAATAATGGATATAAATATAAAGAGATATGAATATTCTATTATTACTCTAAAAAATTTCATTAAATACGGTGAAAATGTTGATTGCCAGTATATAATTGAAAAAATCATTGCTTTTTGATTTTCATCTGTGTTTGTAAGTGTTAAATTTTTTCCATCTCTTATTTGAGAATTCAACCATTCGGTCTTTTGAGTATCCATTCTTTCATCAACATAGTATTTTGACAATACAAAAGTTTCATCTTGAATACTTTTTAACCTTTTTTTTATATCCAACCTAAATGGCATATGAGATTTTGACGCAATAAGAATATTCTCTTTACCTGGAATAATTTGAACATATTCGAAGACATTCTTTAAACTATTATACACAGACGAATTTAATTCAGCCATCAATGAAGCTGAATATACCATAGAACCCGGTAATTTTAACGCAATAAAGCCATCATCAGTTAATTTATTAACAACAATATTAAAAAAATCTTCCGTATAAAATTTATTAATTTCTGTATTAATTGGTAAATCTAGACCTACAAGAATTACATCATATTTTTGTTTACTGTTTAGTAAAAAAGTCCTTGCATCATCATTAGTTATTTTTAATCTTTTATCTTTAAAAACATTTTTTAATTTTGGTATGTATTTGCTCATTATATCAACTATTTTTTTATTACTTTCGATATAATGAATTTCCATAAAATCATATTTAACTATTGAAGAGAGATATTTTACCCCGCCTATAAGCAATATATTTTGTGGATTTTCATGATGTAGTATTGGCAAATGTGCAAAATCCTCTTCTTCAAAAATTTTAGGACTTGGCAATGCAAATTCATTTGTACCATTAGCATAAAAATAGAATTCACCATTTTTCTCTGTTAAAATATTTTGCTGATTTTTAAAATAAGAAACATCTATAATATTGGTTCCGCTATAATTATTTAATATACTTGCTTTTTCTATATAATTGCCAAATTTCCACATTAAACAAATTAAACCTATTATTGCCAAAACAAATAATACTTTTATTTTTTTGCTATGAAATAAAAATAAGAAATTCACACATATTAAAGATATTATGATTATTACTATTGTACTTGTTGATAAAGAACTCATATAGCAAGAGAATATTATCCCGCCAATAACAAAACCTAATGCTTCATAAATATATCTTTTAATTTTTTTTCGATAAATTATTGATGAAATATATATTTTAAAAAAATTCAGAATCAAATTTGCCAAAAAACTTATAGGGAAAATAGCAATAAAAGAATATAAAAAAGCTGTTTTAAGAGACACTCCTTGTGTTATATCTGTAACTGAAATTAAATTGATACTTCTAATAAAAAGGAATGAAAATATTATAAAAACAATTAAAGTAAATAATAATTTAATAATAATATTAGCAAGATTTTTTGATTTTTTTATATATGGATATATATAATTTGATACACCAACTGCAAACAACCAATGAGCTATTACAATTCCTAAAACAAACTCATTCCCATGGAAAATAGGAATCAATTCTCTTAAAAGAAAAATTTGTAAAAAGATTAAAATAATACCATACAAGGTAAAAATAGCAAAAGCCATGTTATAGATATTATCATTTTTTATTTTTTAAAAAAAGAATTTATTAAAAAATCAATTATTTTTGAGATTATTTAATAATATATATTAATTAAAAAAACTCAACTCTTAATTAATTTGTTAATATTGCATATTCTTTAATATATCGTGAGCAAGTTCCAAAGCATCTCGTCCATGTTCACCGGAAACGATAGGTTTTTTACCCTCACCAACACATGTCAAAAAATGATCTAATTCATAAAATAATGGTTCTTTTGAAGGAAGTTTTGGTTTTATAACAGCTATATCAAATAAACTTTTTACTATTTCAACATCCGGTTTTTTACTGTAAATCTTCAGACTTTTTCCTGCATAATCTATTGAAACATAACTGTCTTTTTGAAATATTCTAATTCTTCTGTATTTATCCATAGAAACTCTGCT
>JAQVBD010000077.1 GCA_028690485.1 Endomicrobiaceae bacterium
TTTACAGAAACAGTTTTAGTAGATACATCAACTGTATTAAAACAAATTCCGGTATTGTTTATCTGCTGAGCAAACAAACCGGTACTAACCAGCAACAAACTTAAAACTAAAAAATATCTCATTTTTTTATTATACTAAATATTTTAGACAGATGAAGAAATTTAAGAAGATTTTGTAATAATTTTTTATTATTCCGGTTTGTTTGTATATCGTTCTTTACTGATACTATAATTTTTTGAACTTTTTTATCTATATCATCAAAGTTTTTAATAAATCGGATATATTCGCTGTTATCAAGATGAATCTTGTCTGCACCATAAAACTTAATTTTTTTTGAAGAAACTTTTTTATCAGTGTACTTTTCAATTTTTTGTTCAATTATCTGTAATTCTGTATAAGCTTGTGAATAAGTTATTGTTTTATCAAAATATTTTTTTAACACTGCATATAACTCTTTACGCATTTGTATCAGATTTTTGATGATTTCTTTATTTTTAATGGTCGGATTCATTATCACATCTTTTTCTATGGTATAAGAATCTATTTCAGTAATGATTTTTTTCAATATTTCATTATTTTCTGACCTTGAAAAAACATCATCAAAATCTTTATCAAACATAACAACCCCATATAATAAAATGAACTCTTTAGTATTGTATTAAAATATTCGTTGATTATCCATTTTATACCAAAAACATTCAAATTTAACTGTATTTTATGATGATTTTTAATTTTTAAAATAAATATGTGATTTTGAGAATATTTTGAATTTAGACAAGGCAAAAATTTGGAGAGTATGCTGTGAAAATGCAGAGCGGGAATATCCTAACAGATTTTCAACTGAATTCCATAGCTAAATTGATATAGCATTGTAAAATATATACAATAAGTTCATGAATATAAAAAATTTATTAAGATTAACAGAAAGTGATTATTTGGATTTTAAACGACAATGGCATTCAAACAATGCAGACTTGATACATGATATTTTATGCTTATGTAATTCTCTTAGTGAAAACAAAGAAAGATTTATTATCATCGGTATTAAAGAAGATTCTAAAACGAAACTAAAAATATTCTATTGTGTGAAAAAAGATAAGAACAAAAAGACTGAAGCTGATATAGTAAACCTCTTAAGAGGAATCAATATAAACTACTTTCCTAAAATTGAAGTTTTGGAACACTATGTTAAAGGCAAATACATAGATTGCATTAAAATCACTCCATTTCTCGAACATTTGCCATATGTTTTAACAAAAGAGTATTCTAATGGCATAAAAATAATAAGAAATGCTATTTATTCGAGAGATGGCAGTTGTAATACACCAAAAACTGAAAGTGCAAACATAGATAAAATTAAAAAGATGTTTTTAATGCAAAGAGGGGAGCAATATACTCCTCAAGAAAAGTTTGAAACATGGATTAATGAAATTGATTCTTGGGAGAAAGACCAAAGTGGAGTTATTTATTGTAAAAAAGACTTAGATTTAAGGGTAAAGAAAGTAAATATAGATGATAACAATGTTAGATATTTTAATAAAACAGCAGATATTCCTGACTACTTAAGTGTTTTAAGAGATATTTTTATAAGCGAAAAATTCTGGAAGGCTAGAAAAGAAGTACTTCAAAATTCAATAGAAGAGCATTACAGTTGGTTTAATGCATGTGTATTTTATAAAGATATTCAGATTTACAATTTCCATGTTCTAAATGTCTTTTTAAAAGGTATGCCAATAACGGCTTTACATACAATTCATTCCTTCTATTTTCCAGATTCATATCTCATAAATAACGTTGATTATAAGTCAACCAAAGAAAATTTCATCATGACTATGAAAAAAACTCTAAATTATAAAATATGTGAATTGCTTTACAACTTAGATAGTCGCAATTGCCATGTTAAGTATAGCAATGATATTTATTTTAAATGGCTAAACTATAATTTTATTAAAGATGTAACAGGATATTTAAAAAAACATCAAAAGTTACTATATGCGAAAAGATAAATAATAAAAATTGAGTTTTGAGATTATTTTGAATTTAGACAAGAACTTTTTGTCTTCTGTTGTTGTCGTTAGAGATTTATCAGTTTGAGACGAACCGAAGTAATTTTAAAATGCGGTGTACATAAGCAAGAGTGCAACGGGCGGTACATAAGTTTTAAAATTATAAAGGTGGAGTCCAAAATGATAAATCGTAATATCGCATTAAGCGGAATGTGCCCTAGAGAGGACTTGAACCTCCAACCTTATCCTTAGGACGGATCTGCTCTATCCAGTTGAGCTACCAGGGCATTTGATTAATATTTGAGTATGGAAAAGACTTCGATGTCTTTAAGTTTTGACTTACCATTTAAGAACAATAATTCTATAAGAAATACACAAGCAACTACATTGCCTTTTAATTTTTTAACTAATTCCACAGCAGCAGCAGATGTTCCTCCGGTTGCAAGTAAATCATCTACCACCAAAACATTATCATTTTCAGATATTGCATCTGTATGTATTTCTATACATGCTGTACCATATTCTAAACAATATTCTGTTGAAATAGTTTTATAAGGCAATTTACCTTGTTTTCTGATAGGAACAAATGAAACTCCTAATTTCTGTGCTAAAGATATCCCAAATATAAAGCCTCTTGATTCGAGACCTACAACTTTATTAATTTTCTTATCTTTATATTGCTCAGCCATTTTATCAATGACAGCATTATATAAGTTAATATCGGCTAACAGGGGGGTAATATCTTTAAAAACGATACCTTTTACAGGAAAATCAAGAATATCTCTAATAGTCTTATTTAAAGCATCTACTATTTCCATACTTTTCTCCTGTCTTTTTGTCTTCTCTTCTCTTCTTCTACCGAAAGTGCTTTTGCTCTTCTGTCAGGTTTAGTTCCTCTTTGGTCAAGAACTAACTTGGCAACATCTATGTTGTCTGCAAATTTCAATCTTAAAAATATACTTTTCAATCTTTGGAATGCTTTTAATTCTATTTGTCTTACTCTTTCTCTGGACAAGTCCATTTTTTTACCTATTTCATCTAAAGAAAATGTAGATGTATTATCTATGCCAAATCGCATTCTTATAATTTCTGCTTCTCTTTCCGGTAACAAATCTATAGCTTTTTGCACATTTTGGGAATTTCTTATAATTTCTGTAATAGATTCCGGCGTTTTAACAATAGTATCTGTCAAAGTTTCTTTTTTAAAAGATTCTGAATCTTCGGTAATTGGAACATCTAACGAAACTATATTATCAATTGAAAAAATAGTTTTACTGATTTCTTCAGCCTGATCCATTGGGATTTTAGTGTTTTTACTTATTTCTGAAACAGAAGGTTCTTTATATAATTTTGCCATCAAAAAATTTCTGGCTTTTTTCCATTTATTAATAATGTCATACATATAAGAGGGAATTCTGATAGTTTTAGAATTATCTTCTATGGATTTTCTAATATATTGTTCTATCCAGTAAGTTGCATAAGTTGAAAACTTAATATTTTTTGATATATCAAATTTTTCTACAGCTTTTATAAGACCTATATTCCCGTCAGAAACTAGATCCATGAAATCTACACCTTTTCTACTAAACCTTTTTGCTATCGGAATAACCAAGCAATAATTAAGTTCTACTAATCTTTCTATAGCTTTTTTATCGCCTTTTTTTGCTTTTATCCAAAGTAACAGTACTTCTTCTTTTGTAGCTGATTTAACATGTCTTAATTCTGTAAAATACGATTGTAATAAATCTGTCATTATAAATCCTTTTTACATATTAAAGTTGTTTAATACATTTATTATCTTTATCAACAAAAACAAATTTTGCATTTATAGGCTTATCTGAAAGTTGAAACCCCATAATTATTATATTTTCACCTTTTTTAATTAAGTGTGCTGCTGCTCCATTCATACAAATAGTACCGGAACATGATTTACCAGGGATAACATATGTTTCTAATCTTGCTCCGCTTGTATTACTGACAACCAAAACTTTTTCACCAACCCAAAGACCTGATTTATTTATTAAATCTGAATCTATTGTAATACTGCCTTCATATTCTAAATTAGCTTCAGTAACAGTTGCTCTAAAAATTTTTGAACTTAAAACAAATCTCATTTCAAATCATCTCCGCTTAAATTATACTTTTCCAATATACCTTTTATTATCTAAATGGTACAAATAAATATGCTTTAATCCAAAGGAAACTACTATTTTAATTTCTATTTTGAATTTTTTTCTGCTTCTTCTTGGCATTTTACACAATACCTTACCCAAGGAATTGCATTAAGTCTTGCTTCAAGAATTTTTTCATCGCAACATTCACACAAACCAAATGTTCCTTTTTCAATTTTCGTTAAAGCATTATCAATATCTCTAATCATCTTAGCATCAAGAGAACCTAATTCAAATTGAATTTCTCTTTCATTGCTTTGAGTAGCAGTATCAACTTCATCACCGACTTCCATTTCAGCTTCTGTTCCTTTGTTAAAATTCAACTTGTTAACTATTGAAGCTTTCTTCTGAATTAAAACCTTTCGTAATTGTTCTAAAGCCTTTTTATTCATTTTACTTTCTCCATTTTAGTTTGCAAAAACTTTTACCATTTTTAA
>JAQVBD010000019.1 GCA_028690485.1 Endomicrobiaceae bacterium
TCTGTTACTATAACATCAAACCATTCCGGATTTTTTATCATCCACATACATGTTGCATCAACATGAGCATAATCAAGTTTAATATTTGGATATTGTTTTGCTCCCATCTCTCTGAATGCTCTTTCCCATAAATCAAAAGCAAATGTTAATACATTTGTTTTTCCACATAACATAAGTTTATTGTCTTTATTTCTTTTTTGTGCAACTTCAAAAGCATATTTCAAACATCTGTCAACACCAAATCTTGTATTAATTGATTCTTGAATAGCAACTTCATTTGGAGTATTTTTTCTTACATTTCCGCCTGCTCCCACATATAAACCCTCAGTGTTTTCTCTGACAACAACAAAATCTATATGTTCAGGACCTTTGTCTTTTAAAGGGCACTCTACATTAGGATAAAGTTTAACCGGTCTTAAATTAATATACTGATCAAGTTCAAATCTAAGTCTTAATAAAATTCCTTTTTCAAGTATTCCAGGTTTTACATCAGGATGACCAATTGCACCTAAATACATTGCATCAAATTTTTTAAATTCTTCAACACATGAATCCGGCAAAACTTCACCGGTTTTTTTATATCTCTCTCCACCTAAATCATAATTTACAAAATCAAAGTTTACATTTGTTTTTTTTGCAACAGCCTTAATAACTTTGATACCTTCATTTAAAACTTCCGGACCTGTTCCATCACCAGGCAAAAGAGCAATTTTATATGTCTTCCCCATCTTATTTTCCCCCTGTTTTTGTTCCCTTAATATAAGGGAGCAAGCCACCAAATTTTATCAATTTTTGCATAAATTCCGGAAAAGGCTGTGCTTTATAATTTTGTTTTTTTGTTAGATTTTTTATTAAGCCGTTGGCTAAATCTATTTCAATCTTATCACCTTTCTCTATCGCATCAACTGCTTCTTCTGATTCCAAAATAGGAAGCCCAATATTTATTGCATTTCTAAAAAATATTCTTGCAAAAGATTTTGCTATAACAGCAGATATGCCGGCTGCTTTTATTGCTATAGGAGCATGTTCTCTCGATGAACCGCAACCAAAATTTCTATCTGCGACTATAATATCTCCAGCTTTAACATTTTTAACGAAATCTTTATCTATATCTTCCATACAATACTTTGCAAGTTCCTTAGGTTCAGAAGTATTAAGATATCTTGCAGGAATAATTTCATCTGTATTTACATTTGCACCATATTTATGAACGAAACCTTTTAATATCATTTTTTTGCTCCATTATTTAATTCATTTGGATCTGCAATATAACCCTTAATTGCTGATGTTGCTGCAACAGCAGGATTTGCTAAAAATAATTCTGATTTTACATGTCCCATTCTACCAACAAAATTTCTGTTTGTAGTTGCAACACATTTTTCACCACTTGCTAAAATTCCCATATGTCCGCCAAGACAAGGTCCGCAAGTAGGTGCAGAAACTATTGCTCCTGCATCCATAAATATTTTCAATAATCCTTCTTTTAAAGCATCAGAATAAACTTGTGGAGTTGCAGGAATAATTAAAGTTCTAACATCTTTATGAACTTTTTTATTTTTCATTATTGATGCTGCTATTCTTAAATCTTCAATTCTTCCATTTGTACATGAACCAATAACAACTTGGTCAATATATGTCTTTTTCAAAGACTTTACAGATTTTGCATTCGAAGGCAAAAATGGTACTGATACTTGAGGATAAATTTCAGAACAATTTATTTCAATAGTATCAACATATTCTGCATCTTTATCACTTTCAAAAATCTTAAATTTTCTTAAAGCTCTTTTTGAAACATAATCAATAGTTTTTTTATCTACATGGAATATTCCTGATTTTCCACCTGCTTCAATAGCCATATTAGCCATAGTAAATCTATCATTCATATTAAGCTTATTAATAACTTCACCGGTGAATTCCATAGCTTGATATAATGCTCCATCAACACCTATTTTACCGATAGTATAAAGTATTAAATCTTTCCCGCTGACCCATTTATTAAGTTTCCCCTTGTAAACAAATTTAATTGTTTGAGGAACTTTTAACCATATTTTTCCGGTTGACATAGATGCACCTATATCTGTAGAACCAACACCTGTTGCAAAAGCTCCTAGAGCTCCATAAGTACAAGTATGAGAATCTGCACCAACAACTATATCACCAGGTACAACTATACCTTTTTCAGGAAGCAACGCATGTTCTACACCAACATTTCCGCCTTCATAGTAATGCAGTATCTTCTCTTTCTTTGCAAATTCTCTGACGAATTTAACATTTTCTGCACTATTTATGTCTTTATTTGGTGTAAAGTGATCCATTACAAATACTATTTTGTTTTTATCAAAAACTTTTTTTGTATTAGTTTTTAAATATTCTTTTATCGCAATTGGAGCTGTAACATCGTTTGATAAAGAAATATCAATTTTAGGTTCAATAAACTCACCAGCTTTAACAACTTTTTTACCACAGTGACTTGCCAAAATTTTCTCAGTTATAGTACTACCCATTTACTTTTTCCCTCCTGTTTGCATAACTACTATCTTATTTATAGCATGAATATATGCTTTTATACTTGATTCAATGATGTCTGTTGATGTGCCTTTTCCCGTATAAAAAGATTCTTCATACTTAACTTTTATATTAACTTCACCTTGAGCATCCTCTCCACCGGAAACAGCTCTTAAAGAGTAATCAATCAAATCAACTTTTAATCCTGTAATTTTATTAATAGTCTGATAAGCTGCATCTACAGGCCCTGTGCCGCAAGATGCTTCTTGTAAAACTTCAGATTTCGATTTATTCTTTTTTATTAATCTGATAGTTGCTGTTGGAATAACACCAACTCCGGAAGTAACATTGACATAATCAATCGTATATGTTTCTTTTATACCTGATGCACCTTCTTCAACCAAAGAAACTATGTCGTCATCAAAAATACATTTCTTCTTATCAGCAAGCAATTTAAATTTTAAAAACAAATCTTCCAAAACTTTACTTTCTAATTTGTATCCTAAATCTTTTAATCTTTTAAAAAAAGCATGTCTTCCGGAATGTTTGCCTAATACTAATAAACTTTCAGGTACACCAACATCTTGAGGAGACATTATTTCATAAGTGCTTTTATCTTTTAACATTCCGTCTTGATGAATACCGGATTCATGAGCAAAAGCATTTGCTCCAACTATAGCTTTATTTGGCTGAACAACAATACCTGTTAAATTTGAAACTAATTTACTGGTTTTATAAATTTCATTAGTCTTAATATTGTGTGTTACAGGATAATAAAGAGGTCTGGTTTTAATAGCCATTACAATTTCTTCAATTGCAGCATTACCGGCTCTTTCCCCTATACCATTAATTGTACATTCTACTTGCCTTGCTCCATTGCTGATAGCAGCCAAAGAGTTTGCAACACCTAACCCTAAATCATTATGACAATGAACACTAATTATTGCTTTATTAATATTCTTAACATTTTTTCTAATTGTTGCTATTAAATTTCCAAACTCTTCCGGCAGATTATATCCGACTGTATCAGGAATATTTACAGTAGTAGCTCCTGCATCAATAACAGCTTCTACAATACTACACAAATAATTTACATCGCTTCTGCTTGCATCTTCTGCAGAAAATTCAACATCATCACAATATTTTTTTGCAAATTTTACAGCTTTAACAGCCATTTCAAAAACTTGCTCTCTAGTTTTTTGTAATTTTTTTTCTATATGCAAATCTGATGTAGCTAAAAATGTGTGTATTCTCGGTCTTTTTGAATATTTTACACTATTCCAACAAGCTGTAATATCTTTTTCACTGGCTCTAGCCAATCCTGCAATTATAGGCCCCTTCACTTGCTGAGCAATTATTTTTACAGACTCAAAGTCTCCATCACTAGATATAGGAAATCCTGCTTCAATAATATCAACACCCATAGCGGCAAGCTGTTGAGCTACCAAAATTTTTTCAGGCAAAGTCATACTTGCGCCCGGTGATTGTTCTCCATCTCTTAATGTTGTATCAAAAAAGAACACTTTATCTTTTTTCATATATTTACTCTCCTAATTATTCATTTAACATAATAAAACAACTTACGAACAAATAGGATAACTAAGTCGCCAATTTCCCAATATTCCGTTACTTAATATTTTTAAAATTAAAATTCTATTCATGTTTATTCTTCTTTTCATTATAAGCTTTTATCAAAGCTTTTTTTACTCTGTAATATCTTACAATTATAAAAACAATCCCGGATAACGAATATCCAAAAAATATTATAAAAAACATATTTTGCGGATATGAAAATACTGCTATAAGAAAAACTACTAATAAAACAAAAAACTGTATAGACTTTGGTCTAGACCATTTCATTTTTTTAAATGCATTATAAGGTACATTTGATACCATAAGAAATGAAATAATAACCATTATTATAGGCATAGCCTCAAAGAAGAATGGCATCTTTTTCATTAACAACGGTATAGTTTTAAATGACAAAACTGTTCCATCAAATATTTCATAACTTAAAACAAACGAAGCTATAACACCGGCTGATGCAGGTGTTGGTAATCCTGCAAAACTATCTGATGTTTTTTTTGCATTATCAATCGGCTCCATTGCCTTCACATTAAATTTTGCAAGTCTTGTTGCACTTGTTATAACAAAAAGTAAAGCTATTGCAATACCAACATTACCCATTGAATTTAATACTAACTGATACATTAATATAGCAGGGGCAACTCCGAAAGATATCAGGTCACACAAAGAATCAAATTCCATACCGAATTTGCTCATTGTTTTCGTTAATCTTGCGACTCTGCCATCAAGCATATCAAAAAGAATTGCTAACATTATAAACCATGCAGCTACATTAAAATTTCCATCTATCGCATATAAAATTGAAATAAATCCAGCTGATAAATTTCCAGCTGTAAATAAACTTGGTAAAACATACAAACCTTTCCTTAAAGAAGGCATTTTATTTTTTATCTCCATTTTCTAATATTGTTGCAAAAACTGTAACACCTGAGACGACCTTATCTCCGACTTTTACTTTGATATCATAACCCGTAGGCATATGCAAATCAACTTGGGAACTAAATTTAATTAAACCTATCTTATCACCAATTTTAAGAACATCGCCTTGCTTTACCCAAGAAACACATCTTCTTGCAAGAATTCCTGCAACTTGTTTTACAATATAAGTTCCATTTTCATTTTCTATAGTTATCAAATTTTGCTCATTTACTATATGTGCTTCCGGTTCATGAGCTTTTAAAAATTTACCAGGTCTATATTCCACACTTTTTACTGTTCCACTTATAGGTGACCTTTGTAAATGTACATCAAACACTGATAAGAAAACTCTAATTACAGACTGTCCGTTATCATTTTCTTTGACTTCTAAAACCGTTCCATTACATGGAGACAGTATCAATCCATTTCCTTCTGTAATTTTTATATTTGGATCTCTAAAGAAAAACATACAAAATGCTGATAAAAGAAAACATATCAACGAAATAAATACAGCGACATTGCCTGACATTAAAAGTATTAAAACAATTGCAACTATTAATGGTACTAATATAAATGGATATCCATCTTTTACTATTGTCATAAAAACCTCTGCTTTTTTATTATTTAATAATTGATGATTTTACCAAATTGATACTGAATATTCAACTTTTTTAATTTGTTTTTGACTTCGAAAATGGATTTAGCAGAGAAACAGCATCATTTTGTTATATAGATATAGTTATATACTATCTATATTTGAAAAAATTTCGTCGAATTCTTTTAGCGTTACAAGTTTATTAATTCTATTTCTTAAAGCACAAGCATTTGGAAGACCTTTAATATAATATGGTGCAATTTTTCTTAGAACAACCAACCCTTTTTCTTCACCATAATATTTAGCAGATGCTATTGCATGTTTTTTAAACCATCTTAATCTAGTTTGAATTGAAGTATGTGGCAATAATTCTTGTTTATCAAAAAAACATTCTATCCTTTTAAAAAGATCATAATCACCAATAGCTCCTCTTCCTATCATAAGCCCTGAACATTTTGATATTTTTAAAAATTTTTCTGCAGTAATTATATCAATGATCCCGCCATTAGCTACTATCGGGATTTGAGCATTTTCAGTTGCTTTCTCAAATGCTTCCAAATCCGGCAAACCACTATGTCCATGTTCTGCAACTCTAGCATGTATAGCAAGCATTTTTACTCCGCAATTTTGAGCAATTTCTACAATTTCAGGAGCTATATTTTGTCCCTCTATAAGACCTATTCTAATTTTTGCAGTTACAGGAATAGATACACTTTTAACAACTGATGACAATAAACTTTCAACATTTTTAGGATTTGCTAACAGCCTGGCTCCTGCACCTACTTTGGCAATTTTCTTAGCCGGGCAACCTAAATTTATATCTATAATTTTATAACCTAAATCTTGAATTCTTTTAGCACACTCCGACATAACTTCAGGTTGTGTACCAAAAATTTGAGCAGCAACAATAGGTTCATTTTCAGAAGTAGATAAAAGTTTCAGAGTTTTTTTGTCTCCATAAACAAGAGCTGTAGCAGATATCATTTCTGTATAAACCAAACCAGCTCCGCCTTCTACGGCAAGTTCTCTTAATGGCAAATCTGTAATACCAGCCATTGGAGCTAACATCAAAGAATTTTTTAATTTAATATTTCCTATGGAAAGTTGTGGAAGTTTAATCATTTATTACCAATTTTCTAATCCCAATGATGGTTTTGGGTTTATTTGATTATTTGTTCTATTATAAGATTTATTTAATATTTTATAATATGCCACCATAGCTATCATAGTAGCATTGTCAGTACAAAAAACAGGAGACGGCATAAAAATTTTGATGTTGTTTTTTTTAGAATAATCTTTAAACATTTTTCTAATTAAACTATTGCAAGAAACACCGCCACCCAATGCTATAGATTCTAACGAATATTTTTTAACAGCTTCAAATGACTTATAAACTAAAGTTTCTGCCACTGCTTGGCGGAAACCTGCACAAATATCATTTACAACTTTTTGATCTTTAATATCAACTTTCTTTGAATAATTTAGTACTGCTGTTTTTATACCGGAAAAAGAAAAATCCCAACTTCCTTTAAGTAAAGGTCTAGTAAAATTTATTGCTTTCGGATTACCAAATTCTGCTAATTTATCAATAATCGGACCACCAGGGTAACTAAGCCCTAAAATTTTTGCAACTTTATCAAAAGCCTCTCCACAGGCATCATCTCTTGTTCCACCTAGAAAAACATATTTACCGTAATCTTTAACTATAACTAATTCTGTATGCCCTCCAGAAATAACTACACTTAAAAATGGAGGTTTTAATGTTTTATTTTCTATAGCAGATGAAAACATATGTCCTTCTATATGATTAATCGGAATAAGAGGTTTATTATAAATATATGATAATGTTTTTGCAGCCATAATACCTACAAGCAATGAACCTGCAAGTCCCGGTCCATAAGTACAACAAATATAATCTATATTATTTGCAAAGTTATCAAAATCTATATTTGCTTGTTTTAATGCAGATTCTATAACTATATTTACATTTTGAATATGAGCTCTGCTGGCAAGCTCAGGAACAACACCATTATATTTTGCATGTATTGGTATTTGTGATGATATTATATTTGATAAAACTTTTTTACCATTCTCTATTACTGATGCAGAAGTTTCATCACATGATGTTTCTATTGCTAATATTTTCATTTATTAAATCTTCTCCAATATATTTGCCTGTGGGCACATTGGACTACACGACTGATTGTCGATAATGTATTGTCTAAAATTACTTATATACTTACTGTTCCAATATTTAAGATAATTTGTATTCGTTAAATCAAATGTTTCTTTCATATAATAACTACACAGATTATCCGGGAATATTTTCCCGTCAAATCTAATAGTTAGATAACACCATGGTGTATGACAAAAACCTTTTGATGCACAATTTTTATTACAATCTTTATCTAATAAAATTTGAATACTATTATTAACCTCAACTTTAGATTTTGCTTTTAACATTTTATTCATATTCATTAAGTATTTAAATGTAGGTTGTAACATATTATTTGTAATATTTTTACTTATCATTGGTCTAAAAGAAACTGTTCTAAAACTCCATTTTTTAGCAAATTTCAATATTTCATTTATTTCTTTTACATTATAATCTGCAATGACTGAATTTATTTTTAATAATTTTTTCTTAGCCAATGGATAAAGTTTTATAATATTTTCTATAAGTTTATCAAAACTTGCACCTTTTCTTATTTCTTCATATTTCTTTTTATCAACTGAATCTATTGAAAAAGCTACCTCTATAGAATTATTTATTACAATATCTATAAATTTTTCAGGCATATATTGTCCGTTAGTAACAACAGTATGCTTAATATGTTTATATTGCAAAGAATAATTTATCATTTCATAAAATTTTTTAGAAATAGTAGGTTCTCCTCCCCACCATACAATATGTTCAAGATAAGGCATATAGGAATAAATATCTTCTATATTTTTATCAGTTAATTCCCATTTTATATCCTTAGAAAAACACATAATACAAGATATATTGCACTTACTACTGGCAGCTATCCATAATCCTCTAGGTTTTGATTTTAAAACAACAGTCTTTGTAGAAATTTCTAATTCATTCAAAATTGCATTTTTATAAAAAGCATCAGCTTTGTTCATTAATTTTATATTTTCTTTAATTAATTTTTCCGTAAATTCATAATTATGTAAATAATTGGATATCCTTGAAATATAAAACAAATCTTTTCCATTATTTGGAGTAATTGTTTGAATAACTTCAAATTCTTTTATCAAATCAGTTTTTTTACCGGAAAATTCATGTACTCTAAATAAATCATTAAATTTATAATAACTAATATCTAATCTTTCTCTTTCCCATTCAGATTTAACTAATTTTTTATCCATACTATCTAATAAAGCCATAGCCTTATCTATCTTATTTTTTAATTTATATATTTTAGATAAAATAATTATTGAATTAGATTTTAAAAGTTGATTTGAAGAGATATTAATATATTTAAAAAAATATCGTGATGATTTTTGTAATTCATTAAGTTCATAAAAAATTTTTGCTTTTTCAAATATTATATCTGCTTTAAACTCTTTGAATTTAGAACATTTTGTAAAATATTGCAAAGCAAGATTAAATTTTTTTTCACTTGAATATTTTTTTGCCAATTCGAATATTTCATAAGACTGTATATTTTTTTTCATTACTTCTAGTCTCTTTTCACTAAAACAATTGTTGAATATACTCTTTTTTTATCAGAAAAAACATATTTATACGAACCATCTTTATATATAGTTTTAGATAACTCTATCTTGAAATTTCTAGCCAATGTTTTTAAAATAGGTTCAAAATTTTCTGGTTTTTTATTTTTGGGCAATCTAATTTTTTTATAATATTCATTATAAGTTATTGTCTTTATATTTTTTTCTCTAGCAAATTGAGAAAGAACATCTTTCTGTTCAATACCATTAGAAGTCAATGCTGTAACAAGATTATTATCAAACATATGATCTATAGCGACGGTTTGATTTTTTTTTGCTGTTTGAAATGAAAATGCTAAAACAATCCCAGCTATAAATAACAAGACTAAATAAAGTTTTGATAAAATTTTATTCTTTGGTTGTTGTGTTTGTTTTGCCATTTTCTAACTCTTTATTATCGATTTTAATTTCTTCTTTTTTTACTATTTCTTTTGGATAATCTTGTAGATATTTTCCAGAATTATTTATATATTCATTTACTTTATTTGCTTTTATAACTTTTATAGCTGTCTGTAAAACTTCATCTTCAATCTTAGGTTCTTTATTTTCTTTATTTATTTTTACAGATTCTGATTGCATATATAATTTACCTTCTGTTTCAGGAAGCACTTCAATTAAAACATCAGGAGTTATACCACTTTTTATTCCTTTCTTAGTATCTTGTTTTACAATTGTCCTACCTGATGGTAAATAATATTTTGCTATTGTCATTCTTAAAGCATTGCCATCTGATAAAGGAATAATAGTCTGGACACTACCTTTGCCAAAAGAATTCCCTCCAATTACTAAAGCTCTTTTATAATCCTGCATTGTCCCTGTAACAATTTCAGATGCCGATGCAGAACCCCTGTTTATTAAGATAACGACAGGGATGTCAGGAAAAGCAGGTTTCTTCTTCGTATAATAATTTTGTTCTAAAGCTTTATCTCTGCCCTTAGTTGATACTACTAAACTGTCTTCTTTTATAAATAATTCACAAATATTAACTGAAGAATCCAATAATCCTCCAGGATTATTTCTTAAATCAAAAATCAAAGCTTTCATTTTGTCTTTTGATAAATCATTTAACATTTTTGCCACATCTTCTGCACTTTGTGCATTAAACTCTGAAAGTCTTATATATCCAATATTATCCTCTAACATCATTTTTTTTACTGTTTCTATTTTAATTTTTTTTCTTTTCAATGTAAAAACTAATTCTTCTTTTGCTTTAGGTCTAGATATTGTAAGTACTACTGTTGTACCGGGATTTCCCCTCATTAATCTAACTGCTTCATCACTAGACATATTTTCTGTAGACTTATCATCAATTTTTACAATTTTATCTTCAGGTAAAATTCCGGCATAATACGCAGGTGTATCGGTCATTGGAGTAAGTACTGTCAATATTCCGTCTTGTAACATTATCCTTAAACCTACTCCGCCATAAGAACCTTGTGTTTCTGTCTTCATTTCTTTATATGCTTTTTCATCCATAAATTGTGAATAAGGATCCAATGTTCTTACTATGCCATTAATTGCTCCTACAGCTAAATCTTTTGGATTTGTTGTTTCAACATAATTGGCATTTATAATTTCCATAACATCAACCATCATTCTCAATGTATCATAAGTTTCATCAGACTTAGCATATACTTTTACAAAAGATACAATTAAGACTAATACAACTATTAAAAAAATTTTCTTTGCTTTCATTCTATACATTTAAAAACTCCCTATATTATTTCTTTTCTTTTAACCACAATTTCGGATTTTCCGGTACATTATACTGCCTTATTTCAAAATAAAGTACAGCATTATCACCAGAACCAACCTTAGCGACAGTAGTACCTCTAGAAATTGATTGATCTTCACTAACTAAAATAGTATCTAACTGTCCATAAACACTAAAATAGACCCCTTTATGATCAATAATTATAATTTTACCATAACTTCTAAATTCTCCAGTAAAGACAACAATGCCAGCATCTACAGACTTTATTATAGCATTATTTTGTGTTTTTATTTTTATTCCATTGCTAATTACATTTGTATCTAAATCAGGATGTTTATTCTTGCCATAATTTAAAATAATTTCACCCTCAACCGGCCACGGTAAATTATTTCTTCTATCAGTGTTTGCTGACCTAAGAGAAGTTATTCTTTTTTGATTTTTATTTGCCTGCATCAATTTTTTAACTAAAGCTTCAAGTGCTTTTGCAGAATCATTAAGAGACTTTATATCCTGTTCAGCTTTAACTCTTTTACCGGCAGTTGTTTTAAGTATTTCATTTTTATTTTGCTGTAATCTCTTATTTCTGTTTATCAACAACTCTTGTTTGTTTTTCAAACTCAAAAATTCTTTTTTTGCTTTATCGTATTTACCTATATTTGACTGAGCTTTTTCCCCTTTATTGCTTGCTGTGTTAAATTTATAATATTTATCTTGGATTGATAATTGTCGTATTTTAAATTCTAATGGGTAATCGAAATATTTAACTGCTTTTCGTTGATTATATAAAAAAACTTCATTTTCAATTTGTTTATTAAAAAAATGTTTTTCTTTATCTGCTTCTGAATATTGTTTTGAAGCATACATCAGATTCTTTTCAGCTTCTTTTATCTTTGATTGTAATATTTTTAATTGTTTTTCAGTATGTGATATTGACGAAGATATTCTTTGTAATTCTTTTTTGACTTTTTTCTCTTCTTTAATGAGTCTATTTTTTTCTGCCTTTTTCTTATTGATATTTTCTTTTAACTGATTTAATTGTTGTGTTCTACCTTGTAAATCCGAATTTGTATCTGCAACAGAAAAATTTATAAAAAAAACAAATAAAATAACAGTAATAACTAAAATCTTATAATTTAGCATTTGATTCTTTCATCATAAAACTTATAATTGCTCCAAAAGGAATTAAAATAAATAAGATATGCCAATCTAAAATAAAAATAGAGTTATGTATCATCGCAGCACAAATGCAGATAATAACATATCCAAACAATGCAGAAAAACATCCATATAATATTTCATATATAATTTCTCTAAATTTTTTCTTTAATATAAACAATATTAATTTACTAAAAAAAACTATTACAATAAAAAATGAAATATAGTAAAATATTTTCTCGTAATTTAATAACAAATTAATATTATTAAAAAAGAGTTCAAATGCTTTCACATCATATACAACATCTTTAACAAAAACAATTGAAGAAATTTCTGTTTTTATCTCCTCTAATTGTTGCATATTTACAGCTGAAACATTATTAACTAATACATAACACGGATAAGAAATTGTATTTTCCGGAGTAATATTTACTAATTCAGGATTTAATTCAACTGCTTTATTATATGATTTATTAGCATCAATATATTCAACAATATTAAAATAAAAAAACTTATTAATTTCAGAGAGAACTACACTTTCTTCAGTATTACTATCCACAAATATAGCTATTTTCAAATCTTCTAATATTTTAATATTATCTGATTTTAAATTTAGATAATACTGGATAATAAAAGAAAAAGAAGCCATTAAAGCAGTTAAGACTAATATTTTTAATATTTTAGAAAGATTTATAGTTATTGATTTCATTTTTGTATCTGATATATTGTATATGCTGTTCTTTTTTCAACTGCAGCCTTATACATATTTTCATATTGTTTAATCGATTTATCCCAAGAATAGTTACTCAAAAAAGCATTGTTCATAATTTTATTCCACAACAATTTATTTTGGTAAATATTATATGCATTAATAATAGAATCTACAAGTTGTTCACCTTTATATAAATCAAAAACAATTCCATTACCAGACATATTATTTTTTGAAAAATTGGTTATGGTATCTGCAAGACCGCCTGTTTTGTTAACTATTGGTATTGTCCCATACGCAAGTGATATTATTTGGCTTAATCCACAAGGTTCAAATTTTGATGGCATTAAAAAAGCATCAGAACCTGCATATATTTGGTGTGAAAGAGGTTCATTATAGCTAGTCCAAACACTTACTTTTTGTGGGTATAAATGTTTTAAATACAGCAAACTATCTCTTATATCTGTATTACCTGAACCTAAAATAACAATCTGAATATTTAAATGTTGAATTTTATTAATTGCATCAATTATCAAATCAAATCCCTTTTGTTCATCAAACCGAGAAACACATCCTATAACAAATGTATTTTCATCAATTGAAAAATCACATTTTCCTTGTAAATATTTCTTACATAGTTTTTTATTTTCAAGATTAAAACTCGAATAATTCGCTATTAAATTCTTATCTTTTTCCGGATTCCAATAAGAATAATCTATCCCATTCAAAATACCAAATACATCCTTTTTTCTTGTTTGTAAAACAACTTCCATTCCGTTACCAGCTACACCCTGAATTTCTTTTGCATATGTTGGGCTTACAGTTGAAATTATATCTGAATATGCAAGTCCTGCTTTCATAAAATTAAATGTATTATAAAATTCAAGTTTATCACTTTTATAATCTTCCCAAGAAAAACCTGCTAAAGGCAATGTTGTCGAAACTTCAAAACTCCCTTGATATGAAATATTATGAATTGTATATATTGTTGAAGTATTCCAGAAAAAACCATCATCAGCATGTGTGGTTTTTAAATATGCAGGAATAAGACCTGTATGCCAATCATGGCAATGAATAACATCCGGTCTAAACATTATTGCTTTTACAGCTTCAATTGCTGCTTTTGAAAAGAAAATAAATCTCTCTTTATTATCGCCATAACCTATCCCGGAATCATCTCCATAAATGCCAAGCCTATTAAAATACCTCATATTTTCAATAAAATATACAGGTATATTATCATCGAGAAAACAAGTTTTTATTCTAAAACTTTCCTGTTCTTTACCAACTTTAACAGTAAGTCTATACGGCAATATTTTTAAATTATACTTAACACCGTCTATAATTCTATATTTTGGTATAATAATTCTTACATCATGACCTTGTTTTTTTAAATATTTCGGAAGTGTACCAACAACATCAGCAAGACCTCCAACTTTCACATAAGGAACACATTCTGAAGAAACCATTAGGATATTCATCTATTCTGCTTCCCTCAAAAATTTTGCAGATTCTTCAGGTATAGTAGGATTAATATACATTCCCGTACCAAGCTCAAAACCTGTGAATCTGGTTATTTTTGGAACTATCTCTACATGCCAATGATAATATTGCAAGTAATCTTGTTTTAATGGCAAAGACTTTAAAACAAGATTATAAGAAGGTTTGTCTAAAACTTTAAATAACCTTCTAAAAACACTAATACATACCTCTGACATTTCTTCTATCTTTTTTTTATCATGAATAGTTCTGAAATCCCCAGTATGTTCTTTCGGCAATATCCATGTTTCAAATGGATATCGAGAAGCAAAAGGAACAAAAGCTAAAAACGAATCACTTTCTGTCACAATTCTTGCCCCTGATGATATTTCTTGCTCAATAATATCACAAATCAAACATCTTTCTTTAAATTCATAATATTTTTGTGCTGTAAACATTTCATCTTTAATATTTTTTGGAATAATAGGTAATGCAACTAATTGAAAATGAGGATGCGAAATAGTCTCACCGGCATCTTGCCCATGATTTTTGAAAAGAGAAATATATTCAAATCTTGAATCATTTTTAAGATCGTTTATTCTTTCTTGAGCTACAACTATATCTTGAGCAAATTCAATTGCACCAAAAGAATTTATATCTCTGGTATGAGATGCTGTTTCTATTATAATTTCATGAGCACCAACACCATTCATTTTATCATAAAGACCTTCAGCTCTTCTACTAATGCTGCCTTCTATTGCTAATATTGGCTTATTATTAGGAATAACTCGAATATTCCAACTTTTGTCACTAACTTTATTCCCTTTTTTATCATAAGCTAATAAAGCTGGAGGTGTTAAATTTTCTTTTCCAGGACAAAAAGGACAAAGTTTTTGATCTAAAATGCTAATATTATCATTTCCACCATATTCAAAATCTCTATTATCATTAATTATTACCCATCTAGATGATATTGGATCTCTTCTTAATTCTATCATATATCTCTCTTATTTAATTCTATCTAACGCTCTCTTAGCTTCAAGCTTATTTGGGTCATATTCTAAAGATTGTTTTAAATATTCTATTGCCTTTTCTTTATCACCTGCAGAAAAAGATTGTAAACCCTGATCATAATATTTTTGAGCAATAACAGAATTCAACTTTGATATTTCTTTTTTTGCTTCCTTATGATTAGGAACATATTTTAAAACTTCCTTATATGTATCATAAGATTTATCAAATTCTTCTTTTAATTCAAGTTCTTTTGCTTGTTCATAAAGAGTATTAGCTACAGCTTCATTAGATTTTAAAGTATAAGTTTTTATCTGTTCATTGTAATCAAAAAATTTATGTTTTAAAGACATTGCTTTTAAAGTATTGAATGTTTTTAATGCACCATTATAATCTTTCTTACTAAATTGCTCAAGTCCTGTATTATATACTCTTTTCATTTGTTCTTCTACTTGCTTATTTGTAAGGAAATTTTGATGAGTTGAAGAAGAAGTTGAAGCAGAAACTAAAGATGCTTCTTTTTTTCTTGATGAATTAATTTTTTCATTACAACTATCTATATATTCTTTTATATCATTTCTATCAGGACTTGAAATATATGCTGCGTTAAAATATGTTAAAGCTTTTTCATAGTTTTCTTCATTGTATTCTTTTACACCCTGTTTAAAAATATCATTTGCTTGTATAGCATTAACTCTATCTACTTTTTTCTGAATAAATTCTAAGTACTGTAAAGCTCCTGCATTTGTAGGATCTATATTAACAATTTTTAATAATTCTTCTTTTGCATATACAAATTCGCCATTATCAAAATATCTCATAGCTTTCACCCATGACTGAGTGATTTCCTTAGCATATTTTTTTCTATTTTTATATATTTCTTGTTCACTAACTTCAGCTTCAACTTTTTGAAGTCCTTGCAATGCCTGATCATTTCCTTTATCCAAAATCAACACTTTTGAATAGTATTTTTTTGCTTTGATAACATTATTTTTTAATAATGCGACATCTGCTCTTGCTAAATATTTATCAATTTTTGAAGAGGCATCTCTATCAGTTTGATCAAGATCATCAGATAAAAGCTGTAAATAATGCTTTGCAACTGGTTCTTCAGGATAAATTGCCAGTATATCTTCAAATTGTTGTCTTGCAGAAATATAATTTTTCTTAGAATAAGAATCTTTTGCCATATTTAAATAGTAACCTAAATAATGGTCATATGCTTTACCGGAATCAGATATAGCACCAAAATAAAAACCTAAAGAAAAAGTATGCTGATCATCTGAAGTGTCTAGGATATCTGAATAAGAATATGCAATATTTACTTTATTAAAATCTAATGAGAAACCAGCTGTTAATCCCTTATTAAAGTTATCCCTATAATCTCTCCAACCAACTCTTAAAGACAATGGATAAAAAGGGATTGTTTCAAGTCCACAAGCAAATCCGGTATCTGTAATCTGTAAACTTTTAACCATATCAGCAACTATAGAAACTTTATAATCATCAGATACAAGATATCTTGCCGATGCTGTAACATTTTGAGCCTGTTTTTGAAAAACATTATCTACTTCTATATCATTACCAATATTTTTTACAGCTAAAGCACCCATTAAGTTTCTATCAATAAAATCTAATAAATAAATGAACCCTAAATCACAACTAAATAAATTAAAATCACTATCATCCGCTTTCATTTTTAAATTATAAAATTTGAAAGTAGCCCCAATAGCTCCTTTTTCTGTATATATAGGATATTGTTCTACTAAAGGATAAACATAGTTTAGTGCAACCATTATTGAATTTTTAAAATCCAATGTTGCTATATCTTTGTTATATTCAAAGCCTGATGCAATAATAGAAAAATTTCCAACTTTTTCTGTAGGTATAACAAGTCCTGCATTTGCGCCATATATATTATTGTACATAGAAACATATGATATCTGTAATTCTTTTGATATATTTTTATAATTAGATGCAGGATTTGAAAATAGACCAAACACAGATGGCGACAATGCTAAAATACTAGCCCCTAATGATTGTGAATATGAATCAGGATTTAATACAGAAATATATGTATTTTCAAAATCAGCAAAAACATAATTCGATAAGAAAAATAAACAAAATGAAAAATAAATTATTCTTTTAATTTTCATATTCATCCAATATTCTATTTATTCTAGAAATGATTTCTTTTGGATTAATAGGCTTAAAGAAACAATCATCAGCTCCTTTTTCAAAAGCCTCATCAACTAATACAGCTGTATCTGCTGTAATTAAAACAACTGGAATTTCTGAAAAATTTTTACTATTTTTAATAGATATTAAAACATCAAAGCCATTTTTATCAGGCAAATTTATATCAAGCATAACTAAGCTTGGTCTTATATTAACCATTGCTTCATAACCGCTTTCTGCAGTCTCAGCATCATGGACATCAAACCCTTCCATTTTCAAAATTGTACACATAGTTTCTAAAAAAACTTTATCATCATCAATAATTAAAATTTTATATTTTTTTTGTTTATTATACATAAAATATCCTCCAAAATTTAATCTGGCACCATAACAACGACCAAATCCTGTAACGCCCCGGAATTTTCCAAATATATAGACATTGAATCTCTTAACTGTAAGTTTTCATCTAATATTTTATAAGATGGATATGTCAATGTCATCAAATATTTCCCTTTTGGTAATTTAATATCTAAAGGAACATAACTTGATAACCCCATAAATTTATTTTGACCATTACTTTCTAACATAATTGTAACATTCGACATAGGAATTGTTAAGACATCTTTATTTTTTATACAATCTTGTAAAATTTGCATTTTAAAAACTTGTTCTTCTGTTTTTTGTATTTCTTCCATTTTTTCTCGAGACAGAGTTCTTACATCTAATTTTAAGCCGGAAATATTACCTGTAAGTTCAACTATGCTTTTCTGTTCTTTTTGTGAAAAAGATGAATATAAAAAAATACCAATGACACATAATAAAACTAACATTACAGCAATAACTATTGGATTTGTAAAAAAATTTCTTTGTCTTGCTAGCTGAGGAATTTGTACATCAAAATTCTTTTCAAGTCTATGGATTACAAAATCTTCCTTCAAGGATTCATTATGTTTTTCATCATCAAATGTAATAATATTCTGTTGTACTGTTAGTGGAATTTGAGCATTAAAATCTTGTTCATCTTGAGCATATAAACTAATAACGGTAGTATTATCTCTTCCACCCGCATTATTTGCTGCCAAAATAAGCTCATTGGAAATAGATTTTATATTAGGTTTATGCAAGCTAACAATATCATTGATTGTAAAATCGCTTATTTCTCCATTAAGCCCATCTGTACATAATATATATATATCGCCCGGCTTAACAATTTCAGCTTTATAATCTACTTTTACAGTTGGCATAATACCCAGAGCTCTTGTTATCATACTCTGAATTTCTGCTGTTTTTGCTTCCTCTTCTGTCATTTTCCCATTATCTATTAATTCTTTGATTTTCGAATGGTCTTCTGTTAAAAGTTTTATACTGCCATTCCTTACTCGATATACTCTGCTGTCGCCAACATTGTATATATGAATCAAAGACGTCTCTCTTTCAAACCAAACCCCTGTAAAAGTTGTTCCCATACCAACAAGTTTTGGATATCTAATAGTTAAATTATTTAAAGCTTTATTTGCAAGTTTTATTGATGCTACTGGTCTGATAATTTTTTCATTAAATAAAGCAAAATCTTCACCAACAATCGAAAAACACTCTTCATTTGAAAGTTTTAAAAAAGATGAAAGAATAACATTGACTGCATATTTGCTGGCAAAATCACCAGCAACTCCACCACCCATTCCATCACAAACAAAGAAAAAGTTTTCATCTTGACAAACACCAAATGAATCTTGGTTTTCAGTTCTTAATACGCCTGTATCTGTTTTTGCACAATTTAAAAATATCATAAATATATAACCTTAACTCTTTTCTTTGATTTTTTTATCATCCCTCTAATTTTTACAAATACCAAAAGAATAAATAAGGCAATACCAAACATTATCATATTCGTATAGGTTTTTTTATATTGAGCTAATGATACTTTAGATGTATGTTGTGAATTTGCCAAAAACATAGGCCAAATTTGAAGATTTTTAATAGTCTTAACATCTGTATTTAAAACTTGTATTGAATCTTGTGTATTTGTATACACAATTTCAATATTTTTATCTCCGTCAATATCTGCAATCAAAGGTGTTGACGTTATTGGTGAGTTGCTAGCTTTTATATCCGTTATAATTTCTATTTCTTTTCTTTTTATATTGCTTCTAGCTATAACAATTCTACCATCTTCCGTTCCAAAAGCTATATCAACAATTCCATCTTTATCAAAATCAAAAGCTGATGGAGAAGATAAAATTCTTTTTGCTTCAGGAATAGCCATTTTCCATAACAACTCTCCTGATGGATATGAGGTATTTCCCTTTAAAGCTTGCACTGTTCCATTAGCAGAAACAATCATAACATCATCAATTCCATCACCTGTTAAATCTGTAACAATAGGACTGCTGTTAAACTTTAAACCAGAAGGTGGTGTTGGTTCGACAAAATATGTCCAAATAACAGAAAACTTTGATGTATCAATAGCTGAAACATACTGAGGCAAATTAGATTGAACTATAACTTCATCAATTCCATCACCATTTATATCACCAATAGCGGGTGAACCAGCAATTAAATGGGCTTTGCCACTACTTTCTAAAAGATTAACTGTCTTCTTTGTTCTAGACTTACCATCAATAAAATAAACTTTACTATCATAATTTGCAATAACAATAAAAGGAGAAAAATCTTTTCTTGTTAATATAACAGGACTAGAATATAACGGACCGTCTATAAATTCAGAATATCTTATATAACTGCTATCAAAACCTGGAGAATATAAAAAATGAACAGTCCCGTCTTCAGAAACAACAACTATATCTTTTTTACCATCAGAATCTAAATCACATACAACTGGTGTAGTGTTTGATATAACACCACCTAAGATTTCTCTACGAATAATATTACCTGTTTGACCATCTATTATGTAAAGCAATGACGAATCCGAAACTGCAATTATGTCGGGAATATTATCATTATTTATATCATCTACAACTAACGAAGCTATACCTGAGTTATAAATTTCAACTGGTTTCCAAAAACGATCACCAGTCGCTCCGCTCCAAGCATATAAAAATCCTGCACTGCTTAACATAGCGACATCATTCTTCCCATCATTATCAAAATCAGCTATAACAGGAGTTGATGTAATATCATAACTCTCTGCATCTGCCCTCATTGGAATATCTTTAGACCACTCTGTATTTATAGATAAATTTACTTTATCTGAACTTGAATTTAAGAGAGACAATCCATTATACCCAACACCTATTGATAGTGTTGAAACTGATAATACTAATAACATTATTATTAATTGTATTACCTTTAATATTTTTAAAATAAAAATTTTCTGTTTAGAAGGCATTGAATAATCTTCATTAAAATAATCTACTACCCTGAAAATTGTTCTGCCAATAGAAATTTCATCTCCCAACAACAATGAAGAACTATTGAGCTGCCCAACTTTTACACCATTAACAGCAACTCCGCCGGTACTTCCGATATCAGTAATTGTATATTTATCTTGAACAGATGTTATTTTTGCATGTCCTTTTGATACGG
Source organism: Endomicrobiaceae bacterium (assembly GCA_028690485.1). GTDB lineage: Bacteria > Elusimicrobiota > Endomicrobiia > Endomicrobiales > Endomicrobiaceae > Praeruminimicrobium. Next base: position 21,136 of record JAQVBD010000019.1, read on the forward strand.
TCATATCACTTAAAAGGACTATATCATTTTCTATTCCTCTAGGAGATAAATTTTCTCTGCCAATAAAAGTATCAGCCTGCTGCTTTAAATAGTATTTTTTCCCATAAAACTTCCCATAAATACCAACTAGATAATATTGAGGAACAACAACATCATATTTATTTAATGAAATGTCATCCAAAAACATAATTGTATAATTACCAATAGTAATTTCATCACCAAACTTTATAGGAGCTTCTGTAATAGTTCTAGAATTAAGTTGAGTTCCTGTTATAGTATTTTGATCTTTTAATGTATACTGATTATTTTCAAATAATATAATACAATGTTGTTCTGAAATATTTTTATCAGCAAGAACAATATCATTTCCTTTTCTACTACCTATGAAAATTTTTATTTTATTTTTTTTAGCAATATACTCTACTATAATTTCTTCTCTTTTTTTGACTAATAACCTTGGCATTTAATGCTCCTATGAAATGCTTTGAAATATATTTTAAGATTTTAGAAGTTTTACCTTGCAATAAATAATGCTGCAATCATCGTCAATCCTAAACTTATTTTTGCAACTGTACCTGTGCTAGATGATTTTGAGGAATCCCCAGACACTTTTCCTGTTCTTTCTAAATTATTCAAACGATTTTCTAATTTTTTTATATTATTCTCAGTTTGATTATTAGATTTAGATATTTGATCTTTTACAGATGCACTTGTTGGTATATCTGCAACTGTTTCTTTTATTGAATTAATTTTTGAATTTAAAAGATTAATTTGTGAACTATCTACATTTTTACCTGTATAAACTATTGGCTTGTTTTCTAACTCATCAACTCTCTTAGAAACTGCAACATAACTTTTTTGCATTTGAATAAGAGATCTTTTTAAATCTGTCAATTCTCTTAAAGATTCCTGATTAGTAACTGGTTCACTAGAATAAACATCTTTTGATTTTGATGCCAATGAATTTTCAACTAAACTTATCCTATTATTTACATTTGTTATTTCTTTCTGTATATTCGAAATATTTGCAGAAACTTGTGTATCTGTTAATTTA
>JAQVBD010000078.1 GCA_028690485.1 Endomicrobiaceae bacterium
CTTGAAGAAATTATAACAAGAATGAAGATAAAAATAGGGATATTAACAGTTCCTGCATCATGCGCACAAGCATTAGCGGACAGAATGGTTGCAGCAGGAATAAAAGCTATTTGGAATTTTGCTCCAATAAAAATTAATGTTCCAAAAGATGTTGTTGTTCAACATGAAAATTTAGCATCATCATTAGCAGTACTTTCTAAAAAAATAGATGAAAATATAAAAAGAGATTTGAAGTAAGGAGATTAAGATGGAAAATTATGGGAAGTTTGATAGGGTTTGCCAGATTTTAGAAGAAAACGGCAAAGACAAAGCAAAACTTATTCCTATCTTACAGGCAGTACAGGAAGTTTACAGATACCTTCCGGAAGAAATGTTGGCTTTTATAGCATCATCATTAAACATTTCTCCTGCAAGAGTATATGGAGTTGCAACATTTTTCTCACATTTCACATTAAAGCCTAAAGGGAAACATATAATTAAAGTATGTGACGGAACGGCATGTCATGTTAAGAAATCAACTCTTTTAATTGACGCTATTAAAACGAAACTTAAACTAGGTGCAAATGAAACAACAACAAAAGATATGTTGTTTACTATTGAAACAGTATCATGTTTGGGCGCTTGCGGTCTTGCTCCTGTTATGGTTGTAGATAATGATGTTCACGGACAAGTTACACCTGAAAAAGTTTCTAAAATTATTGGCGATATGATGAAACAGGAGGAAAAAATATAATGGTTACTGATTTAGATAAGATATCTGCTAAAGTAAAAGCAGCATCTGAAAAAATTACAAAAAGAATAATCCTTTGCGCAGGTACAGGTTGTGTAGCAAACGGAGCATTAAAAGTTTATGATTCTTTCTTAAAAACAGCTAAAGAATTAAATATAGAAGTTTGTATTGAGTTAAAAGAAGAAAGTAAAGGGACATTAGTTTCAAAGAGCGGTTGTCAGGGGTTTTGCCAAATGGGACCTTTAGTTTCAGTATTACCTGAAAATATTTTATATACAAAAGTTCAAGTTGGAGATGTTAAAGAGATTCTGGAAAAAAGTATTATCGGAAATGAAGTTGTTGAAAGATTATGTTATGACGATAACGGTTCTTTTTGTAAAGGTCCTAACGAAATCCCTTTCTATAAAAAACAACATAGACATGTTATAAAACAGTGCGGATTAATTGCAGCGGAAGATATTGAAGAATATATTAGTATCGGCGGATATTCCGGTGCAAAAAAAGCTTGTTTAGAAATGTCAGATGAAGATATATGTAAAGAAATTTCAGATTCAGGGTTAAGAGGCAGAGGCGGAGGAGGATTCCCTACAGGAAGAAAATGGGAATTAACAAGAATTCAGCCGGGACCAAAAAAATATGTTATTTGTAATGGTGATGAAGGAGATCCGGGAGCATTTATGGACAGAAGTGTTCTTGAAGGAAATCCTCATAGTGTTATAGAAGGTATGATTATAGCTTCAAAAGCAATCGGCGCAGATGAAGGTTATGTCTATGTCAGAACAGAATATCATCTTGCTGTTGAAAGAATGAAAAATGCTATTAAGAAAGCAAATGAAATCGGTGTTTTAGGTAAAAATCTTTTCGGGTCAGATCATAGTTTTGATTTGCATGTTATGGAAGGTGCCGGAGCATTTGTTTGCGGAGAAGAAACAGCATTAATAGCTTCAGTTGAAGGTAAAAGAGGAATGCCTAAACCAAAACCTCCTTTTCCTGCACAAAGCGGTCTTTGGGGTAAACCTACAGTAATTAATAATGTTGAAACATTAGCATCAGTTCCTTTAATTATTAAAGACGGTGCAGCAAGTTTTAAGAGTATTGGTGTGCCGACTTCAACAGGAACAAAAACTTTTGCTTTGACAGGGCATGTTAAAAATACAGGTTTAATTGAAGTTCCTTTCGGGTCAACATTAAGACAAATAATATTTGATATAGCAGGCGGAGTAACAGACGACAGCGGTAAAGTTGTTGACGGCGCATTTAAAGCTGTACAGATTGGCGGTCCTTCCGGAGGTTGTTTAACAGAAGAACATTTAGATTTGCCGTTAGATTTTGATTCTTTAAGAAAAGTCGGGGCTATGGTTGGTTCAGGCGGGCTTGTAGTTATGAATCAAACAACTTGTATGGTAAATATTGCCAAATTTTTTATGCAATTTACCCAGCATGAATCTTGCGGGAAATGTGTTTTATGCAGAGAAGGGACAAGACAAATGCTTCTTATGCTTGAAGATATAACTGAAGGCAGAGCAACAGAAGAAACAATTCCTTTATTGGAAAAATTAGCCCATACCGTAAGAGTTGGTTCTCTATGCGGACTTGGTAAAACTGCGCCAAACCCGGTGTTATCTACATTGAAATATTTCAGACACGAATATGATGCTCATGTTAAGGAAAAGAGATGTCCTTCTCAAACTTGTACAAGTTTAATTAATATAACAATTGATCAGGATAAATGTATAGGTTGTACTGCTTGTGCTAAAAAATGTCCGGTTGGAGCAATAAACGGAGCTTTAAAACAAAAGCATGTTATTGACCAAAAAATATGTGTAAAATGCGGTGTTTGTATTGCAACATGTAAATTCGGTGCTATTAAAAAAGGATAAAATTTGTAAATATAGGATAAAAAAATGGAAAAAATGTTAACTATAAATAATAAAAAATTTAAGTTTGATAATGAAAAGAATCTTTTGGAAGTTATTAGAAAAGCAAATATAGAACTTCCTACTTTTTGTTACCATTCAGAACTTAGCACTTACGGCGCATGCAGACTTTGTATGGTAAATGTTGAAGGAAGAGGAATCCTTCCTGCATGTTCAACACCTCCTGAAAATGGAATGGTTGTTGTTACAAATAATGAAGAAATCAGAGAAATGAGAAAAATGATAGTTGAACTTTTACTTGCTAACCATGATAAAGATTGTACAAGCTGCCATAAAAGTGAAAGCTGTCAGCTTCAAACACTTGCAAGAAGACTGGGAATACATAAAATCAGATTTAAAAATGTTATGAAAAAAGAACCACAGGATTTTTCAACATATTCATTAGTCAGAGATCCTAACAAATGTGTATTATGCGGAGATTGTGTAAGGTTCTGTGAAGAAATACAAACAGTCGGTGCGATAGATTTCGCACACAGAGGCTCAAAGTCAGCAGTTTGCCCAAGTTTTGGTAAAGATTTGGAATCTTCAGAGTGTGTATATTGCGGACAATGTGCCAGAGTTTGTCCTACCGGTGCATTAACTCCAAAATCAGAAGTTAGTTCTGTTTGGAATGCAGTAAGTAATAAAAATAAAACAGTTATTATTGCTATAGCTCCTGCTGTAAGAGCTGCAATCGGCGAAGCTTTCGGATTAAGTAATGAAACAGGAACAGTTGCTGCAGGTAAAATGGTTACAGCGCTTAAAACTATTGGATTTAGTAAAGTTTTTGATATATCTTTTGCTGCTGATATGACAATAGTTGAAGAAGCAAAAGAATTTGTTGAAAGATTTTCAAAAGGTGAAAAACTTCCGCAATTTACATCTTGCTGCCCTGCATGGGTAAAATTTACAGAACAATATTATCCTGATATGATAGAGAACCTTTCCAGTTGTCGTTCTCCTCAGGGAATGTTCGGTTCGCTTGCAAAAAAAGTTTTGCCTGAAATGTACGGAATAAAAAAAGAAGATTTAATAGTTGTATCTGTTATGCCGTGTACTGCTAAAAAGTTTGAAGCAAGAAGACCTGAACTTTCAAAAGACGGAATTCCTGATACAGATTTTGTTTTAACTACTCAGGAACTTTCAAGAATGATAGAAGAATCAGGGTTATCTTTTAAAGATTTAGAGCAATCAGCATTTGATATGCCTTTAGGTTTTAAAACAGGCGGCGGAGTAATATTCGGAAATTCCGGCGGTGTTACAGAAGCAGTTCTAAGAAATGTTTTAGCAAAAGCAGATTCTAATGAAGTTGATGAATTTAGTTTTGTCAGAGGCGAGGACGGAATCAGAGAAACAACAGTATCTGTAAACGGAAAAGATTTAAAAGTTGCAGTTGTTTACGGACTTGGAAATGCCAGAAAAATAGTCAGAGATATAAAATATAATCACAAACATTATGATTTTATAGAAGTTATGGCTTGTCCGGGCGGATGTATCGGCGGAGCAGGACAGCCTGTTTATAATAGTTTAGATGTAAGAGCTAAAAGAACAAAATGTTTATACGAAAATGATAAAGTCTTGGAACTTCATAAGCCGCAGGATAATCCTTATGTACAAAAAATATATAAAGATTTCTTGAAAGAACCGGGCAGTCATGAAGCACATGAATGTTTACATACATCGCATACAAGCAGAAAAAGATTAGCAGAAAATCCATTTACAATACATAAAGGTACAAATGAAAAAAATGTAAAAATAAATGTATGTTTCGGAACAAGCTGTATGTTAAGAGGCGCTCAGAAACTTCTAAAATCAATTCTTGAATTAGTTGAAAATAAAAATATTCAGGATAAAGTTGAAGTTCAGGCATCATTCTGTTTTGAAAAATGCGCAAAAGGTCCTGTTGTAAGAATTGGGACTAAAATAATAACGAAGTGTACGATAGAAATGGCTGAAAAGGCTAT
>JAQVBD010000079.1 GCA_028690485.1 Endomicrobiaceae bacterium
TGCTCGGGGTCGTGGACGATGTTCGAACCAGTGTGACTAAGGTTAGATGAAGATTAGAAGTCTAATCTCAATATAAAAACTAAAAAAGCATTTAGTGCTTTGGATTATAAATCACAGTCCCTTTTCTGGTTTTATCATTTTCTTCATCTGTAGTATTAAAAACAACTTCAAACTCTAAATTATCCCCAGCCGGATTTTTCTTAATATTTACAGATTTCGGTTCACCTTCGGTCGGCTTATCAGAAGCAATAACTTTTACGTTATAAACCCTAGACATTTCTTCGGCTAACCCACCTTCGGCGCCAGTAAGGCAGCTAGACAATACCAATTCAGCATTATCGTCAAATAATTCTTTTATTCTTTGTACCCCTTTGCCCTGTAAATCTTCTTGGAGAAACTTGCGATCACTTCCTTCTCTATCGCCCAACCCTATTACATCCGTATTGCCATGAACGTGCATGTACATAAATTTTATTTTTTGATTATACTTATCGCGTAAAAATAATAATCTTTTAGCTAAATCGATTTTTCCATTTGCCTCAATTATTCTTAAGATAAAATTATTTTCCTCTACCTTCTCTCTTATGTCCTCTGTTTGGTTTGATTGAGAAAAAGAACCATTCCAATCCATAACTGCCTGAAAACACAAGCCGTAAGGGCCCATATTATCCCTTTCTTGATACTGTTTTTTTAATTCGCGTATTGTATATCTGCCAAAACTACGTATGCCAAAATTATCATATAGGCATTTCACTGATTTATTTTCAAAACTCTCAAGACCCCTTATATTTCTTAAATTTTGATCTATGTACCAACTATCTGCATGATCATCTTCAATCGAAAGCCAACTTTGAATAAGATCACTAACTTCATTTTCAGAAAAATCAAATTTTTTTAATATATAACCAGCTAAATAATCTTCTTGATTTATATTTTTTTCTTTAGATTTGTATAATGCTCTTTTACTTAAAATATCATCAGAAATTGTGCGATCAATATCGTCACATACCATAAAAAGTCTAGAAGCTATCTCTTTACTAGATTCTGTAAGTAAACCAAACTTATCTGCAAGTTTAAAATATAAAGAATACTCACGATCCATTGAGAAATGAAAATCCATTTCTTCTTCTCTTTTAATATAATCTTTAACACCTTCTTCAATTATCGGTTGAATTTTAATAAAAGATTCTTTAATTTCAGAAAATTCTTTAGTCTCAGGTTGATATTTTAAAAGCTCTTCGGATAAGAAATACAAGTCTTTTTTTGCTTTTTCAATATTATCTTCAGGAATATTTTCTTGAATAGATTTATTTATATTTTGTTTTAATTCAAAATTTGCTTCTTTCATTTTTTTATTATTAGCTATATACAAAAAATATCATAAATATTCTGTCCCGTCTATTAAATAAGGGGTTAGTTCAACAAGTAAGCGCAACACCTATCGTGGATTCGAACCAATATTAACCAATAAAATCAAGGTTTTTCTTTAAATGCCATTAATATCTGAAAAAAGTTCGAACCGCATTGGAGCTTAAAATGTGTCTAACATTAAAACAAAAACAGGCTCTTAAAGCCTGATTTTGTGTTTTGCTCGCATATAGGGACAGCTTCCGAACTTTTTTTGACCAAAGCAAACAACTAAATATTATTTTTTAAAATCTTTTTGACCTCTCTATCAAAGTCTGACTCGAAAAGTTTGTCTTGAACGGATTTATACTTTTCAAATTCACTTTCCGCAAAAGATTTTGCCACCTCAGCACTCACCTTACCTGCATTTTTCAAAATATCTTCATTGTTAAATTTCAAAAAGGCGTCTAGTTTTTCAGCCCAATCCTTCATTGTCATTGGAATGCCTTTTTCTGCCTGGTTCTCAGCGTAATCAAGATACATGGTTACTATTCTATTCAGAAATTTTATTTCTTTTTTATCTAAATAATTTTTTGCTATAACAACATCTGATTTTAATATTTTTCCCTCTGGCGCTTTTTTCCAGTTAGACAAACCCATGTAATCAGTTTTGTGGTTTGCACGATTTACAATCACTTCAGCGGCCGTATTCCCATGAGTTGCAAAATGTAGTTTATTTTGGACATTAGCAAAAAATTTCTTAGTTGTTGAAGAATTTAAGTCATAATCTAAAGCAGTAGAATAAATATCCGTAATTTGTTGATAGAAATTCCTTTCGCTCTCTCGAATATCTCTAATCTCTAATATTAAATCTTTAAAATATTGCTTATTTAAATAAGCCCCATTTTTTAAACGCACATCATCAAGCACATAGCCACGTATGGCAAATTGTTTTAATATCTGATTTGCCCAACGACGAAAATCAACTGCTCTTTGCGAATTAACCTTAAATCCAACAGAAATAATGCCCTCTAAATTATAATGATCTATACCACGTTTTATTCGTCTATTACCTTCTTTTTGAACTATTAGGAATTTCCTAATAGTTGAATCTGCACTTAATTCTTCTGTCTCAAATATATTCTTTAAATGTTCATTTATAGTTGGAATTGTCACGTCAAAAAGCTTGGCTATCAGCTTTTGCGTCAACCAAACATTTTCATCTTCCACTCTCACTTCAATTCCGTCCTCACCTTTCTGAGAATTAAAAATAAGAAACTCGGCAGTGGAATTACGAATAATTAATTTTTTATTATCAGACATATTTTTACAATAATTCAATATAATTTTATTAAATTTTAATCTATTACGGTATAACGGATTTCTTTTCCAAATATATAAAATCTAGCATGAGTCACTCCTTTAAATTCATCATCAGGCATAAAATTACCCTTAATTTCAATACGATAACCAATGCCCCTATATATTCCTGAGCCACCATCATCGCACAATGCATTACCTTGCGCAAATATTGGTTTTTTAAAACTATACATACTTAAACGATAATCTACAAAGCCTATTATAACTAATATACTAAATATTATTAAAATAAACCTTATAAAATTTCTTTTCATGATACTTAAAATTTAAATATTAACTATCTATAGTGTATCACAATACAAAGTTTGTTAAAAGTTCGAGTCCCGCTTCTCTCCATAAAAAAATACCGCTAGACTTATCTAAAGTTAGCGATATTTTTTCGTAAAAATTCTGCTCGCATACCGGGACAGCTTCCGAACATTCATGGCGGAGTTGAAGTAAAATTATTCAGTCGCCATTATAATTTCCCCACATTTATCTTTATATTGGCTTATGATATCAAAAATATTGTCTATTTTAGGTTCTATAGCAGTGATTTCTTCTCCGTTTTTAAATATCGCGGTAACTTCCAAAGCATGTGTTTGCATAACTGACTTTATTTCACAGTTTGAAACAGCTTGCTTTATCAAATCCCAATTATAAATATTTGTGAAGACATAATGTTCTGCCTTTGCTATTAATTCAGCTACATCATGAGCAAAAATTTTCTGTTGGATATCACTAGGAAATATTCTTTTAATATCTTTAGTATAATCAGCTCCATCCCCTGGAGCTTCGTAAGAAAATTTATTTAAATCATAATAAGACAACTCATTGGGATAATCTATTTTAGCAGGACCAGATGAACCACTTACTGTAACTAATTTATTATTTTCAATTACATATTCCCCACAATATGCCCAAATATATAATGGAAATAATTCTTGATCAGGTTTTAGATTTTTAATAGCACAGAAAGATTGACTATCATCTCGATTTCTCCAACTGAAATTTTTTTGACTTAATAAATATCTTTCTATCGCTTGTTCTCTTGGTGTTGGATTGTAAGCTACGTTTATCTTATCTGTTAGCTGAGTTGAGGCATTCTTGCAAAATTCTATTGAATGACAACTTAGATAATTCGAGACCACCGTTTCACCACACAAAGAACAAGCGTCTTGATGTTCTATGCACTCAACTTCGTTTAACTTTTCACAAGCATTTTCATCTATAAAATGATCATTTTGTAAAGAGATAAATATTCCAGGAATTATACCTATTAAAATTAGTACTACTCCTAAAATCAAATAAATTTTATTAAATTTATTTTGTTTTTTCTTTTGGGTAAAATAGATGATCAACCCAATTATTCCTAAAATTAAAAACACTAAAAATGTTGGTATTGGCATATTTAAAAATTAATTATATATTAAAATTATATCACAACTACAAAAATACCCCAACAGGGATTCGAACTAATTATTTATCTAATTTTAGCAAAATAGTAAAAATATCTCAAAACATCCAAATATTTTATAACTATAAATTTTGTCTAAAATTAAATAAAAATAAGCCTTTTTTAAAGACTTATTTTTATCTGCTCGGGGACAAGGATTCGAACCTCGGTTACCAGGGCCAGAACCTGGTGTCCTACCGCTAGACGATCCCCGAATATTATTTACTTTTTTATTTTTTCCCAGTCTTCAACATCGCCCTCAATAACTT
>JAQVBD010000080.1 GCA_028690485.1 Endomicrobiaceae bacterium
GGGATGATGCAAAAGCAGAATATTTAATAGCAAAAGATATTTTCGATATACAACAAGAAAGAAATAAAGAAGAACAAAAACTATTGAGGTCTGGCAGAAGTACAACATATCAAGTATTGGAAAGTGAGCAGGATTTAGATGATGCAATACTTAGTGTATATCAGACCTCAATGAATGCAATATTTGTTTATCTTGAAAGTGAAATGCTTTATAATACAAAAAAAATAATTTTGGAGTAATAAAATGAATTTAGCAAAACTAGCAATTAAAAGGCCTACTTTTATATTTGCAATACTTATGGCACTTATCGTTATTGGTCTTATGTTAATGACAAAAATGCCTGTGAGAATGTTTCCTGATGTTGAATTTCCTTATGTTGTTGTATCTATACAGTATCCTGGGGCAGGACCTGAAGAAATAGAGTTGCTTGTAAGTAAAAAAGTTGAAGATGCTTTAAGTGCGATTTCTGGTCTTAAACATATAAATTCTGTCAGTCAAGATAGTTATAGTATCACTTGGGCAGAATTCAATCTTAGCAAAGATCCTGATATCGCTCTCCAAGAAGCGAAAGATAAAATTTCAGAAATTAGATCTGATTTCCCAAAAGATATAAAAGAACCTACAGTTTTAAAACTTGATCCGGATGCGCAAGCAATAATGACAATAACTTTAAGAGCAAATTTAAAATCAATGGAACTTTATGATTTAGCTGATGATTTATTTAAAAAAGAAATTTCAAGAATTGACGGTGTTTCTAAAGTTGAAATACTTGGTGGTACAAAAAGAGAAATTCATGTTGATGTTGATAGAAAAAAATTAAAGCAATATGATATGACACTTACTGATTTTACAAATAAAATAGCATTAAATAGTTCTAATACACCTATAGGAAGTGTAACAAAGGGTCCTTTAGAAATAGCTTTTAGAACAATAGGAGAATTTCGTTCTATATTGCAAATAAATAATGTTATTGTAAATTTTATGGGTAATGATGTTCCAGTCGTAGTCAGTGATATAGCTGTTGTAAGAGATTCTGTTGAACAAGAATATTCAAGAGGAAGGATTAATACAAAGATTAATGATGAAGTAATATCTGAAAAAACATTATTATTACAGGTTTTTAAACAGTCAAAATCTAATGATGTAAAAATTTCTGATCAATTAAATGCGAAAATATTGGAATTAAATAAAAAATACGGTTTATCAAAAGGACATCCAGTTTTAAAGGTTGTAACAGACAGTGCATGGCCTGTAAGAGCAAATATTAAAGATGTTAAAAAAACTATATATGATGGTATATTACTTGCAATCATTGTTGTATATTTCTTCTTAGGAAGCTGGAGATCTACATTTATTACAGCACTTGCTCTTCCAAACAGTTTGATAGGTGCGTTCATATTTATGTCATTATTTGGTTTTAGCATAAATGTTATTTCTTTAATGGCTCTTTCATTAACTGTTGGTTTACTTATAGATGATGCTATCGTTGTGCGAGAAAATATATTTAGGCATTATGAAGAAGGAGAAGATCCTGTTGAAGCTGCAGAAAAAGGTACAAATGAAGTTTCCCTGGCCGTTGTAGCAACAACTTTAACAGTTATTGCCGTATTTTTACCAATAGGATTTTTATCCGGTATCGTTGGCCAATTTTTCAGAGAATTTGGATTAACAGTTGTTTTTGCAATGACGATATCACTTTTTGATGCTTTAACTATAGCACCATTGCTTTCAGCATATATGATTGCAAAAAAAACGAAAGAAGAAAAACATAAAAAAAATATTTTTATTAAAGTTTTCAGAGCATTAACAATTGATTGGTTTGATAAATTTTATAAACTTATTTCAGCAGGTTATGAAAAACTTATAAGGTTTATTATATACAATAAGAAAAAAACATTATTAGTTGTAATTGTTATATTTGTTGCATCGCTTGGTGTGGCCAAATACTTGCCTTTAACATTTATGCCTACTAGTGAATTCGGAGAATTTAATATTGAATTGGAAGGGAACCCGGGTACTTCTTTGGATAAAATGGATAGATATGCGCAAGAAGTTGAAAAAATAGTTATGCAAGAAAAAGATGTCGATTTTACTGTAACATCAGTTGGTACGGAACTTAAGGAATATAATGTTGCAACTGTTTTTGTAAAATTACATGCTGATAAAAAACAAAGAACAATGACAACAAGTGATATGAAAGTTCATTTAAGAAAAAAGTTTAAAGAAGTTTTTAATGAAAAAGAATTGATTATTTCAGTAAATGATAAAGGTGGTCTTGGAGAACAAAAACCATTTGTGTTGCAACTTTATGCTCATGACAGTAAATTGCTTTCAAAAACAGCAGATCACTTTTTGGAAAAATTTAAATCAGTAGATGGTTTAGTTGATTTAACGACAAATTATAAGGCAGGTAAACCTGAACAGCAAGTTATAATGGATCCAAAAAGAATGGATTCTTTAGGTGTACATTCCGTTACTGCAGGTTTAGAATTGAGAGCTATGGTTGAAGGAAACACTCCTGCAGAATTTAGAGTCAATGGTATGGAGTATGATATCCGAGTAAAACTTCAAGATGACCAAAAAGATATAATGAGTGTTTTTAATGATATTTATGTTGGTAATGTAAATGATAAATTAATCAAGCTGAAAAATGTTTCAACACTTGTTAATACTGAAGGACCAACAAAAATATACAGAAGAGACAGAGAAAAATATATTTCTATTGAAGGTAATGTCAGCAAGGGATTTGGTATTGCGAATATTCAAAAAGAAGTAGAAAAAATTTTAAAAGAAGAATTTGCAAAACCGGAAAATGCTTATATGAAAGAAATAACTTATGGTTACTCAGGAAATGTTGAAGATATGCAAGAACTTTTTACAAATATGATAATAGCTGCAATACTTTCCTTGTTATTTATTTATATGGTACTTGCAAGTTTATATGAATCTTTAATAGTGCCACTTACTATTATGGCAGCATTACCTCTTTCTATAATTGGTGGACTTTTAGCGCTTTTTATGACAGGGCAAAGTATAAATATGTTTACTATGATAGGTTTTATAATGTTGTTAGGAGTTGTTGCTAAAAATTCAATTTTACTTGTGGATTATATACAACAAATGATAAGGAAAGGATATAATGTAAAAGAGGCTATAATTGAAAGTGGGAAGAAGAGATTAAGACCAATTCTGATGACATCTGTTGCTTTGGCAGCTGGTATGTTACCTACAGCTATGGGGCTTAGTGAAGTAGGAAAATTTAGAATGAGTATGGGTATAGTTGTTATTGGTGGTATAGTTAGTTCTACAATTTTAACATTACTTATTGTACCTGCAATATTTGAATATTTAAATTCATTTAGATTATTTTCTAGAAAATTACTTGGAAGACCTGCTAAAAGAATGATAGACACAGATGAATTAGAATAATATATTTTTAAATTTTTGGAGACAGGATGGCACAATTAAAAATAGTTAAATATGGTGATTCGGTACTGAGGCAAAAAACTAAAGAAATTTCTGATATCACAATGGAAATTAAACAACTAGCATATGACATGCTTGATACTATGTATAATGCTCCGGGTGTTGGTCTTGCAGCACCTCAAGTAGGTGTTTCTTTACAAATGTGTGTTATTGATGTTTCTCCAAACGGGAAAAAACATCCATTTATTTTAATAAATCCAAAAATTATAAGTGGTGAAAATAAAATTGAATTAGAAGAAGGATGTCTGTCTTTTCCAGGTATATTTGAGCTGGTTAAAAGGTATGATAAAATTATAGCTGAATATTTAGATTTAGATGGTAATATAAATAGAGTTGAAGTTATTGGATTTTTAGCAAAAGCTTTTCAGCATGAAATAGATCATCTAAATGGCAAGGTTTTTATAGACTACCTTGCTGCATGGAAAAGAAAAAATATTGAAAAAGAAATAAAGAAAAGGAAAAAAGGTGGAGATTGGTGAACATCCTGTTTTTTGGGACAGCAGACATATCTAAAGTATTTTTGGAAAATATTTTATCTAAACACAGTATTTTAGCAGTTATTACAATGTGTGATAAACCTGCCAACAGAGGTGGAAAGATGAAATGTCCGTCTGTTAAAACTTATGCAATAGAAAACAATATTCCTTACATACAAGTGGATAAATTTTCTGATGAAATTATAGAACAAATAAAACAATATAATTCTGATGTCGGTGTGGTTGTTTCTTTCGGCAAAATAATTCCTGAAAAAGTATTTACTTTGCCGAAATATGGTTGTTTTAATATTCATTTTTCACTGTTGCCTCAATATAGAGGAGCATCTCCAGTTCAGCAATCATTAATAGATGGACAAAAGAAAACAGGAGTAAGTTCTTTTTACATAGAGAAGGGATTAGATAGTGGAA
>JAQVBD010000081.1 GCA_028690485.1 Endomicrobiaceae bacterium
CCCAATTCCTTTGGAAGCATTCATAGTATAGCCTATCATATCAATATGTCAATAATTTTATTTAAGTTTGCAAAAAATATTTAAATGAACAGTTCTGGCACTGAAAAAATAGAAAAATAAAAAATGTATATTTTAAGTATAAATATTTGTTTAAAAATATTCGTTTGGTTGAGTAATAATTTAATTATTTTATTGAATCATCTTTCCACTTTCTGCATCTTTCAATCTTTTGTTTCGGATCAAATCCTTGGTCTTTACCCATATTGCTTAACATATCGCAAGGAAAGTCTGCACATAGCCCGCAATGGTTTAAATGCTTTTCTTCACAACAGCTTTTAACACCACATTTACCTCCCCAAAAAGGAGTAATCATATTAAGACAGCCTTTGCAATTAACTTCTTCTTTACGAGTACAGATATTACATTCAACACCGCATCTTGATTCAAACATTATATACCTCTTTGAAAGGTTTAATTATTTAAATATATTTTAACTCATTTATAGCTTTAATGTAAATAAAAAATTGTACCATGTACATAACAATAAACAGAGTCATTTTATAAAAACATCAAAATTTCGTCAAAATCCCAAAGATACTCCTAAGCCATAATATTCAACCTTATTGATGTAAAACTGTCCGCGCGGGTTAAATCCTTTGTACCATTCAAGCATAACACGCAGTCGTCTTTGTCCGGGGTTAGGCTGCCCAAACTCAAGACCAGTTTTAATGCTGATGTCAGTAGTCCAGTTATGTTCTTCAAAGGCTTTCATATCAACACCGCTAACTAGCCTTCCATTCCATAAAAGAGTTTTTGTTCCACGATATTCAACTCCACAATGTGCTAATTGATGCTTGAGCTCACTTGGTTCATTTTCAAGCAGGTACTCGCCGCCGCCGTATATTCGCCAGTTATACAATTTTCGTGAATATAGGATTTCCACGGCTTCAAAGCTAAGATTAATTCGTTCCGGTGGATTAGGATTTAGAAGCAGTTCATCTCCCAAGTGCGAACTTTGGTGATAAATACGCAATCGAACTGAATTGTTGCCATAACGATAAGTTACAGGAATACCAATCATATAATCCGCATTGATGAGATTATGGGAAGCAGAGCTCATATTAAACTGTGCAAACAGTCCGCCCTCCAAGTTCAACTGAATACCGTCTCCATTATGAATGCCGAAAAAACGGTACAAACCAAAGGTTTCGCCAAAACCAACGCTTGCTTCAGTGTATTGATTATTTGCTGAGCTGAATTGATACATACTGATAAAGAACTGTGGCTGCTTAGGGTCAGCAATAAGTGGATGAAACATATCTCCTATAGGGAAGGCTTTACCTGCGCCTGTGATTCCAAGAAAATTTCCTGCCGGTATGAGATTATCTACAGGTGTTATAACAACTAACACCTCTTTTATACCGTTGATTTTACACAGTTGTGTCTCGGCAATTTCTTGCCTGACCATGTCTTTCTTCATCAAACTAATTGTGGCAATTCCGCTTGAAACTTTCAGTTTGTAACTGTTATGTTGCCAAAGCCAGTCCCGTTCCAAAACGGAGGTAATATAACCGGACAGAAACTCATCAGAAGGCTTTTCTGCGGTGGCTGCCGGATAAGCTGTTGAAATAAGCAGGAATAAGAGCAGAGTATTGTACAGACAAAATGTAAAAATACGAAGGGAGTAATACATAACTATGCTCGATTGATTATGCGTGATGTGAAAATGAGTGCTACTGCACCAATTGTTGCAACAATAATAGAACCGATTACTCCTCCTCCCAAAGATACTCCAAAGAAATGGAACAAACAGCCTCCGAGTACTGAACCAAGTATTCCAATGATAATGTTGCCAATGATACCGAATCCGCTACTCTTCATCAGTTTTCCACTCAACCATCCTGCTGTCAGTCCAACTAAAATAAATAATATGAATTCCATAATTTTTATCTCCCAGTCTTCTGTTAATAAGTATAGAAAAGACTTCAGTGTATTATTTGTCTCGATTGAAGTTTATGAACTACTCCTTACCAATATCATATACCTTATGGGATTAAATAGCTAATAAAATAAGACATATCTAATACTACTTTTTGAAAAAATATATAAACTTCAAGACTAGAATTTTAACATAGCAATGTGGAGTCGTTATAATATTAAAATTTATGGTATAATTTTAACAATGAATAATAAATTAAGAATTTCAGCATTGGTATTATTTTCATTAATTATTTCATTAGTTTTTTTAATGTTTATAGAGTTAATGCTGTTGTTTTTTTTACCAAAACATTATGACAGACTTTCAGATATATTAAGAATTATTAAACAAGACAATGTTTTGATTTGGAAACAAAAACCAAATCTTAATACGGATTTTCAAAATCAGAATGTCAAAACAAACTCGTTTGGATTTCGTACACACGAAATAAAATCAAAGAATAAAGCTAGAATTATTTGTTTAGGCGCTTCTCCAACTTTTGGGTGGGGAGTCAAATATGAAGATACATATCCGGTTGTTATAGAAAATGAATTAAAAAACAAAAATATTGAAATAGAAAGTATCAATGCAGGAGAAATAGGATATTCTTCATATCAGGGATTAAAATTATTAAAAACTACAATTTTAGCCTTAAAACCGGATATAATAACAGTATCATATGTAATTAATGATGTTGATAAATATAGGTTTTTTAGAAGCAGTTCACAAAGAGATAGTCAGTTATATCCGTTATCAAAATGGTTAGTCAATACTTATAATGTTGTATATCAAAGTAATTTGTTTAATTTTATAAATAATATTTCATTAAAAATTAAGTCAAATAAATCAAAATATTATGGTAATAAGTACAAGAATCAATATAATGAAAATAGAAGGGTTTCAATAAATGAGTATGAAGATAATTTGAATTCAATTATAAATATTGCACAAGAAAATAATATCAAAGTTATTTTTATTGTGATGCCTGTTAATTTACCTGCAAAGAGAATGTTAACAGATGCTGAAAAAATGAATGTTGATAATTTATTATTGGAAGCAGAAAATGAAATGAAAAACAATAATTATATACAAGCAAAGAAATTATTTGAAAAAATATTGCTTATTGATGAGTATTTTCCAATATCATATTATTATTTAGGAATAATAGCAGATATTGAAAAAAATTCATATTTGGCAGATGAAATGTTTGAAAAAGCAAAAAATTATGAAATTTTTGATTGCGCTAATATTTCATTAGAATATAATGATGTTATGAGAAAAGTATCACAAGAAAGACAAATTCCTTTATGTGATTCTGCAAAAGATTTTAGAGAGTATAAAAAGGATTATTTATTTGTTGACCCTAAATTAGATTGTTTTCATCCGAATGCTAAAGGGCATCATATTATTGCAAATAAATTAGTTGATATATTAATGGATTCTTATTTAGAAAACAAAGGGAAAATTAATTAAAATATGATAAAAACTATTTTTATTTATATCATTTGTGTTCCGGCTTTATTGTTACCTTGCAAATTAAGGGTATTGTATGCTGAACTTTTTGGCTGGGTAGTTCAAGGATTTTATTTTTTATATTATTGGATAATGAAAAAGATTTTAAATGAGCTTAAAAATGAAAAAAAATAATGAAGCAGTTATTTTATATTCCGGTGGGACAGATTCAACTTGTACTGTTTTTATTGAGGCAAATGAATTCGATAAAATTCATTTGATTTCTTATAAAAGATTTGGAATTTTTTGTGCAGATAATATTAATTACAATGTAGTAAGATTACAAGAGATTTTTGGTAAAGATAAATTTGTCAGAGAAGTTATTAACATAGATAAAATATATAAATTGGTTGTATATGATGATTATTTTAAAAATTTATTTAAATTTGGCTTTTTTAATTTAGCAGTATGCGGGTTATGCAAATTAGCTATGCATATGAGAACTATATTGTATTGTATAGATAATGATATAAATATTGTATTTGATGGAGCCAATAAAGATGCCGGTGCCGGAATAGCTACTGACCAAGTTAAAGAAGTTGTTGAAGTTATTACAAATTTATATAAGTCTTTTAATATTTCATATTCTTCACCTGTATATGAAATGGATGGACCTAAAAATATGACTTGGCAATCAAAACTTGGACTAAGCAAAGATGAAGAAGTTCAAAATGAACAAACAACAGGTACTATATTGAAGAAAATAGGTTTTTTTAATTCAGATAATGTTAAGGGAAGTTCCATTGATAAAAAGATGCAAGCAAGATGTTTTCAACAATTTTTGTCTAATGTTGCACTCAATTCATATTATATTGAAAAATATGGTGTTCAAAAATACAAAACAAT
>JAQVBD010000082.1 GCA_028690485.1 Endomicrobiaceae bacterium
TAAACAAAGTAAGACCTAGCCTTCAAGCAGACGGCGGAAATGTTGAATTAGTAGATGTAACAGAAGACGGTATTGTTAAAGTTAAATTAACAGGCGCTTGTGGTTCTTGTCCTATGTCAACTATGACATTACAGTATGGTGTAAAAAAAGCGATAATGGAAGCTATCCCAGAAGTAAAAGATGTTATCGCACTATAAATGAAAATAGGTATTTTATCTGATACTCATAACAATATAGATAAAATTACTAAAGCTATTGATTTTTTCAATCTCCGGCAAGTTGAGTTTGTTCTTCATGCCGGAGATTTTTCTTTTGTATCATCTGCAAAACTTTTTTCAAATTTAGAAATTCCGTTTATAGCTGTTTTTGGAAATAATGATTTTGAAGTTTATGATTTAAAAAAAACAATTCAACTATTTGGACAAATTTATATCCCCCCATACATATTTGAACTATCTAATAAAACATTTGTTTTAACTCACCGTATCTGCAATATTTCACAACCATTTGACTATATGATTTATGGACATACACATAAACCTCATATAGAAAAAACTGCTGCCGGAATATTTATAAACCCCGGAGAAGTATCCGGAAGAAGATATGGCAGAAGTACTGTTGTCATACTTGAAACAGATACCAATCATATAGAAATTTTTGATTTGGAAGATTAATTTTTAATCTGAATCCATAAGATTTTATACAATAGTCCCGCCGCCGATTACAATATCATTATCATACAAAACTACTGCCTGCCCTTTTGTGATAGCTCGTTGGCTAACATCAAATTCTATGTGTAATTTATTGTTATCAATTTGCTCTACTGTAGCAGATTGTTCTTTTTGATTATATCTGATTTTCGCTTTTACTTTTAATGGTTTTTCTATACTTTCGCAAGCAATCAAATTAATATCTGTTGCAACTAAACTTTTGGAATATAACTGTTGTTCACTACCGAGAGTAATAGTGTTTTTTTCAACATCTTTATTGCAGACAAATAATGGTTTATGATAATACAATCCTAATCCCCTTCTTTGCCCGATTGTATAATTTATAATCCCATTATGTTGACCTATAATTTTACCTGAATTATCTACAAAATTTCCTGCATTATATTTCTTACCTGTATAATTTTCTATAAAATTAACATAATTACCGTTAGGAACAAAACAAATGTCCTGACTATCATGTTTTTTAGCATTTGTAAAACCCTGTTCCAAAGCAATATCCCTGATTTCAGATTTTTTCATTTTGCCAATCGGTAACAATATTTTTGATAATTGATTTTGAGTTAAAGAATATAAAACATAACTTTGATCTTTTGTGTTATCTAATGATTTTTTTAATATAAATCGGCTAGATATTTTATCCTTTTCAATAATAGCATAATGTCCTGTAACAACATAATCAAAATCTAAATTGATTGCTCTTTCCAACAATTTTTCAAATTTTATATAACGATTACAATCTATACACGGATTTGGCGTCAATCCGTTTTCGTAAGATTGAATAAAACGATTAATGACATTATCTTTAAAATTTTCTGTAAAATTAAAAACATAATATTTTATCCCAATTTTAAATGAAACATCTCTTGCATCTGCTATATCTTTTAAAGAACAACAAGATTTTTCTTTTGGAACCCCGACATCTTCGTTGTTAACCAATTTTAAAGTTACGCCTACAGTTTCAAAACCTTCTTGTTTTATAAGATAAGCAGCGACGGAGCTATCAACTCCGCCGCTCATTGCTACAATAGCTTTTTTATTCATATTTCATTTATCTTTTATGAAAACATTGGTGTTGATAAATATCTTTCACCTGTATCCGGTAAAAGAGCAACTATTATTTTGTTTTTATTTTCAGGTCTTTTTGCAAGCTGAGTTGCAACAAATACTGCTGCACCTGAAGTAATTCCTACAAGAATACCTTCTGTAAGTGCAAGAGCTTTCCCTGTACTATATGCATCTTCTGTTGTAATTGTGATAACTTCATCATAAATTGATGTATTTAATGTTTCCGGAACAAAACCTGCGCCTATACCTTGAATTTTATGTGGTCCTGATTTGCCTTGTGATAAAACAGGTGAATCTGCCGGTTCTACTGCTATTATTTTAATATTTTTATTTTTAGCTTTTAAATATTCACCAACACCGGTAACAGTTCCTCCTGTTCCAACACCTGCAACAAAAATATCTACTTTACCATCAGTGTCATTATAAATCTCTACAGCTGTAGTTGCCTTATGAACGGCAGGATTTGCAGGATTTGTAAACTGACTAGGTATAAAGCTATTAGGTGTATTCTTAGCAAGCTCCGTTGCTTTTTCAATAGCGCCTTTCATTCCTTTTGACCCGTCTGTTAAAACAACTTCTGCTCCATATGCCTTTAATAAATTCCTTCTTTCAATACTCATAGTTTCCGGCATTGTAAGAATAATTTTATATCCTTTTGAAGAAGCAACTGAAGCAAGACCAATACCTGTATTACCACTGGTAGGTTCAATAATGACAGAACCTTGTTTTAATAATCCTTTTTTTTCAGCATCTTCTATCATCGCTTTTGCTATCCTGTCTTTTACACTTCCTGCAGGATTAAAATATTCAAGTTTAGCTAAAATTGTAGCTTGAAGATTATTTTCTTTTGTATATCTTGTTAACTCCAATAATGGTGTATTGCCTATTAAGTCTGTTATTTTTTTATATATTTTCATAATTTTATCTCCTATAAATTATTAAATGCCTGGTCTAAATCATAAATTATATCATCAATATGCTCTGTACCTATTGAAAGTCTGATAGTATTTGGTTTTACACCGGATTTTAACAATTCTTCTTTTGTCATTTGCGAATGTGTAGTAGATGCAGGGTGTATAACAAGTGATTTTACATCAGCAACATTTGCCAACAATGAAAAAATTTCTAACTTATCAATGAATTTTTTTGCTTTTACTTCATCACCTTTTATCTCAAATGTAAATATAGAACCTGCTCCTTGGGGAAAATATTTTTTATACAATGAATTATATTTATCGTTTGGTAATGATGGATGATTTACTCTTTCAACTTGTGGATGTTTAGAAAGATATTCAACAACTTTTAGCGCATTATAAACATGTCTTTCAACTCTAAGAGATAATGTTTCTAATCCCTGTAAAAATAAAAAAGAATTAAAAGGGCTGATAGTTGACCCTGTATCTCTCATAAGAGTTGTTCTTATCTTTATAATATATGCTAAATTACCAACTGACTGAGTGAACACAACTCCATGATAACTAGGATTTGGTTTTGACAATCCCGGAAACTTATCATTTTGTGCCCAATCAAAATTTCCACTGTCAATAATTACACCGCCTAAAGAAGTTCCATGCCCACCTATAAATTTTGTTGCTGAATGGATAACAACATCTGCTCCATGTTCAATAGGTTTAAATAAATATGGTGTTGCGAAAGTATTATCAACAATTAAAGGAATACCATTATCATGCGCAATTTTAGCAACTGCATCAACATCAATTATACTAGAATTTGGATTTCCCAAAGTTTCTATGAAAATTGCTTTTGTATTAGGTCTTATTGCCTTTTTAAAATTAGAAATATCATCCGGGTCAATAAATGTTGTTTCAATTGCAGACTCTGATAAAGTATTAGCAAAAAGATTATATGTACCGCCGTAAATTGTATTTGCTGATACAATATGATCTCCCGCTCTCGCTATATTTTGAATTGCATATGTTACAGCTGCTGCCCCTGATGATGTTGCCAAAGCTGCAACACCGCCTTCTAAAGCAGCAATTCTTTTTTCAAAAATATCAGATGTCGGATTCATTAAACGAGTATAAATATTTCCACCCTCGCTAAGTCCAAATCTCTTTTCTGCCTGTTCTGAATTTGCAAAAACATAAGATGTTGTTAAATATATTGGTACAGCTCTTGAATCTGTTGCTGAATCAGGTTTTTCCTGCCCAACATGAAGTTGTAATGTTTCAAATTTATATTTTCTAGCCATTTTTTAAATCTCCTATTTTTTTATTAAATGTTTATTTTTTATTAACCTCAATTTTGTTACAACAACAAAAAATACACATTCGCCAATATAAATAAGTCGTTATTAATATTTTTAAATTTATATACATTTTTTCCCTCTGCTCATATTACCCATATTGCCTATCAAAATAGTATGAATTGAATATACAAAATATTTTTTTAAATGTCAATATTTTAATTTATACTTTTTTAAATTGAGAAATCGACGGTAACTTTACTAATATGTTTGCTCACAAGATCTTCAAGAGTCACACTATCAACATATTTTTGAATT
>JAQVBD010000083.1 GCA_028690485.1 Endomicrobiaceae bacterium
CAACAAACCAATTACTAAAATCAATATTGCCTAAAAGAACACCCAAAGGAGGCATTATAATATCTGTAACGAGAGAATTAACTATCTTTGTAAAAGCACCACCAATTATAATACCAACAGCCATATCCAGAACATTCCCTCTGGATATAAATTTCTTAAATTCATTAACAAAATTCTTTATCATTTCCTAAACTCCTATTGTTAATTTTATTATTGTATTTTACAAAAAAGGGTTTGAAAAGTAAAAATTAAATTTTGACTGTAAAAAATCATTGACACAAAAAAGTATATTTTATAAACTTATTAATCTTTATTTTAAATTATTATAAAAAATGAAAATACAAACACCTTATTATTTTATTGATGAAGAAAAATTATTAGTTAATTTAGATAAAATTAATTATATTAAAAAACATTCAAATGCTAAATTTGTTTTAGCATTAAAATGTTTTTCTACATGGTCTGTTTTTGATTTAATGTCAAAATATATGGATGGAACAACCAGCAGTTCTTTATATGAGGCAAAGCTTGGACATGAAAAATTCGGTAAAGAAGTTCATTCTTATAGTGTTGCTTACCCAAGAGAAGAAATTTTAGAACTTAAAAAATTTGCAGATAAAATAATATTTAATTCTATTTCACAATTGAATATTTTTTATAAAGATGTTAAGGGTTTAAATTTAGGATTAAGAGTTAACCCTAATATTAGCCATAGCCATTTTGATTTAGCAGATCCTGCTAGAAAATATTCCAGACTTGGTGTTATAAACAAAAAAGATATAATGGATAATATTAATAAAATAAAAGGTTTAATGTTCCATTTTAATTGTGAAAATGATAATGTAGATAATCTTGAAAAATCTTTTAATTATATAGGTAAAAAATACGGGAATATTTTAAAAAGATTAGACTGGATAAGCTTTGGCGGCGGAATATATTTTACAAAACAAGGTTATAATGTAACTAAATTTTGTAAGATACTTAAAGATTTTTCACAAAAATATGCAGTTCAAATATATTTAGAACCTGGAGAATCTTCAATAACGAATTCAGCAGAATTAGTTACAACAGTTTTAGATATTACACATAATAAAAAAGATATTGCTATTATAGATGCATCAATGGAAGCACATATGTTAGATTTATTAATATATAATACTCCAGCTAAAATAGAAACAAATAAAAAAAATAAATATGAATATATAGTTGCAGGAAGAAGTTGTTTAGCAGGAGATGTTTTTGGTACATATAAGTTTAAAAAACCTTTAAAAGTTGGTGATAATATAGTAATATCTGATGCAGCCGGATATACCATGGTAAAAAAGAACTGGTTTAATGGTTTGCCAATGCCAAGTATTGTAGTTAAAAGACTTAATGGTAAAATAGAACTTATAAGAAGTTTTGAATATAAAGATTTTGTAAATAATTTATCTTGAGGAGGCACTGCTTGAAATGAAAAGAAATGTTTTAATTATTGGGGCCGGAGCGGTTGCTCATGTTGTTTGTCATAAGATTGCACAAAATAATGATTGTTTTGGTAATATCTACATAGGTTCTAGAACTTTAAAAAATTGTGATGAAATACTGGAAAGTGTTCAACGAAAAAACAATTATAAAATACCTGATAATAAAATTATTTCAAAGCAGATAGATGCTTTTAATATAGAGTCAGTAATTAAGTTAATCAAAGAATTAAATATTTCAATAGTTATTAATGTAGCAAGCGCTTTTTGTAATATGTCAATCCTTGAAGCCTGTATAGAAACAGGTGCAGCATATATTGATACAGCAATACATGAAGATCCAAATAAAGTTTGTGAAAATCCACCATGGTATGCAAATTATGAGTGGAAAAGAAAAGATAGATGTACAGAAAATAAAATAACAGCCATTTTGGGTGCAGGTTTTGACCCTGGTGTTGTCAATTCTTATTGTGCATTGGCAGTTAAACATCATTTTGATAAAATAGCGACAATAGATATCCTTGATGTTAATGCAGGCAGTCATGGAAAATACTTTGCAACAAATTTTGACCCTGAAATCAACTTTAGAGAGTTTCACAAAGTGTGGACATGGATTGATAAACAATGGGTTGAAAAGCCTATCCATGCAGATAAGTTAGTTTATGATTTTCCTGTAGTCGGAGAACAATCAGTTTATTTAACAGGACATGACGAACTTCATTCTCTTTCCAAAAATATTAAAGCAAAATCAATAAGATTTTGGATGGGTTTTAGTGATCATTATATAAATGTTTTTTCTGTTCTAAAAAACATTGGACTTTTATCAGAAAAACCGGTTAAAACAGCAGAAGGATTAGATGTTGTTCCTTTAAAAATAGTTAAAGCATGTCTTCCAAATCCAAAAACTCTTGCTTTAAATTATACCGGAAAAACTTGTATAGGCTGTTTGATAAAAGGGAAAAAAGAAGGCAAAAACAAAGAACTTTTTATATATAATATTTGTGATCATAAAGAATGTTATAATGAAGTTGAAGCTCAAGCAATAAGTTATACGGCAGGAGTTCCGGCAGTTATGGCAGCTATGCTTATTGCAACCGGCGAATGGGATGTTAAGACAATGGTTAATGTTGAGGAATTGGATCCGGATCCTTTTATAGAACTTTTGTCTAAAAATGGATTAAAGACAGAAGTAATTGTAAATATACCTTCAAAAAAGTTTATTTAAAATTTAAAATTTAGTATCATACTTAGGAAATTTATGGATAAACAAACAAAAGCACCAATATTTGATACACTCTTAGCACATGCAAAAAGAAATGTTACCTCATTTCATACTCCCGGTCATAAAAATGGTAAAGGCATAGATAAAAGTTTAAAGGATTGGACTGGTCCAAATCTTTATACTTTTGATGTTACAGTTTTTGATGAGGTTGATTCTCTTCATGATCCGGTTGGACCTATAAAGAAAGCTGAAGAATTGATGGCAGAAGCTTATGGCGTTGATCATTCTCTGTTTTTAGTGAATGGAACATCTGTCGGAAATATAGCAATGTTTCTTTCTGCTTGTGATCCGGGAGAATCTATTATAGTTTCAAGAAGTTCTCATAAATCTATAATGGCAGGTATAATCTTTGCAGGTGTTTGGCCTATATGGTTACAGCCTAAGATAGAACAAAATCTTGATATAATATTTAATTCAACTTATGAACAAATAAAAGATGCTTTGGATATGTATCCGGAAGCAAGAGCTGTTTTTGTTACAAATCCGACTTATAACGGTGTTGCAACCGAAATTAAAAAAATTGCTGATTTATGTCATAGAAAAGGTAAAGTTTTATTAGTTGATGAAGCTCACGGACCACATTTAAAGTTTCATGATCAATTACCTATGTCTGCTACTGATGCAGGCGCTGACTTATGTGTTCAGTCAACACATAAAATTTTATCCGCACTTTCTCAAGGTTCTGTGTTACATCATAAATCAAAACTTGTAGATATTAACAGAGTTAAAAAAATAGTTTCAATGCTGCAAACAACAAGCCCAAGTTATTTAACATTAGCAAGTATTGATGTTGCAAGAAAACAGGCTGTACTTCATGGTAAAGAAATGCTTTCAAAGGTTATTGAAGCTGCTCAATGGGCAAGAAAAGAAATTAATAATATCCCCTCAATGAAATGTTTTACAAGAAAAGAAATGAATGATTTAGGTTTTGATTTAGATGTAACAAAACTTACTATTAATGTTACTAAAACAGGTCTTTCAGGTTATGAAGTAGATGCAATTTTAGCAAAAGAATATAATATTCAGGTAGATTGTTCAGATACATTTAATTTAATTGCTATTATGGGAATAGGCTCTGATCAGGAAGATGTAGAAAAACTGGTAAGCGCATTAAAAGATATAAGTAAAAAATATAAAGGGAATCAAAAGAACTGGATCCTGAAAATTCCTTCACTTGCTACAGAAATGGTAATGACCCCTAGAGAAGTTTTTTTATCACACGATATAAAAAAAATTCCTCTGGCAAAGTCAGTCGGTCATGTTTCTGCACAAACTCTAACTCCTTATCCTCCAGGAATTCCTGTGGTTATTCCTGGTGAAAGAATTACTAAAGAAATTTGTGATTACTTAATTGATATGGCAGCAAAAGGAATAAGAATAAGCGGGCAAGAAAGTGAAAAATTAAAAATGGTAAAAGTTTTTGCAAACTAAAATGGAGAAAGTAAAATGAATAAAAAGGCTTTAGAACAATTACGAAAGGTTTTAATTCAGAAGAAAGCTTCAATAGTTAACAAGTTGAATTTTAACA
>JAQVBD010000084.1 GCA_028690485.1 Endomicrobiaceae bacterium
ACAGAAGATGCGGAAGAAGATTATATTAAACGATCTCATGGTGTTGATATCGGTTTTTCTAAAAAGATATTTGAAAATATCCGATTAGGAATTCAGTATGATTTTTCTGACACTACTATGCAGGATTTAGATCAAAATGGACAATTAAGATTTTATGATAATGATGGAATTTTATCAGGAATTGGTACAAAAATTACTTTTGATACAAGAAATAATAATATATATCCGACAACAGGATGTAAATTAGATTTATCATATTTGTTATACAATAAAGATATCGGCAGTAAATTCGATTATTCTATAATTAATATTGATTTTAGGAATTATATAGAAGTTTATAAAAAAAGATTGCTTTTTTCTTATCAGATATATGCAGGATTTATTAATGGTCTGGCACCTGTACAATCATTGTGCAGCATAGGGGGACCCAATTTTTTAAGAGGTTTTTACTCCGGCAGATATATTGATAATATAGTAATGGCGATCCAGCCGGAAGTTAAATTTAAGATTACAAATGTTATATATATGGCATTATTTAGCGGTATCGGCAATGTGTACAGCAATTTAGAATCTGTAGATATAGAAAAACTTAAAATGGCGTCAGGTGTCGGTATTAGAATAAAAATGAAAAACAGTCCAAGAATGAATTTTAGAATAGATTATGCTGTGTCTAATGAATCTAAGGAAATTTATTTTACTATGTTGGAAGCTTTTTAGTATTTTTACATTTAAAAAATAGTATAATAATAAATATGTTAATATCTTCTGTAAAAAATTATCAAAATATTTTAAAAATATTTCCAAAATTAGATATTGTATTTGATTTTATTATAAAAAATATCTCTGATAAAACAATCGAATCAAAATATGATATTTCAGATGGTGTATATGCAATCGTGCAGAAATGTGAACCTAAAAGTAAGGATGACCAACTTTTAGAAACGCATAAAAAATATATTGATTTGCAATATGTAATTTCCGGCAGGGAAAATATAGGCTGGAAATTTGTTGATAAATCATTTGAAATACATAAAAAATACAGCATAAAAAAAGATATAGCTTTTTTTACAAACAAACCGGATACTTATATAAAACTAAAAAAAGGTGAGTTTGTTTTGTTCTTTCCTGAAGATGCACATGCCCCATTATGTGGTAATGGAACTGTCAAAAAATGTATTGTTAAAATTCCTAAAGATTTTTTATACTAGAATAGTCATAAATATATAATTGAAATAATCAGATATTTAGTAAGTTATTTAGACAGGTATAAGTGAATGTTTTTTGCAGCTTGTTTGCCCATACCCATGGCTTGGATAACTGTACTTCCGCCTGCGATATCTCCGCCTGCAAATATGCCATTTATTGTTGTCATAAAGTTATCATTAATAATTAAATAACCTTTAGCATTTGTTTCTAAGCCTTTAGTAAGTGAAGGCAGTATTGGGTTTGGATGAAGTCCTAATGCTAATATAACTAAATCTGTTTCTATAATGAAATTTGAATTCGGTATAGGAACCGGTTTTCTTCTGCCGGAAGCATCAGGTTCTGTTAATTCCATTTTTATACATTCAACGGCTTTAACAAATCCTTTTTCATCTGCTAAGAACTTTACAGGAGCTGTTAATTCTACAAATTCAACACCTTCTTGAAGAGCATGATGTCTTTCTTCAAGTCTTGCAGGCATTTCTTCCTGTGTTCTTCTATATACTAATTTTACTGATTCAGCTCCGATTCTTTTTGCTGTTCTGACTGAGTCCATTGCGGTATTTCCGCCGCCGATAACAACAACATTTTTACCTTTATATATCGGAGTATCAAATTCAGGAAATTTAAAAGCTGTCATTAAATTTATTCTTACCAAAAATTCATTTGCAGAATAAATATTGTTAAAATTTTCACCTTCAATACCGGGGAATGTAGGAAGTCCTGCACCGGTACCAACAAATATTGCTTTAAAACCATCGTTAAATAAATCTGCTACTGTTTTTGTTCTGCCTATTAAGTAATTAAAAATAAATTTGATGCCAAGAGCTTTAAGAGAATCAACTTCTCGGTCTAAAACATTGGAAGGTAATCTGAATTCAGGAATGCCGTATCTCAGAACACCTCCGCTGTCATGTAAAGATTCAAAAACTGTTACATCATAACCAAGTTTAGCTAAATCTCCGGCACAAGTAAGTCCTGCCGGACCTGAACCGATAACAGCTACTCTTATGCAACGGCTGCCTTCTATTTTTATTTCGGAAATTTTAATATTGTTTGCTGCCCAATCTGCTGTATATCTTTCTAAATTGCCAATAGCAACCGGCTCTTGTTTTATCCCGAGAATACAATGCTTTTCACATTGACTTTCTTGCGGGCAGACTCTTCCGCAGACGGCTGGAAGATTATTTTTTTCTTTTAGAACTTTAAAAGCTTGGTTAGGATTTTTTTCTGCAATTTGTTTTATAAATCCAGGAATATTTATTTCAACAGGACAACCTGTTACACAAAGAGGTTTTTTACATTGTAAACATCTTTTTGCTTCCTGCAAAGCCTGTTCATCTGTATATCCGAGATTAACTTGTTGGAAATCTTTATTTCTTATATCCGGTTGTCTTTCAGACATTTTTATTCTTTGTGACATTTGCACTCCGGATTATGTTTAAAATTTTCAAAAGATATACTTTCATGTTCTTTAAAAAGAGAAAGTCTTGAAATTAATTCATCCCAATTAACTTGATGTGCATTAAATTCAGGACCATCTACACAAGCAAACTTAATTTCATTATTAATACTAACTCTGCATGCGCCACACATACCGGTTCCATCAACCATTATTGGATTTAACGAAACTAATGTTTTTATATTAAGCTCTTTTGTCATATTAGACACTGCTTTCATCATTGGAACAGGTCCAATAGCATAAACTATATCAACTTTTTCTTTAGCAATTATATCTGATAAAATATTTGTAACAAAACCTTTTATACCATAAGAACCATCATTAGTAGCTATTAAAAGTTCTGTAGAATTTGCTCTTAATTCATCTTCTAATATTAATAAATCTTTATTTCTTGCACCAACGATAGTTATTACTCTATTGCCGGCTGATAACAAATCTTTTATTACAGGTAATACTTCAGCTGTACCGACACCGCCGGCAACTGCTATAACAGTGCCAAACTTTTCTATTTCTGTAGGTTGCCCAAGAGGGCCGACTATATCTCTTATACAGTCGCCAATATTTAAAGTGCCTAATTCTGTGGTGGTTTTACCGGCTTCTTGGAAAATAATATTTATGGTGCCTTTTTCTTTGTTTTTTCCGGCTATGGTAAGAGGAATTCTTTCGCCTTTTTCGTGAAGTCTTAAAATTATAAATTGCCCCGATTTTGCATTTTTAGCAATATCAGGCGCTTCAACTTCATAATTTTTTATATTAAATGATAATAATTTTTTTGATACTATTTTAAACATAAAATCCACCAAAATAAATTTCACTTATTATATACTTTTTGCAAAAATTATTCAATTATTTATAAGAGGAAGAATTTTTTCGAATATTTTTTCTGCTACTATCTTGTATCCATTTGAGTTAGGATGTAAATTATCTGAAAATAATGATCTGTTGTCCCAAATATCATTTAACATTCCATCAATGAAGTTTGTTTTTTTATCTTTAGATATTTTCTTTAAAGTATTATATAAGTCTGGTAACTGAGTATCTTCTGTAGAAACAAGAACAACAGTCGCACCGGTAGCTTGTAATTTATCAACTATTTTTTCAATAGATTGTTTTGTTTCTTGCATAGGAATTTTTTTAAAAAAATCATTTGCTCCAAATTCAACTAAGATTAGAAAAGCTTTTTGATTTACAACCTCATCAATTCTTAATAAACCTTGCATTGATGTGTTCCCGCTAACTCCAAGATTTATAACAGGGATATTTGTCATTTTTTGTAAAAAATCAGGATAAGTTTCACCGGGATTTGCACCTTTGCCTTCAGTTAGACTGTCACCAAAACATATAATTGTTTTTTGTAAATTTGGTATTTCTTTTTTTGCACATGAAACAACAGAAAACATTAAAAATAATGACAAAATAACAGATAGTTTTTTAAACATTTTAGTTCCTATTATAAATTAAGAAAATTTTCCATATTCAAATGTAGTATTTTATTTAAGCTATCCT
>JAQVBD010000085.1 GCA_028690485.1 Endomicrobiaceae bacterium
TGAAATATTACAAGAATTATTATTATTTTATAAGTATTTTAATCATATTCTAAGTGATGATGATAATTTATATACAGTTAAAGATTATAATAATTTAAGAGATTTAATAAATGATTTAGATTATACTGTTTTTAATCCACAATTTAGAATAGAAAATTCAGAATATTAAGTCTATTGACATATTACGTAAAGTATGATATAATATAGTTAGTGAGAAGCGGAGATTTATATCAGCTGGTGGATACAATATACAATGTTATCATTTTAGAGTTTTAGTTAAACTTATATGAGAGGAGTAAGTAAGAATTAAATTGCAACAGAACAATTACGATTATATTTATGATGAAGACGATTTTGGTTATGATGATGATATTGAAATAACCAATGCAGTACTAGGCAAAGTTATGCAAGACATATCAAAAGGAAAAAATAAACTACGTAAATTTAAAGAAGACAATAAAAAATATCGTTAAATGAAAGAAGGAAAAAAGGAATGAAAAGAATAGCTATACTTTATGTTATAGTACTAATGATGCTTTTTATGCCAAAAAATATAATATCAGCTGATTCGATTAATAGTATCGTTGCAATAAATGTACAACGATATAACAACGATATAGATATCGTTACAATTGGGGACAAAGATTTTTATATTAATTCAAATCATCATTTTATATCTAGTCTTGTCTACGCAATCACAATTAGTAGTTTTGATTCAATTAGTTCAGACGCTATCATAGTAAATGAAAATTACTATAAATACGATATTTTTAAAGATAATGAGAATATAACTTTAGTTTTTTATGAATTTAAAGATGAAAATGATGGTACTGAGATTGTATTAGACTTGACAAAAGAAGAAGTATATGATATAATAGATAAAGTTGAAGAAGCACATGGTGTAAAAGATTAACACACTATATGAATGAAGGAGAAATCATGGAATATACTGATTGCCCAATATTTTGTGAAGTAAAACATCAATCAGAACCTATTATAACAAGAGTACAGCTAGATGAGTTTACAGCAAAAGCTGAAGAATGTTTTGATTATGACTTTAATGGTGAATCTAAAGTTTATCCATATGAATTACCTGAACAAATAAAAAACATTGATTTTAAAATGTTGGTAATCACTGGTGCCTCAGGTTCAGGGAAATCAACATTGTTAAAAGAATTTATGAAAGATGACAGATATCATACATCAGAATATAATAGTTATAGTCATGATAAAGCTATTATCAGTAATTTTAAAGACCCAGATACTGCTGTGGAAAGGCTATCAGCGGTAGGACTAAATAGTATACCGGTATGGGTAAGACCTAGACGAGTGTTGTCAGTAGGTGAAGGATTTCGTGCAGATGTAGCATTGAATATAGATAATTACGCTATATTTGATGAGTGGACATCAACTATAGATAGACAGGTGGCTAAGTCAACTTGTAATGGAATAAAAAGATTTATTGATAAAAACAAACTACATAATATTGTTTTTTGTAGTTGTCATAAAGATTATATTAACTATCTTAAACCAGACTTTGTAATAGATTTAGACACAGAAAAAGTTTATGATTGCAGGAACGCAGACCTGGATTTTCAATCTGCCTCAGCATCTACGAAACCAAAGACAAAGATTGCTGGGGCATTTTTAAAAAACATCATTATCTCTCAGCAAGTCTAAACAAAGCGGCTAGACTATTTCTAATTTATTGGGGAGATACATTGGTAGCTATGAACAGTATACTACCAATACCATCTGGAACTATTAAATATGCATACAGAGTACATAGATTAGTTGTTTTACCAGATTATCAGAATCTTAATTTAGGTACTAAGATTAATGAAGCTATAGCAGAGATGTACATTGAAGAAGGAAATAAACTATTTATACGTACATCACATATTAGATTGTATAATAGTTTAAAGAAGAATAAAAAATGGGTTGAAAGTTCTAGTAGTAGAAAAACTAGTAGTCCCAATGGCGGAATGATGAAGCTTAATTATGATACAAAGAGAGTTTGTTATAGTTTTGAATTCAGAGGACTAGATTATGCAAAGAAACCTGACTTGGAGATAGTAGTAAAAGAAGCACCAGAGGTTTCAGAAGAATTAAGAAACAAACTTCTGAAACTTAAAGAAAAAAATTATGTAACGATTGTTTATGGTACTGCTGATAAAACTGATGATTTTGAACAACTGGTAAAGAGTTGTGGAATAAGAACAGAAATACTGTATATTAACTCTAAAGGAAAAACTACTATAAAGAGTAAATATAAAAATAGAAGCAATTATAAATTTTAAAAAATGAAGAAGGTTTAGATTAGTCTAAATCTTCTTCTATTATATCATCTTTGAATTTTTCTTTATATCGATAAATATCTTTACCGGTATATACTACATCTATACATTGACCATAATCATTGTTAGCTTTAATTAAATAGTTAATACTATCTAATACTAAATTTAAACATTCTTCAAAAATTTCAGGTTTAGAATATAAACCAGAAGAACTCCATAAACGTATCATTTTTTGTTGTCTATTTTTACATATTTCTATTTTTTTAATTTTATCATTTATTTGATGTTTAACTGTCGATTTAGTTAAATAACCATTCTTGCGTGGATAATGTAGTGTGCCATTAAATTCTAGAAACACGGGGAAATGTTCTGTTTCTATACACATATCTATTTCATATGGTGGAAATATATCAGTTATATTATGTCTAATATTATATTGTGGTAACGTTAATGATAAAAATGCATATATAGTTTTTTCTGTTTCAGATGAAAATTTATTGACTTCAACTTCTGGATATTGACTAGCACATTTTTTACAACAAAATTTCTTTTCAAATTCGAATTGTTTATAAAATTTCTTGAAGGTCAGAGGCTTACCACAGTGAGAGCAGTAGGAAGGGTTTGAATCATAATTATTTTCAAGTTTCGTTATGAATTTAAATTTGTTGAGATTCACTATTAGTACACATCCGTTTCTAATTAATAATGTAGAAACCATATTTTTACTTCTACTGTTAATTTGCTTATTGTTTTAATAATATATATAAAAGTTAAAGAGTACATAAAAAAGAGAGAGTGATTTATTTGATTGAAAATGTTAATGTTTGTAAGAGATGTTCTGAATTCCCAACAATAGAGGTAGAAAATATCTGGAAAAATGGGGAAAAGTTATGGCATGCAAAAATATATTGTCATCATGCTTGTGATAATCAAGTTACATATGACGATATTGATTTTGATAAGGCTTTAAATAATTGTATTAAAGAATGGAATAAAATTAAATATTAAACATTGACAACTAACAGTATATATGATATAATATATAATAACAAATATTAAAAGGAGTAGATTAATAATGAGAAAGAAAACAATATTAGTAACGGAGACTGATTTGATATATTGTGTGGCAGGTCAAATATTCGAACAAGCACCAAACAGAGAGCCTAGAAATGTTGAAAAAATAATGTTAGAAGTTAAAAATAAATTTAGAAAATTAGCAAATAATAATAATGAATGGTATTATTTATATGTAGAAGAAGATAAATTATATATATTTATTGAAGATTTGTTGATGTCCATTATTGAATTTAAAGATTTAAATTTATCATATATTGAATTTATCAATGGTGTTACAGTAGATGATGAAAATAGAGCAAAATATTCTTTTCATTCATCTTATGATGTATATAATATAAATAGTTGGGAAAATGATTATATTGATTTAGATGCTTTTATTGGTAATGTATATCGAGAAGTAAAATCAAGAAGTAAGAGTAAAGATTGTTTTCTATGTAAATTTTCAAGATCAAACTCCTCTATTTGTGATATTTGTTCCGTAAATAAAGATAATTACTTTGAGGAGGAGATCAAATTCAAAGATAAGTATACCAGGGCATGTCCTAATACATGTTATGAAGGTAGACACGTTTGCTGTGATGAATGTGATTTAGAATCAACATGTAAAAATAGATGTGATATTAATTCATCCAATTGTGCTATAGTCATTAAAAAAGAAAAGGGGTAGATTAAGTTTTGATTTATCCGTCAGTAACATATGAATTTAAAACAATACCACCACTAAATGAAATTCCAATCGAAGAAAATACAAAAGAAATATTAAATCTTAGATATTTTATGGAATTCAAAA